>JBEVOI010000209.1:0-24411 GCA_040507665.1 Burkholderiales bacterium
AATTGACGCCCGGAAGCTACGACGTGCAGGTGCGGCATTTCAATACCGCGGGTGGAACGGGCTCCTACTCCATCAAGGTGAGCAAAGGGTAAGGCCTACGGGAGGGCGAATCGCTGTAACGGGCGCCTATCAGCGAACCGTATTCTTGCTAGGCGAACTGAGGGCCAGATAGGACGAGGCGTGAGATAGCGCGTTTCAGCTATCGGTTGAATCGCCAAACCTGAACCGAGTGGAGCAGCGCCCCTCCGGGTCAGATCGGCGCGGCGCTCAAGTTCGTCCCTCGTCCGCATGCTCCGAGGTGAGCCAGACGCATGCGTAGAGACCGTGAACGATGCCTACAATGCCGCTGCAGACCAGCACCGGCTCGGCGGCAATAGCACCTCCGAGCATCATGATCGTCGCCAACGCCAGCATGAGCCAGCAGTTACGGCGTTCGCGCACGGAAGCGGGATCATAGGGCGGCAGGGCCAGATCCCGCTTGAGTTTCGCAGCGGCCTGTTCGCGGGAGAAACCGAATGCGAACCGGACCCGACTGTCGGACTCGACCGGCGGCTGGTCGGAGTAGATGGGCGTGGTCTGCGCCCACGCGACCCACTGGCCGTCGGGGCGTTGCGTTGTAGCGAACCAGAATCGGCCGACGCGCTGGACTTTTTTGGCTTCCATGGTTGGGCTCGGAATGACGTGTCGACGGCGTGGCTGCAAGATTCGTGCGACTTCCACAACGATCGCTGGGTGCGGCTCGGCGGATGCTCGCTTGGTCCCATTCAAGCGATAGATGTAGCCCTTGGTGATAGTCCTTGCGCAGTGCGCAGAGGATCACACCGGCGCCGGGCGTCGCGCGAGGGTGTATGTATGCCGCGATTTGGTTGTGAACCTGACCCGTTTCGGTGGATAGTTGAGGACCGGGGCGGACCCGCAGGCGCTGTTCAAACAGCACGCGGTCCGCAGAACGGAAGTCGCCCAACCTGAAGCTCAAGTTCGGTGACGCGCCGGACCCCGAAGTACTGTCCTGCGCGAAGGGTCACCGGCAAGGTGTAACGCAAGACTTTGCGGGAGTGGTGGGCAATGGGGGACAATCGTTCCTATCCCGATCAGGTTCCGCATGGAGGAACAGAATGACGATACCGATGAGCCCAATGCGCCGCGGCTACATCCGTATTTCTGGCGCAGTCTTCGTCGATGCGCTGCTGACCACATGCGGCTTCGCCACGGCAGTCGCAGGTCGCGAGGACTGAATTTCCCGCCGTGATCCCGGTTGTTCACCAGTGCGCGGACACCAGCCTTGATTGAAGCGCTGCTCCTGGCCGTGACTCGTGTCACGTCAATGTTCGGCCAGACGATCTTGAGCAACGCGACGGGCTTCTTCTTCCAGCGCGACGATCGGTTGTTCCTCGTGACGAGTCGCCACGTGGTGCTCGACGAGGCGACCAATCATCGCCCCGACCGGTTGGAGATCGAGTTGCACGTGGACCCGACGAACGTCGCCGTGACCACCCAGTTCTCCATCCCGCTCTACGGGGCAGCCGGACCGGTGTGGCGCGAGGGCTTCGATTCGGCGGGCACGGTTGATGTCGTCGCACTGGAGCTCGTCCCGTCCGCGTTGCCGGAAACTCTCGCCATGCACGCATTCACGCCGGCCCATCTGGTTGGGGAGCTCGACCGGATGGAAGTGGGCACCTCGGTGCTCATCGTCGGCTTCCCGCTGGGCTTTCACGACACATTGCATCGTCTGCCGGTCGCCCGCCAGGCGGTCATAGCTTCCGCGTTCGGCATCCGGTTTCAGGGGAATGGATATTTTCTGACGGATGCGCGAATGCATCGCGGCGCGAGCGGCGCCCCGGTTGTTGCCCGAGCTGCGATTCAGGGCACTGGACGCGAGGACCTGACATGGATACTACTCGGCGTTCACGCGGCTCGCCTCGACGTCGACAATCGCGACGCCGAGCAGGACGAACGCCTGAACCTCAACTGCGCCTGGTACGCCGACATTCTCCTCACGCTCACGCAGGCGGCGGCTGTCTAGGCGGGTGGTTGATCGATCTGTCGGAGAATTCGGGAAACCGCGGACGTGGAGTCCTGAACCCCCTACCATAAGGAGTAACACGGATCAGTCCACCGGACCGTTCACCAAACCCGCTTTTCTCCGCCCGGCGTGATGCGGGAATTTGCCTGACGTGAGCCCCAAGTACTTCGCCCTCCCGACATTGAGTCCCCGCTTCCTTCAGGTATGGCGGCGCAACTTCCTCGTCTGGCGCAAGCTGGCGATCCCCTCCATGCTCGGCAATCTTGCCGACCCCATGCTCTACATGCTGGGTCTCGGCTACGGCCTCGGCAGCCTTCTGCCCGAGGTAGACGGCACGCCGTACATCACCTTCCTCGCGGCCGGCACCGTCTGCTACAGCACCATGAACAGCGCGACCTTCGAGGCGCTGTACTCTGCGTTCTCGCGCATGCACGTGCAGAAGACGTGGGGCGCGATTCTCAACGCGCCGATCGATCTCGACGATGTGATTCTGGCCGAAGCGATGTGGGCCGCTTCCAAGAGCGTGCTCTCGGGGCTGGCGATCCTTGCGGTGATCTGGATACTCGGCCTCTCCCATTCGCCGCTCACGCTGTTCCTCCTGCCGCTCACGCTTCTGATCGGCCTCACCTTCGCGAGCCTCGGCCTCGCCACTACCGCCGTCTCGCCGAGCTACGACTTCTTCCTCTATTACTTCACGCTGGTGATCACGCCCATGGTGTTGCTGTGCGGCGTGTTCTATCCGGTCAGCCAGCTCCCGCCGTTTCTGCAAGCCGTGTCTGCATGGCTGCCGCTCACCCACGCCATCGAGATCGCGCGGCCGCTCGTGAACGGCAAAGCCCCGGAAACGCTGATGCGAAACGTGGCGGTACTGGCTGCTTACGCCATCGCCGGATACTACGTCGCCTTGGTGCTGACGCGCCGCCGGCTGCTCAATTGAGGTGAGCGTGTCCCGCGCGGAACAAGAGCCGAAGTGGTGGCTCACGCCGTTGCCCGACTTGCGCGCGGAGCTGGCGACGGACGATGCCGGCTTGAGCATGGCAGCGGCGGCTGCGCGGCTCCGACGCTTCGGGCCGAACCGGCTCCGCGAAAGGCGCGAGCAGCCGCTCGTGCTGCAACTCCTTTCGCGCTTCCGGAACCCGCTCGTCATCGTGCTGCTCGCCGCGAGCGGCGTCTCCGCGCTGACGGGCGACACCACCGACTTCGCGATTATTTCGATCATCATTCTGTTCTCGGTGACTCTCGACTTCCTGCAGGAGCACCGCGCGAACCGGGCGTCGGAACGATTGCGTCGGTCAGTGTCGGTTCACGCCATGGCGCTGCGCGATGGCAGAGAGCAGGAGGTGCCGCTGGCGTCGATCGTGCCCGGAGACCTGGTGCTGCTTGCCGCGGGCGACCTCGTGCCCGCCGATGGGCGCGTCATTGCAGCGAAAGACTTCTTCGTGAAGCAGCCGATGCTGACGGGGGAGCCCTATCCGGTGGAGAAGCGCCCCACGGAATTGGACCCGACCGCGACCGAAGTGGCTGCCGCCGACAACGCCGTCTTCATGGGAACCTCGGTGATCAGCGGCAGCGCGACCGTGCTCGTTTGCCGCACCGGCAGCCACACCGAGATCGGCCGGATCGCCATCAGCCTGGAAGCCGCTCGCCCCCCCACCGCGTTCGAGATCGGCACGCGCCAGTTCGGTGTGCTCATCATGCGCCTCACCATTCTGATGGTGCTATTCGTCCTGCTCGTCAACGTAGTCTTGCACCGGCCCCTGATGGAGTCCTTCCTCTTCGCAGTCGCGCTGGCGGTAGGCCTCACACCGGAGCTGTTGCCGATGGTGGTTTCGGTGACACTCGCGCGGGGTGCGCTGCGGATGGCGAAACAGCGCGTCATCGTGAAACAGCTGGCATCGATCCAGAACCTGGGCAGCATGAACGTGCTCTGCACCGACAAGACCGGCACGCTCACCGAGGCGCGCATCCGGCTCGAACGGCACGTGGACGTGCACGGACGCAGAAGCGCGCGCGCGCTCGAGCTCGCGTACCTCAACAGTTGGTTCGAAACCGGGCTGCGCAGCCCCCTTGACGAAGCGATCCTGGAGCACCGGGAGATCGACGTCGCGGGCTGGACCAAGGTGGACGAGGTTCCGTTCGACTTCGAACGCCGGCGCATCTCCGTGCTGGTGGAGAAGGACAACGCGCGCCTCTTGGTCGTCAAAGGAGCACCGGAGGACATCCTGCGGCTATCTACGACGTACGAGGAAAGCAGCGTTGATGAACCGCGTCCCCTGGACCCGGCGGCACGGGAGCACATCCGCAAGCTGTACGACGAACTCGGGGACGACGGTTTCCGGACCCTCGGCATTGCCTGGCGTCGCGTCAGCGCCGACCATCCACACGCTGTGGTGAGCGACGAGGCCGAGCTTGTGTTCGCAGGACTGGCCGGCTTTCTCGACCCGCCGAAGGAGAGCGCAGGGCCGGCGCTAGCGGCGCTCGCCGGAAGCGGCGTCGCGGTGAAGATCGTAACTGGTGACAGTGAGCGCGTGACACAGCACGTCTGCAGGACCCTCGGCATCCCGGTAACCGGCGTGCTCACGGGGCCCGAGATCGCGGCGATCGACGACCAGGTCCTCGGGGCCCGGGTAGCGGCGGTGAACCTCTTCTGTCGGGTGAACCCGGCCCAGAAGAACCGCATCATTCTTGCGCTGAAGGCACGCGGCCAGGTAGTCGGCTATCTCGGTGACGGCATCAACGATGCGCCGTCGCTGCACTCAGCGGACGTGGGGCTTTCGGTGGACACTGCGGTGGACGTCGCTAAAGAGGCGGCGGACATGATCCTGCTCGCGCCCGATCTGAAGGTGTTGCACGCGGGCGTGATGGAGGGTCGGCGCACCTTCGTCAACATCATGAAGTACATCCGCATGGGCACTAGCTCCAATTTCGGCAACGTGTTCAGCATGGCGGGCGCGGCGCTGTTTCTGCCCTTCCTGCCGATGTTGCCGACGCAGATCCTGCTCAACAACGCGCTTTATGACATCTCCGAGATACCGATCCCGCTCGACCAGGTCGACGCGCAGGAAATCGTTCAGCCCCACACCTGGGATATGTCCGGCATCCGCAACTTCATGCTGGCGGTCGGGCCCGTTAGTTCGCTCTTCGATTTCCTCACGTTCTATGTGATGATCGCAGTCCTGAACGCCGACGAAACCCTGTTCCACACGGGCTGGTTCATCGAATCGCTTGCCACCCAGGTGTTGGTGATCTTCGTGATCCGCACCCAGGGCAATCCGCTCCGGAGCCGGCCCCATCCGCTCCTTACGTTTACGTCGCTCGCAGTCGTGGCTTTCGCGGCGTGGGTGCCTTTCAGCCCGGCGGCGGGATACCTCGGGTTCGTGCCACCGCCGCCCGCCTTCTTTCTCATCCTCGCGGCGATGGTGGCCCTGTACCTCGTGCTGGTCCAGATCGTGAAGGCCGCTTACTTCCGGCACGTGGACAATCGCAGAGCGGCAACGCGCTGAGAAACGCTGCCTGTGGCCAACGGGCCACTCGGGACGTGCCCGCCCGGTACCCAATCGGATACCATCGAGGAGTCGTCATCGCGCCAAGTCCTGCAGCCATGCTTTACCTCAAGGCCTTCCACATCATTTTCGTCATCACGTGGTTCGCCGGCTTGTTCTATCTGCCGCGCCTGTTCGTCTACCATGCAATGGCGAGCGATGCGATATCCATCGAGCGCTTCAAGGTCATGGAGCGCAAACTCTTCTGGGGGATCATGACGCCATCCGCCGTGCTTGCAGTCGGGCTCGGGCTGTGGCTGTGGCTCGGCTACGGATTCCACGGCGGCTGGCTGCACGCGAAGGTGGCGTTGGTGCTGCTGCTCATCGTCTATCATGCTTGGTGCGGAAGGGCGTTGCTGGATTTCATGCGCGACCGCAACCGGCGCGGCCACGTGTTCTATCGCTGGATGAATGAAGCGCCAGTGCTGATCCTGATCGCCGTGGTCATCCTCGTCGTCGTGAAGCCTTCGCTGTGATCCACGGCGCGAGGTCACCCGGGCGCTCGGCTCGGCTCGCGATGGCGGCTCTGGTTGTCCTGCTGTTCGCGGAGGTCGCTTGCGGGGATGAGCCATGGACGCAGGCGCGCATCCTTATCCAGAGCTCCCCGCTGGCAGGCTTTCAGTTCTACCGCGGTAAGATAATCTGGGGAGAGATGAAGGTTGGCGATCCGTTGACGCTTACGCGCGAGCCCGACAATCCATACGACCCCAATGCGGTGCGCGTGGATTGGCGCGGGGAGAAACTCGGCTACGTGCCGCGCGCGGACAACGCAGACCTCGCGCGCCACATGGACCGGGGCACAAAGGTTGAGGCGCGCATCAGCCGCCTGACCGAAGATCGCAGTCCCTGGAAGAGAATACGCTTCGACGTCTACGTGCAGCCGTGAACATCGGTTAGTGCCAGCGTGCCAGTGCGCTCTATTCGGTCAATCCGGATTCGTCATATACCCGGCGAATCTCGGCCTCGAACCGCTCGAGCACCTTCGTGCGCTTCACTTTAAGGGTGGGCGTAAGCAGCCCGTCTTCCAGCGTCCACGGGTCCTTGGTCGCGATAACGCGCCGGATGCGGATGTAGCGGGGGAAACCCTTCAGCCGCTCGTTCGCAAGCTTCGTGAGCTTCTTCTCTTCGGTCTCCTGAGTGACGGCGAGCAGGATCAGATACGCACGCCCCTCGCCGACGACGACGGCCTGCTCGAACACCCGGTCCTCGAGGAGCGCCTGCTCGATCTCGTCGGTAGGCACCTTTTCGCCGTTCGAGAGCACGAGGATGTCCTTGGTGCGACCCTTGATGTAGATTCGCTTGTTGCGGATGTCGACCTGGTCGCCCGTGTTGAGCCAACCGTCCGGCGAGAGGACCGCAGCCGTCGCCTCCGGATTGCGCCAGTACCCGAGCATCACCGAGGGGCCGCGCACCAGCAGTTCGTGCTGATCGCTCACCTTCACTTCGAACCCTTCGAGGGGATAGCCGACGGAAGCCGGATCGTTGTCGTCCGGATGGTTGGCAGCGACCACGGGGGACGCCTCCGACAACCCGTAGCCCTGGAGCATCGTGAGGCCGAGGCCGAGGAAATGCTTTGCTACGCGCTGCTCCAGCGCAGCGCCGCCAACGACCGTGATCCGCAATCGCCCACCCAGTTTTTCGAGGATCGGCCTCGCGACCAGGCGCCGGAGCACGGCATGAAGGGCGCGGTCGATGAAGTCGGCCTCGCCCTTGAATACCCGCCACCCGATCGCAACCGCGCGTTCGAACAGCGCGCGCTTGGCGGGCTTGTCCTTGATCGCCTGCTCGATGCGGACCAGGAAGCGCTCGAATACGCGCGGCACCGCCATGAGGATCGTGGGCTGGAGCCTCGCAAGGTCTTCGCCGATCTGCTGGACGCCGCGCGCGAAGGCGACCGGCGCGCCGTGCATCAGGGGCGCGTAGTAACCGCACGTACGCTCGAACATGTGCGACAGAGGCAACACCGACAGCAGCAGATCAGTCTCGCGCAGGTCGACGATCTTCAGCGCCGCCTCGGCGTTGGAAAGGATGTTGCGGTGGGAAAGCTTGACACCCTTTGGTCGCCCGGTGGTGCCGGAGGTGTAGACGATGCTGGCGAGCGCGTCCTCCGCCATAGGCAGCACCGCGAACGCCCTCGCATGGGCGGGAAGAAAGGTGCGCGGCGTCTCCACTTCGTCGCCCGGCTCAGCTTGTAGGCAGACGATTGGCGGCAGCGTCGTCGAGGCGTTCCGCAGCGTCTCCAGCATGCGCGGCGTCTCGAGCACGAGCAGCCGCGCTTCGCAGTGTTCGATGCACCATGCGATATTCGCGGGATTGTCGATTACGTAAAGAGGAACCACCACCAGCCCGAGACCCAGGCAGGCCTGGTCGATGGCGACCCAGTGCACGCTGTTCTTCATGCACAGTGCGACGCGGTCGCCGCGCTCGAATCCGCGCTCCTGGAAGGCCTGCTGCCAACGCGCTGCGAGATCGATAATCTCGCCCGCCGTGTAGGTCTTCCACTCCTCTCCGGTCCACTGGTGATAGAGCACCTTGGCGGGGGTGACCTCGTGCTGCTTCAGCGCTTCGGCGAGGTTGATCATGGCGCGAGCATCGCAAAGTGACGTTCCGACTATAGCGTAGAATCCGGCATCCGTATCGTCTGTGAGCTGCGCCCGCCATTGACTTCTGAATTCTTCTTCGCCTCATGCCCGAAGGGCCTCGAGTTCGTCCTCGAGAGCGAGATTGCAGCTATCGGGGCGCAGCACACGGAGGTTAAGCCGGGAGGCGTTAGCTTCACGGGCGACCTCGCCTTGGCAATGCGCACGAACCTCGAAAGCCGCATCGCAAGCCGCGTATTGTGGCGCGTCGGCGATGGGACCTACGGGCGCGAGGACGACATCTATTCGGGCGTGCGGGGGCTTCCCTGGTCGGACTGGTTCGGGCCTGAACGCACGATCCGCGTGGATGTGGCTGCAATCCGCAGCCCCTTGAGAAGCCTCGACTTTGTGACCTTGCGCATCAAGGATGCGATCTGCGACAAGCTGCGAGAGCTGACCGGCCAGAGACCCAGCGTCAACACTGCCCGCCCTGACGTGCGCATCCATTCCTTCCTCGACGCGCAACGTTATGCGGTCTATCTCGACACCTCCGGCGACGCGCTGTTCAAGCGCGGTTGGCGCGGAAGCGGCGGCGAGGCGCCAGTGCGGGAAAATCTGGCGGCGGGGATTCTGAAGCTCGCGGGTTGGGCGCCGGGAATGCCGCTGCTCGATCCCATGTGCGGCAGCGGGAGCTTTCTGGTCGAAGCAGCGCAGATCGCGCTCCGGCGCGCACCCGGGTTGAAGCGAGCCTTCGGTTTCCAGCGACTCAAGCCGTTCGATCTGAAGGCGTTCCAGCGCATCAAGTCGGAACTGCAATCCCGGGCGCTGCCCGTGCAGCCGCTCCCGATCTTCGGCAGCGACCACGACGTGGAAATGGTGCGGCTCGCGCACCGTAACCTCGGGGCGGCCGGCATGGAGGGAGCCGTTTCCCTGCACCGATACGACGTGGTCGACGTGGAACCACCCGTAGCCGCAGGGCTCCTGGTGATGAACCCCCCCTACGGCGTCCGGCTCGGCGACGAGGCTGCGCTACGGAGGCTGTATCCGAGATTGGGGGATCTGCTGAAGCGGCGGTTCACAGGCTGGCGCGCATTCATCTTCAGCGCTGATGCAGAACTGCCGAAACTGATCCGTCTCAAGGCATCCCGCCGCACGCCACTTTACAACGGCGCGATCAAGTGCCGGCTTTATGAGTACCGGATGGTGGAGGGGTCGCTTCGCCCGGCATTGTGGGCGACTGGAGAAGAGGGAAGGGCGAAGGGTGACGCGTGAAGAGTGAAAAGGAGCAAGCGATGCTGTTCGCTACGCCTCAGGCGCGATTACACAATCGTCAGATTGTCGAGCCCGCTCGTGAGGTCACGGTCCTTCGATGATTGGCTATACAACTTGATCCGCAACCGCAAGTCGTTCACAGAGTCTGCGTTGCGCAAAGCATCTTCGTAGCCGATCTTGCCCGCTTCGTAGAGGTCGAACAAAGCCTGGTCGAAGGTCTGCATGCCCAGCTCGCGGGACTTCGCCATGATCTGCTTGATCTCGTGCACGTCGCCTTTGAAGATGAGGTCCGAGATAAGTGGCGAGTTGATGAGAATCTCGACCGCGGCAACCCGACCCTTGCCGTCCCGCATCGGGATCAGGCGCTGCGACACGAACGCCTTCAGGTTCAGGGACAGATCCATGAGGAGCTGGGCGCGCCGCTCCTCGGGGAAGAAGTTGATGATCCGGTCAAGCGCCTGGTTCGCGCTGTTCGCGTGTAGGGTCGCCATCGCGAGGTGGCCGGTTTCCGCGAATGCGATGGCGTAGTCCATGGTGTCGCGGTCGCGGACCTCGCCGATCAGGATCACGTCCGGCGCCTGCCGCAGGGTGTTCTTCAGCGCCGCATGCCACGAGTCGGTATCGACTCCGACCTCGCGCTGGGTGACGATGCAGTTCTTGTGTTCGTGCACGTACTCGATCGGATCCTCGATCGTGATGATATGACCGTGCGTGCTCTCATTGCGGAACCCGATCATCGCGGCGAGCGAAGTGGACTTCCCCGACCCGGTGCCTCCGACGAAAATCACCAGACCGCGTTTCGTCAACGCGATGTCCTTGAGCTGGGGCGGCAGACCGAGTTCCTCAATCTTCGGAATCGCGGAGTTGATAGTGCGCAGCACGAGGCCTACGCGAGCCTGCTGCACAAAGGCGTTCACCCGGAAGCGGCCGATGCCGGGCGGACTGATGGCGAAGTTGCACTCCTTGCTCGCCTCGAACTCCTCCGCCTGCTTGTCGTTCATGATGGAGCGGGCGAGTTCCTGCGTGTGGGTTGGCGTGAGCGTCTGATTCGAGATAGGCGTCACCTTGCCGTCGACCTTGAACGCCGGGGGAAAACCTGCGGTGATGAACAGGTCCGATGCCTTCTTGCTCACCATGACCCGCAGCAGGTCGTGCATGAACTTGACTGCCTGGTCTCTTTCCATCCGCGTGTCCTCTAGCTGCTCCGGGGCGCCCGCTCAGCCCTGGAACAAGTCCTTGTTCATGGCGCGCGCGCGTGCCTCGACCGCCGCCACCACGCTTCTGCGCACGAGTTCCTGCAGATTCTGGTCTAGGGTCTGCATTCCGTAGTGCTGGCCCGTCTGGATCGCCGAGTACATCTGCGCGATCTTGTTCTCGCGGATAAGGTTACGGATGGCAGGGGTGCCGATCATGATCTCGTGCGCCGCGACCCGTCCCGAGCCGTCCTTGGTTTTGAGTAGCGTCTGCGAAATCACCGCGCGTAGGCTCTCTGACAACATCGCGCGCACCATCTCTTTCTCGGCCGCGGGGAAAACGTCGACGATCCGGTCTACGGTCTTTGCTGCTGAACTGGTGTGCAGGGTGCCAAATACTAGGTGACCGGTTTCGGCGGCTGTGAGGGCAAGGCGGATCGTTTCAAGGTCGCGCATCTCACCGACAAGGATCACGTCCGGGTCCTCACGCAGCGCCGAGCGCAACGCGTTCGAAAAGGAAAGCGTGTGCGGCCCGACCTCGCGCTGGTTGATCAGGCACTTCTTTGATTCGTGCACGAACTCGATCGGGTCCTCTACGGTCAGGATGTGACCGTGCTCGTTATCGTTGATGAAGTTGACCATGGCCGCGAGGGTTGTGGATTTGCCGGAGCCTGTCGGCCCGGTCACCAGAACGATTCCCCGCGGCTGATTGGAAATGTCCTTGAAGATCTCCGGCGCCTTGAGGTCCTCGAGCGAAAGCACCTTCGACGGAATGGTCCGAAATACCGCACCAGCGCCCCTGTGCTGGACGTAAGCGTTCACGCGGAAGCGCGCTAGGTTCGGGATCGAGAACGAGAAGTCGCACTCGAGATTTTCCTCGTAAGATTTCCGCTGACTGTCGTTCATGATGTCGTACACCATGGCATGCACATCCTTGTGCTCCATGGCGGGGAGATTGATCCGACGTACGTCGCCGTGCACACGGATCATCGGCGGCAGCCCCGCCGACAAGTGCAGATCCGAGGCCTTGTTCTTGACGGCGAAAGCCAGCAGTTCAGCGATGTCCATTACAATCGACCCCGAAGTGCGCCTCCGATCCCAGGCGCGAGCGGAAATCCAAGAGAGATCAGCGTATTAGCGCCCTGATCGGGAAGCGTCCCGCATTATGTCCACACTGACGTTGGGCCTGCAATCGGTGCGGGAGCGAATCATGCGCGCGGCTCAAGCTGCAGGCCGCGAAGCCTCCGAAATCCAGTTGCTGGCCGTAAGCAAAACTTGGCCGGCGCCGCTTCTCAGGGAAGCATGGCACGCCGGCCAGCACGCCTTCGGCGAAAATTACGTGCAGGAAAGCTCGCAAAAGATAGGCCAGCTTGCTGACCTGCCTATCGAATGGCACTTCATCGGACCTATCCAGAGCAACAAGACCCGCAGCCTCGCGGAAAACTTTGCATGGGTCCACAGCGTAGACCGCGAACGAATAGCGGAACGCCTGTCCGATTCCAGGCCGGCCCGCCTTCCACCGCTCAACGTCTGCCTGCAGGTCAATCTGAGCGGCGAGGGGACCAAGAGCGGCGTATCCTCTGGCGCAGCCGCGGCGCTCGCGCATTTCGTTGCAGGACTGCCGAACCTCCGCCTGCGCGGGCTCATGGCGATTCCGCGCCGCGAGTCAGACCCCGGAGCGCAGCGCGCGTCGTTCGCCCGGGTCCGCGAACTCAAGGCTCGCCTCGAGGACGAAGAAATTCGCCTCGATACTTTATCCATGGGCATGTCCTACGACCTGGAAGCAGCCATTCTGGAGGGCGCCACCATCGTTCGGGTCGGCTCGGCGATCTTCGGTTGTCGCCTTTGAAGTAGGTCGCACCGTCGGTTGCCGCTACCGGCCTTGGCCCCTATACTGCGGCGATCCCGGGGTGGGTCCGTGTCGGCGCCCCGGTCCGATGAATCCATCCTTCCGAAGGAGACCCATGCAGCACGTGCTTCCGACGAGGCTGCAGTCGACACCATCGCCGGCATCCGCAAGGTGGGGTTTGAGAACCTGAGGAAGCTGGCGGAAGGCAGGTGACGGGCGCCGGGCTCACCTGAGCTCGAGTGCCTCGGAGTGTTGTCTGGATGTCGGTCAGCATCGGTTTTGTCGGCGGTGGCAACATGGCTTCCGCCATGATCGGCGGATTGCTCGGCAAAGGCTTCGGACCAGGGCAGTTGCAGGTGGTCGAATTGAGCGAGGAGGCGCGGGCGCGGCTACAGCGCGAGTTCGCCGTTGACGCGCGTCCAGCGCTTGACTCGGCTTTCGTGACATGCGATTGCATCGTCCTCGCGACGAAGCCGCAGCAACTGCACGAAGCCGCTCGCGGCCTCGCACCTTTGCTGCATCACCAGCTCCTGATTTCCATCGCGGCCGGCATCCGGACCCACGATCTTATGCGCTGGCTCGACGGGTATGGCCGGATCGTGCGTGCCATGCCCAATACCCCCGCGCTCGTGGGTTTCGGAATGACGGCGCTCTATGCAACCGCGTCTGTGAACGCCAGCGAGCGCAATCTTGCCGAGAGCATTCTCAGCGCGGTGGGGGAAACCCTGTGGCTGGTCGACGAAAGCGCGATGGACGGCGTCACGGCGATCTCGGGCAGCGGCCCGGCCTATGTGTTCTATTTCATCGAGGCTCTCGAGGGAGCAGCCCGCCAGCAAGGTTTCGACCCGGCCGCTGCGCGCCAACTGACGCTGCAGACCGTGCTCGGTGCGGCGCGACTGGCCGCCGATAGCCTCGAAGAGGCGGCGATGCTGCGCGCCCGCGTGACATCGAAGGGTGGCACCACGGAGCGCGCCATACAGTACTTCGAGGCGGCCGGACTCAAGGACATCGTCGCCCGGGCGGTGTTGGCGGCAACCGAGCGCTCGCGGGAGCTGGGCGACGAGTTAGGGCATCGGGATTAGCTGCCACGTAGCGCCTCGATGATCGGTCAGGCCCTTGGGTTTCTCCTCGACACCGCGTTCAGCCTGTTCGTGTTCGCGGCCCTGGTCCGGTTTATCATGCAATGGAGCCGGACCGCCTATGCGCACCCTTTCTCGCGGTTCGTGATCGCGATCACGGACTTCGCGGTTCGGCCCCTCCGCCGCATCGTGCCGGGATTCCGTGGTTACGACCTCGCGAGCCTGGTGGCTGCGTGGCTCTCTGCAGTCCTGTTGCTCGGGAGCCTCCACCTCCTGGGCGTGCGGCCGATGCCCGGCACCGGTGGACCTGCTGCGATTGTTCTCGCAATCGCTTTCCTTGCGGCGCTCCATGTGCTTCGAATGGCCCTTTATCTCGTCATGGGGCTCGTCTTCGTCCAAGCCATCATGAGCTGGGTTAGCCCTGGCAGTCCGGCTATGTTCGTACTCGAAAGTCTCACCCGGCCCTTTCTTCGACCGGTTCAGCGGCGCCTCCCCCCGTTGGGAGGTGTCGATCTCTCCCCCCTCGTCGTTTTTGTCGCCTGCCAGCTGCTGCTTATGCTTCCAGTCGCGGCCCTGGAACGCTTCGTGTTTGGCATGTTGATTGCGTAAATTGCTCCCTCGGCGGGCATAAGGCTTTGTCCGCGCAAGACATTGACGGTCTTGCCACGAATCGGCGGCGAAATTCTGACGCTGCCGCCATTGGCACCGAACCGCATTCGGCAGGATTTCCGGTGCAAGGTGGCGAAGCTGAATGCGGGCAAACCAAAAACGCAATCCCTGCAGAGCGATTGGGAATAACGATGAGCAACACCCAGCTGGAGCAGCAGGTCGCCCACTATTCCGAGTGGCGCGAAAGTCTCATCCACGGCATCGAGGCTTACCAGACCTGGCTCGATGCGAACGGCCACGTGGACATCCAGAACGCGCTGCGCATCTATGACCTCGTCGAGAGTCTCAAGCAAGACCGTATCACCCTTGCGTTTGTCGCCGAGTTCTCGCGCGGGAAGACAGAGCTAATCAACGCCCTGTTCTTCGCCAACTACAAGCGCCGGCTTTTGCCCTCGGACGTGGGTCGCACCACGATGTGCCCGACGGAGATCTTCCACGATCCCCAGGAACCGCCCCACATAAAGCTCCTCCCGATCGAGACCCGCAAACGCAACGAGAGCATAGCGACCCTGAAACGGTCTCCCATTGAATGGGTGAAGATCCGGCTCAATCTCGACTCCCACGAGGAGATGGTGCAGGCAATGCAGGAACTCGCTGCCGCCAAGACTGCCACGGCGCAGGAAGCGCGGGACCTGGGTCTACTTGACGAATCAAGCCCCGAAACCTCAACGGTTACCCTGCGCGATACCGGCCACATTGAGATTCCGGCCTGGCGCCACGCGCTTATCAACTATCCCCATCCGCTCCTCAAGCACGGCCTCGTTCTTCTCGACACGCCCGGACTCAATGCGCTTGGCACCGAGCCCGAGTTGACGCTCTCGATGATTCCCAACGCCCATGCAGCGCTCTTCCTGCTCGCAATGGACACGGGAGTAACCAAGTCGGACCTCGAGGTCTGGCAGAAGTACGTGCAGACCTTCGTGCCGCGCCGGCTTGCGGTCCTGAACAAGATCGACCTTCTCTGGGATGATCTCAATGGGCCCGCGGGCATCCAGGCCAGCATCGATCGCCAAATCGACAGCACGGCCCACATTCTCGGCCTCCCACGCAAGCATGTGTTCCCGATATCGGCTCAGAAAGCGCTGCTTGCCAAGGTCCGCGACGACGAAGAGCTGCTCGCGAAGAGCGGCATCAAGGCCTTGGAGCGCGTGCTTGCCGAGGAAATTGTTCCCGCGAAGCAGGAGATCCTCCGTGCGTCCGTCGAACGTGAGATCGGTGCCATGGTTACGTCATCGCTGCAGTCGGTGATGAACCATCTCTACGCGGCCCGTAGCGAACTTAAGGAGTTGGAGCAGCTTTCCGGGAAGAACCGCGCGATGGCGAAGGCCATGCTGGTCAAGCTGGAGGCGGACCGTGCGAACTACGCGCAGCAGGTCCAGGGCTTCCGGTTGGCGTCCGCCGCAGTAATCAAGCAGGGGGGCGGATTGCTCACGAACCTCGATGCGAGCTCCATCGAGCAGATCCTCGAGCAGGGGCGGGAGAACATCGAGGCGAGTTGGACCACGCCGGGATTGATGCGAGCCATGCAGAACCTGTTCGAGCACTACTCGAAGCAGAGCCAGCACATCCTCAAGTTCGCCGCCGACGTGCAGAAGCTCGTCGAGGGCATTTACCAGCGCTTCCACGAGGGCTACGGGTTTGCGAGGCTCATCCCGCCACCGCTCAATCTCGAGCGCCACACGGTCGCCATGTTCGGGCTGCAGAAGCAGGTGGAAGAGTTCTGCCGGGACCCGGTAAACGTCATGACCGAAAAGCACTTCCTCGTGCGCCGCTTCTACAACGGGCTGGTCATCCAGGCGCGCGAGGTCTTTGACGGCGCCAGGGCAGAGGTGGACGTATGGTTGAAGTCCGCTCTCGGCCCGCTCTCACTGCAGATCAAGGAGCACGAGAGTCTGCTCACCCGTCGCGTGGAAGGTTTCCGCAAGGTGGCTGACAACCTGAGCACCCTCCAGGAGCGCACTAAGGAACTGCAGGCGCAGCAGGTCTCGCTGCGGAAAAAGCATGCGGAACTGATGGCTGTCAAACAGGTGCTGACGGGCCAAGCTGACACCGTGGCCTCGGCGCACGCGGCCTGACACCCCATCTTCGTTTCGGGTGGGCGCAGTCGTGCGGCTTCTCGTTACTAGATCAGGATAACGTCGTACTGCTCTGGGGAGTACTGGCTCTCCACCTGAAGCGATATCGGCTTTCCTATGAAGTCCCCGAGCATGGCAAGGCTTTGGGACTCCTCGTCGAGGAACAGATCGATCACCGTCTGCGCTGCGAGGATGCGATATTCACGGGCGTTGAACTGCCGGGCCTCGCGCACAATCTCACGCAGAATTTCATAACACACCGTCTGCGCGGTCTTCACTTCGCCGCGACCCCGGCACGTTGGACAAGGCTCGCACAGCACGTGGGCCAGACTTTCGCGCGTGCGCTTCCGCGTCATCTCCACCAACCCCAGCGCAGTGAAGCCGTTTACCGTCATGCGCGTGCGGTCTCGCGCGAGCGCCTTCTTGAACTCGGACAACACCGAGGCCCGATGCTCCTCGTTGTCCATATCGATGAAGTCAATGATGATGATGCCGCCGAGGTTACGCAGCCGCAGCTGGCGCGCGATCACCTGCGCTGCCTCGAGATTGGTCTTGAAGATCGTATCGTCGAAGTTGCGCCCTCCAACGTAGCCACCCGTATTCACATCCACGGTGGTGAGCGCCTCGGTCTGGTCGATGATCAGATAGCCGCCCGACTTGAGATCGACGCGACGCGCAAGCGCCCGCTCGATCTCGTCCTCCACCGCATGCAGGTCGAACAGCGGCCGCTCGCCCGCATAGTGCTCGATTCGTTCGCTGAACTTCCGCGTGTAGGCATCGGCGAATGCGAGCATCTTCTGGTGGGTCTCGCGCGAATCGACCAGTACACGCATGGTCTCGTCGCTTACGAAATCACGCAGCACGCGTAGGCTCAGGTTGAGGTCCTGATAGAGCAGAGCAGGAGCGACTGCCCGCACCGATTCCTCATGGATACCGCGCCAGAGACGCCGCAGGTAGTCGATGTCGGAGGCGAGCTCGGGCACCGTCGCAGCCTCTGCCATGGTGCGAATGATAAAACCGCCGGTCTCGTTGTCGGGTAGCGCCTGCTGCAGCCTCTCCCGCAGCTGGCTGCGCTCGGCCTCGTCCTCGATGCGCTGGGAAATGCCGATGTGCGATTCCTGGGGAAGATAGACGAGGAAGCGGCCGGCCATGCTTACTTGGGTGGAGAGCCGTGCGCCCTTGGTGCCGATAGGATCCTTGATCACCTGCACCAGGATATTCTGGCCCTCGGCGAGCAGCTTCTCGATTGGCTTTACATCCTCGCCGCCGTGCCGGTGCGCCCAGATGTCGGCCACGTGCAGAAAGGCCGCACGGTCGAGTCCGATGTCGATGAACGCGGACTGCATGCCGGGCAGCACCCGCGCCACGCGCCCGAGGTAGATGTTTCCAACCAGGCCGCGGCTGCTGGAGCGCTCGACGTGCAGCTCCTGCACCACGCCCTGCTGCATTACCGTGACGCGGGTCTCCTGCGGCGTTACGTTGACCAGGATCTCTTCGGTCACAGGACCTCAAAGCCGAAGTGCTGCAGAAGTGCCACCGTCTCGAACAATGGCAATCCCATCACCCCCGAATAGCTCCCCGCGATGTTGCGGACGAAGGCGGCACCGCGCCCCTGAATGGCATAGGCGCCAGCCTTGTCAAGCGGTTCGCCGGTCGTGGCATAACGGCGGATCTCCGGCTCCGTAATCGGACGGAAATCCACGGTCGTGGAAGAAAGCCGAAACTGCACCTGCTCGCGGTAGCAGAGGGCGACGGCGGAAAGCACCACGTGGGAGCGACCGGACAGCCTGGCGAGCAGCTGCTCGGCGTCCTGGCGGTTTTCGGGCTTCCGCAGCAAGTCACCGTCCAGGACCACGGAGGTGTCGGCCCCCAAGACGGGGTTGGGCCGCAGCCGCCGTTGCAGAATCCGGACCCAACCGAGCTCCGCCTTCGCCTTGGCGATGCGGGTCACGTAGTCCTGCGGCGTCTCCCCGGGCGCGGCGCGCTCATCGACATCCTCGCCCCGGGACGGGTCTTCGCGCAGGAGGAGAACGTCAAAGTTGACGCCGATCTGCTTCAGGAGCTCGCGCCGGCGCGGGCTGCGCGACGCCAGGTAGATCCGTTGTTCTCGAAATGACACCGGGCTGCTCCTCGGGCGCGGCGCCTGG
The DNA here is from genome assembly GCA_040507665.1 of Burkholderiales bacterium. Classification (GTDB taxonomy): domain Bacteria; phylum Pseudomonadota; class Gammaproteobacteria; order Burkholderiales; family JAEUMW01; genus JAEUMW01. Next base: position 18,429 of record JBEVOI010000209.1, read on the forward strand.
GCGGCCGCCGCATTATTCTCGGTGATAGGGGTGATTGTGCATGATCGAAATCGCGCGGTACAACTGCTCGGCCAGCAACACGCGGGCCAGGCCATGGGGAAGGGTCATCCGGGAAAGGGCTAGCAGAAGATCGGCGGACTGCCTCAAGCGCTCGGTCAGCCCGTCCGCACCGCCGATGATCATGGCGACGTCGCGACCGCCGCCAAGCCAGCACTCTAGCCTCTGGGCCAGCTCCGCGCTGGTCAGCTCCTGGCCGCGTTCGTCGAGGACCACCCGGTAGCAGCCTGCGGGGATCGCCGCATCAATGCGTGCCTCCTCCAGGACCATGGCCCTTTCCGCCCTGACCCCGGACGGCCTGCGCTCGGTCTTCAGCTCGATCAGATCGAAACGCACTTCCCGAGGCAGGCGCCGCGCGTATTCCTCGAATCCGGCTCGCACCCAGACAGGCATCCGCTGGCCGAGTGCCACCACGATCAGCCGCATCGCCCGCGGCCCTTCTGGCGGCTTTCAGGTCGCCGCAGCCTGGCGGCGCGCAGCGGGGAGATATTGCGGGCCCCAGAGCTCTTCCAGATTGTAATAAGCGCGCGTCGCAGGATGCATGATGTGAACGATCACGGTGCCCAGGTCCACCAGAATCCAGTCACCGTCGCGCTCTCCCTCGACCCCGAGAACACTCGCACCGAGGGCTTTCAGCCGGTCTTGAACCCGATTCGCCATGGCCTTGGTCTGCCGTGTCGAATCCCCGCTCGCGATGATCATGCAATCGAAAAGCGACGACAGGCCGATCGTGTCGAGCACCACGACGTCGCGCCCCTTTACGTCCTCGAGGGCCTCAATCGCGGCCTGCTTCATCTGCTCCAGTTTCATCCAGCTCCTTGTACAGGCACCTCGCCTGAATATAGTCGAGAACAGAGTCGGGGATCAAATAGCGCTGGGAGCGCCCCACCCGAAGCCCTTCCCGAATCCGGGTCGCAGAAATGTCGAGCGCGGTGATGGCGATCGTCGCGATGCCGCCGGCAGGCGCCCAGTGGGTAGCGAGCGGCTGCATCAGGCGACGTGCTTCGTATTCCCGCGCCAAGGGCTGCGGCATGCGCTGGCCCCATGAGTCGACTGGGAAGCCGGGCCGATGGGCGACAGCGACGTGCGCGAGCGTGAAGAGCTCATGCCAGCGGTGCCACGTGGCAAGGTCCAGGAACGCATCCGCGCCGACGATGAGGCAGACTGGACGCGTTGCCCCCACCTCTCGGCGCAGTTCGGTCAACGTATCAAAGGTATAGCTTGGACCGGTACGCGCCAGTTCGCGGTCGTCGAGCAGCAAGCGCGAGTTGCCGGCGATGGCGAGCCTCGCCATCTCGAGGCGGTCCGCTGCGGTGACGTGAGGCGTGGCGCGATGGGGCGGGACGGCGGCTGGAATGAAGTGGACGACTTCGAGCTTGCACGCGTCGGCCACCTCCTCTGCGAGTCGCAGGTGGCCGACGTGAATCGGGTCGAATGTGCCCCCGAGGATGCCGATGGGTCCGGCTTTATTCACCGCAGAGGCGCGAACGCACGCAGACTCAACCAGCCTGGAGGAGAGAGGTCAGGCATCCGGCCTCCCGCAACCGTTTGCCCCGATTTGCGTCGCATCCCGACTCTCCCTCGTTTCTCGTCGTGGTTGGTGTGTGTGTTCGTGTACTGGACACGCCTACAAGATCGCTCGTCGCAAATCTGCGATCACGGCCGCGAGGTAGGCGGTGAAGCGCGCCGCCGCCGCGCCGTCGATCACCCGATGATCATACGACAACGAGAGCGGGAGCATGAGTCGCGGGACGAATTGCCCATCCCGTTCGACCAACCGGCGCACAGACCGGGTCACACCGAGGATCGCGACCTCGGGCGCGTTGATGATCGGGGTAAAGCCGGTGCCGCCGATGCCACCGAGGCTCGAGACGCTGAAGGTGCCGCCTTGCATGTCTGCCGGCTTGAGCTTGCCGTCGCGGGCAAGGGCGGAGAGCGCCCCGAGCTCGCTCGCGATCTGGAGTACACCCTTCTGGTCCACGTCCCGGATCACGGGAACCACGAGGCCGTTCGCGGTATCCGCTGCGAACCCCAAGTGGTAGTACCGCTTGAGGACGAGTTCCTCTCCCTCCAGCGAGGCATTGAACACCGGATAACGCTTCAGCGCCGCTACCGACGCCTTGAGCAGAAACGCGAGCAGAGTCACCTTAATGCCCTGCTTCGCGACCGATTCAGCGACTTTCCCGCGAAAGGCGTCCAAGTCGGTGATGTCCGCTTCGTCAAAGTGCGTGACGTGGGGGATCATCACCCAGTTGCGATGCAGGTTGGCCCCGGAGATCTTCTTGATCCGGGACAGCGGCTGGCTCTCGATCGGGCCAAACTTCGCGAAGTCGACCTGCGGCCACGGAAGTACGCCGAGCCCGGCCATGGCTCCCGCTCCGGGCGCCGCGGCGGCAACGGGAGGTGCGAGCGCCACCCTGACGAACGACTGCACGTCTTCCTTCAGAATGCGGCTCTTCGGTCCAGTACCGGTGACCTGCGACAGGTCGACACCCAACTCGCGCGAAAAGCGACGGATCGATGGGCTCGCGTGCGGAGGCCGAACTGTGGACGCATCGACAGGCTCGACTGCGGCGGCGGGCGCGGGTCGCACCGACGTTGGTGGTGGCGCCATGGGCGGAGCAGCTGTCGCTGGTGGAGCGGTAAGTCCCAGAGCCTTCGCGTTCGTTGCTGGAGCTGGCGCACTGGAACCGTGATGGGCTTCCAGCACCAGAATCGGCGAACCCTCAGAAACCCTGTCGCCGACCTTCACCTTCAGATCCTTCACCGCGCCGCCGAAGGGGGCCGGGACATCCATGGCCGCCTTGTCGGACTCGAGCGTGATGAGCGGATCTTCCGGTTTTACGATGTCGCCCGGCCGGACCATCACCTCGATGACTGGGACATTTTTGAAGTCTCCAATGTCCGGGACCAGCACTTCCTTAGTGGGGCCCATGCATTTCTCGCATCAAGGGACGGGGGCCGAGGGCGCCGGTTGCTCGTCGCCCTTCTTGTGTCGCGCCTGCATCGACTCTAGACCCTTGCTGGACTCGGCTTGTCCGGATTGATGCCGTACTTGCGGATCGCCTCCGCAGCTTGCGCGCCCGGAATCTCGCCGTCGGCCGCTAGCGCGCTCAACGCCGCGAGCGTAACCCAGCGGCGATCGACTTCGAAAAAGGCGCGCAGCTTCTCACGGGTGTCGGAGCGGCCGAAGCCGTCGGTGCCGAGCACTTCGAAACGCCGTGGAACGAAGGGGCGGATCTGGTCGGCAACAAGCTTCAGGTAGTCGCTGGCGGCAACCACCGGCCCCTTACGGTCCTTCAGGCACTGCTCGACATAGGGCAGCCGTGGCGGCACCTCCGGGTGGAGCAGGTTCCATCGACTCGCTTCAAGACCCTCGCGCCGCAGTTCGGAGAAGCTGGTCGCGCTCCACACATCCGCACTTACACCCCAATCCTGCACAAGAAGGTCGGCAGCCGCTAGCACCTCCCGCAGGATTGTGCCGGAACCGATGAGCTGTACCCTGGATTGCGCGCCCTCGGGACCCGAACGGACCAAGTACAGGCCCTTGAGGATGCCTTGCTGCGACCCCTCCGGCATTGCGGGATGACGGTAGTTCTCGTTCATCACCGTGAGGTAGTAGAAGACATCCTCCTGCTCGGTGTACATCCGTCGCATGCCATCCTGGACTATGACTGCGAGCTCGTACGCAAAGGCAGGATCGTACGAGACGCAGTTGGGGATGGTGGACGAGAGCAGGTGGCTGTGGCCGTCCTCATGCTGCAACCCCTCGCCGTTCAAGGTGGTACGCCCTGCGGTACCGCCGATGAGGAAGCCGCGGCAGCGGCAGTCCCCCGCTGCCCACGCGAGGTCGCCGACGCGCTGGAAGCCGAACATCGAGTAGAAGATGTAGAAGGGCATCATCGCCACGGCATGGGTGCTGTAGGAGGTGGCCGCAGCGATCCAGTCCGCCATGCCGCCCGCTTCGTTGATGCCTTCCTGCAGGATCTGGCCGTGCTTGTCCTCCTTGTAGTACATGAGCTGGTCGGCGTCCTGGGGCGTATAGAGCTGGCCGACGGAGGACCAGATGCCGAGCTGGCGGAACATGCCCTCCATGCCAAAGGTGCGCGACTCATCGGGCACAATCGGCACCACGCGCTTGCCGATGTGCGGATCCTTGACCAGAACGTTCAGGATGCGCACGAAGGCCATCGTGGTCGAAAACTCCCGGTCCTCGGAACTCTTGAGCAGAGAGCCAAAGGCGGAGAGCGGGGGCACCTCAAGCGGATCGGCCCTGCGCCGGCGGGCCGGCAGGTAACCGCCGAGCGCCATCCGCCGCTCCCGCATGTACACCAGCTCGGGCGAGTCTTCCTCGAACTTGAGGTACGGGACGTCCTCGATGCGGTCGTCCGGGATCGGCAGGCCGAAGCGATCGCGGAAAGCCTTGAGCGATGTGGTGCCCATCTTTTTCTGCTGATGGGTGATGTTCTGCGCCTCGCCGGATTCGCCCATCCCATAGCCCTTGATGGTCTTCGCCAGGATCACCGTCGGCTGCCCACTGTGCTTCACCGCTGCGGCATAGGCTGCGTAGACCTTGTGGGGATCGTGGCCGCCGCGGTTGAGGCGCCAGATGTCCTCGTCGGTCATGCTGGCGACCATCTCAAGCAACTCGGGATACTTCCCGAAAAAGTGCTTCCGGATGTAGGCGCCGTCCTTGGAGCGGAAGGTCTGGTACTCGCCGTCGACGCATTCTTCCATGCGCTTGAGCAGCAACCCATGCGTGTCCTTCAGGAAGAGCGGGTCCCAGTACGAGCCCCAGATGACCTTGATGACATTCCAACCCGCGCCGCGGAAGTCCGCCTCGAGTTCCTGGATGATCTTGCCATTGCCGCGCACGGGCCCATCAAGACGCTGGAGGTTGCAGTTGACCACGAAGATCAAGTTGTCGAGCCTCTCCCGGACGGCCAGCGAGATTGCGCCGAGGGATTCCGGCTCGTCCATCTCGCCATCGCCCATGAAGGCCCACACCTTGCGCCCCTCGGTGTTCCCAAGGCTGCGGTCCGCCAGGTACTTCATAAACTTCGCCTGGTAGATCGCCATCAGCGGGCCGAGCCCCATCGAGACGGTGGGAAACTGCCAGAAGTCGGGCATGAGCCAGGGATGCGGATAGGAGGACAGCCCCTTGCCGTCCACCTCCTGGCGGAAATGGTCGAGCTGCTCCTCGGTCAGGCGGCCGAGCAGGAAAGCCCGGGCGTAGATGCCCGGGGCAGAATGGCCCTGCACATAAACCAGGTCGCCGCCGTGGCTGGCCGACGGCGCGTGCCAGAAATGGTTGTAGCCGACGTCGTAAAGGGTGGCCGCGGAAGCAAAGCTCGCGATATGGCCGCCGACGTTGGTGTGCTTGTTCGCCCGCAACACCATGGCGAGCGCATTCCACCGGGCATAGGAGCGAATGTGGTGCTCGAGTTCATGATCTCCTGGGGAACGCTCTTCCTGATGCGCAGGGATGGTGTTGATATAGGCGGTGTTGGCGCTATAAGGCAGATAGGCGCCCGAGCGGCGGGCCTTTTCGATCAACCGCTCCAGAAGGTAATGCGCGCGTTCTGGCCCTTCCACCTGCAGTACAGCATCGAGGGCATCCAGCCATTCTCGAGTTTCCTGTGGATCGTGGTCGTGCAATTCCATTGCTATGCCCTCCCTTGACCAGTCGCGCTCCGGAACCCTTCGGGCGGCGGGTCGAAAACCCCTCCGCGTATCGCGCGCAGCCGCTGGAATTCGAGCGTATGACCGCAGGCTGCGGCCAGGGATTCCCCAACCCGTTCAGGAACCGAACGCTAACTCCTCTAGTGGCCAGAAAATCGCGGCGGACGCTTTTCGAGAAACGCCTGCATTCCCTCCCGGCGATCGTCGGAGGCGAACGCGAGCGCGAAACCGTCGGTCTCCCAGA
>JBEVOI010000207.1:0-17917 GCA_040507665.1 Burkholderiales bacterium
TGGCGCAAGCGCCAACTCTGGCAAGCGATCGGATTCATGCTGATATGGCTGGTCTTCACTTACACCACGATCGACAACATCATCGAGCGCCCGGACGGCCTGAAGATCGCGTCTTTTTTCATCTTCCTGACGATAGTGGGCTCCCTGGCGTCGCGATGGTGGCGGAGCACCGAACTGCGCGTGGAACGCTTCGAGATCGACGCCGCCGCCATGGATTTCATCAATCGGGCGGGGGGCCGCACGATCCGTTTCATCGCCAATCAGCCGGACACGCGGGACGCCGAGGAATACCGTATCGAGGGCGCGCAAAAGCGCATAGATCATCATTTGACGCCGGACGAACCGGTGATTTTCCTGGAGGTCGATATTTCCGACGCGTCCAACTTTACCGACGTCATGAAGGTCGAAGGTTGCGAGGTCGCGGGCCATCAGGTTCTGCGCGCCCAGGGACCCGCGATCTCTAATTCGATCGCCGCGTTCCTTCTTCATGTGCGCGATGTGACCGGCAAGTTGCCGCACATCTATTTCAACTGGAGCGAACAGCACCCGGCCCTTCTGCTTCTGAACTACGTCGTGCTGGGCCAGGGCCACGTCGCGCAAATGACCCGCGAAGTCTTGCGCCAGGCAGAGCCGGACTGCACGAAGCGTCCCGTCGTGCACGTCGGTGGTTGAACGCTGCGGAACCCATGACTAGCGCCGCCGGTCACAACGGGCGCAGGGAGGTGGCGCGTCGCAGGCGGTCCTCCGCGACGCAATCCTCCATGTGTGAGCTTCCCCGACTTGATCCTGCCCGCTTGCACCCCAATTTGCTGGTCTTCGGCTCTCGCTGATAGATTGTTGCTTTTCGCCAACCCCCGATCCATCCACACGCCGTCATGGAAAAGCACAGCAGACACGACAAGCTTCTCATCCTCGGCTCCGGTCCTGCCGGCTACAGCGCCGCGGTGTACGCAGCCCGCGCCAACCTGAAGCCGGTCCTGATCACCGGGCTCGCCCAGGGCGGCCAGCTCATGACCACCACCGATGTGGACAACTGGCCGGCGGACGTCATGGGCGTCCAGGGTCCCGAGCTGATGGAGCGCTTCCAGAAGCATGCGGAGCGCTTCGGCACCGAGATCATCTTCGACCACATCCACACCGTGGACCTGAAGGTAAGGCCCTTCTCGCTTCAAGGCGACCAGGGTGCCTATACCTGCGACGCGCTCGTCATCGCTACCGGCGCTTCAGCGAAGTACCTGGGGCTGCCGTCCGAGGAAGCCTTCATGGGCAAGGGCGTATCCGGCTGCGCGACCTGCGACGGCTTCTTCTACAAGAGCCAGGACGTCGCCGTCGTAGGCGGCGGGAATACGGCGGTGGAGGAAGCGCTCTATCTCTCCAACATCGCGAGCCACGTCACCGTGGTGCACCGGCGTGACAAGTTCCGCGCGGAACCAATTCTCGTCGACAAGCTCATGGCGAAGGCGAAGGCCGGCAACATATCCCTCGCATGGGACTACGTCGTGGACGAGGTGCTCGGGGACAAGAGCGGTGTCACCGGGCTGCGCATCAAGTACGCGAAGAACGATGCCACGAAGGACCTGAAGGTACAGGGCGTCTTCATTGCCATCGGACACACGCCGAACACGGGTATCTTCGAGGGTCAGGTCGACATGAAGAACGGGTACATCATTACCCGAGGCGGTACCCAGGGAGATGCGACCGCCACCAGCGTGCCGGGCGTATTCGCGGCGGGTGACGTGCAGGACCACGTATATCGGCAGGCGGTCACCAGCGCGGGAAGCGGTTGCATGGCGGCGCTCGATGCGCAGAAGTACCTCGAAGAGCACTCCGCGTGACACCGTGGATCCCTGATCTCTGGCCCATGCACGACCATGAAACCGCGACCGCCTGCGCTGAGCATCGATGCCGATGAGCTGGACCTGCTCAAGGAAGCACTGCGGGACGTGACGCCGATCAAGGCGCCTGAGCGGGTCCAGCATGCTCCGCGGCACGTCGCGCCGCTGCCGGTCCAGCGCCTGCGCGCAGAGCGGGAAATTCTCGCGGAGACCCTGTCCGATGCGTCACCACTGGAGGACGGTCTCGAATCCGGCGCGGAGCCCGGTTTCTTGCGCGACGGGCTGTCGCGCCAAGTGCTGCGCAAGCTGCGCCGCGGTCACTGGGTCTTTCAGGCCGAGCTCGACCTTCATGGACTGACAATACCCGCCGCCCGCGAAGCGCTGGTGGAGTTCCTCCAGCGCTGCATGCGCGAGGGGTGGCGGTGCGTGCGGATCATCCATGGGCGCGGGCTGCGGTCAAGGAACGCCACGCCGGTGCTTAAGGCAAAGGTTGCGGCGTGGCTTAGCCAGCGGCAAGAAATCCTGGCGTTCTGCGAGGCACGCCCTGCGGATGGCGGCGCGGGGGCGGTGGTGGTGCTGCTGAGGGGACCCCCGAGTAAGGCGCGAGGGGTTGCAGGGTGAATGTGTGAATGAGCCGAGGCGCGTACCGCGCCCCGGCTTCAAGCCGCAAGGCCTATCACCCCTTCACTTCTTCACCGACCTTAGATTGCCGCCTCGCCGGTTTCTCCCGTGCGAATGCGGACGACTTGCTCGACGCTGGTGACGAAGATCTTCCCGTCGCCGATCTTGCCGGTGCGGGCCGCCTTAGTGATCGCCTCGACAGCCTGGTCGACCATCCCTTCCGGAATCACGACCTCGACCTTGACCTTGGGCAGGAAGTCCACCACGTACTCGGCGCCGCGGTAGAGCTCCGTGTGCCCCTTCTGGCGCCCGAAACCCTTCACCTCGGTGACAGTAAGGCCGGTCACCCCGATCTCCGACAGCGACTCGCGTACTTCGTCAAGCTTGAAGGGCTTGATGATGGCCACGATTTTCTTCACGACACACGCCTCCCGAGTTGATATTTGGTGTGGGACCGAAAGGAACCGGTATTGCGGCCCGCCAAACGGGCAAGCCGCGTAAGTATAGTCGGTAAAACCCGTAAGATAAATTACGCACGGCATGCCACCCTTGTCAGCCCCGCCCCTAATGGCCAAAATGTCGGCCTTCCCGATGCCGCATGCCTGAAGGAATTCCGATGTTCGAGGAGACGCGCCACATCCTGCGCGCACGCGTCTTTCGGATGATGAAGAATCACGACGCCGCGATCGATGCCTATCGGGAAGCTCTGCGGGCGAGTCCGAACTCGTTTCACGCCGCCGTCTGCATCGCTTTCCTGTGCGCCGAGCACGGGCGCCACCAGGAAGCGGTCGACGCCTACCGGCGCGCACTCGCCATCCGGCCCGACGATGCGGACACGATGTTCAACCTCGGTTACGTCCTGCACCAGCAACATGAAGACGAAAAGGCGGTCGAGACGTTCCGCGAGGCGGTGCGCCTGAACCCGGCCCTGGACCGGGCTTGGTACGGCATGGGCCTCGCGTATCGGGCACTGCACCGGTACCAGGAAGCCGCCAAGGCTCTGAACGAGGCGGCCCTGCTGCAGCCGATGAATCCGCACGCGTGGTACGAGCTCGGCATGGTGCACCACGCGCTGGGGCACGACGCCGAGGTGAAAAGGATCATTGCCAAGATCGAAGAGTTCGATCCGAAAATGACCGTGCAGCTCAAGCGCGATACCGGCAATCTCCCTCGCTGAGCTTGAATCGCTGCTCCATGGCCCCCGATTCCATCGTCGAGGTTCGGGACACCCTGGCCGGCATCCCGACCGCGCAATGGGATGCGCTCACGGGTGACCATCCGGCGCTCCGCCACGCGTTCCTGCACGCCTTGCACGAGACCGGCTGCGCGACGCCTGAGACCGGCTGGACGCCGCGCTACCTGCTGCTCTGGCGCGAGCGACGCCTTGCGGCCGCGATGCCGCTCTATCTGAAGACCCATTCCTACGGCGAATATGTGTTCGACTGGGCGTGGGCGGACACCTACGAACGCCACCGGCTCGACTATTATCCGAAGCTGCTGTGCGCGATTCCCTTTACTCCGGTTACGGGGCCGCGGCTGCTCGCGACGAACCCCGCAGACCGCGCCCTGCTGCTGCGCGCCGCCCTCGCCTGCGCGGAAGATGACAAGCTCTCGTCCCTGCATATCCTGTTTCCCGAAGAGCCTGAGGCGGAACAGATCGCAAGTCACGGTTTCATGCTTCGCCGCGCCGTCCAGTTTCACTGGGTGAACGCGGATTACGCCAACTTCGATGCCTTTCTCGCCAGGATGAATCACGAGAAGCGCAAGAAGATCAAGCAGGAGCGACGAAAGCTGCGCGATCTCGGCGTGCGCTTCGATCATCTGCGCGGTGACCAGGCAAGCGACGCGGATTGGAAGTTCTTCTACGACTGCTACCGTCGTACCTATCGGATGCACGGCGGCGCGCCCTATCTTACGCGGGAATTCTTCCTCCGGATCGCGCAAGCGATGCCCGCATACGTCGTGCTCATCATCGGCCGCCTCGACGGCGTGCCGCTTTGTGCGTCGCTGCACTTGGTCGGAGGCGGGCGTCTCTACGGCCGCTACTGGGGTGCGCAGCGCTTCGTGCCGGGGCTGCACTTCGAGGCGTGTTACTACCAGGCCATCGAGTATTGCATCGCCCACGGCATCGGAGCCTTCGAAGGGGGCGCACAAGGGGAGCACAAGCTCGCGCGCGGGCTGGAGCCCGTCGCGACGTTCTCGAACCACTGGCTCGCCCATCCTGCGTTTGCCCGCGCCGTGGAGGATTTCCTCGCGCGGGAATCCAAGGGCGTCGAAGCCTACCTCGACGAACTCAGCGAGCGCGTGCCGTTCAAGGCGGAGGAGGAGGAGTGAGGTTCGCGCAGTCGCTGGTGCGCGGAACTCTGCTGCAGCGATATAAGCGCTTCCTCGCCGATGTGGCGCTCGACGACGGCCGAATGGTCACTGCCCACTGCCCGAACACCGGCTCGATGCTGGGCTGCGCCGAGCCCGGCAGCCGCGTGTGGCTGTCGCCCGCGGACAGGCGGGAACGCAAGCTTGCGTGGACTTGGGAGCTGGTGCGAACGGCGCCTGGCGTGATGGTCGGGATCCATACCGGTCGCTCCAACCGGATCGTGCAGGAAGCGATCGAGAGCGGCGTCCTGGGAGAAGCGGTCGGTTACGCACACGTTCGCGCCGAAGCGCGGTACGGCGTCGAGCGAAGCCGCGTAGACTTCCTGCTGGAAGGCGAGGCGCGTTCCTTCTGCTACCTCGAGGTGAAGAACGTCACCGCAGCGGTCAGCGGTGGAGTCGCCTTGTTCCCGGATGCGGTGAGCGCCCGCGGAACGAAGCACCTGCGGGAGATGGCGCAGATGGTGCGGGAAGGTCATCGCGCCCTGCTCGTCTTCTGTGTGCAGCGGGAGGATGTAACCGAGGTGCGCCCTGCGGACGCGATCGATCAGAATTACGGACAGGAGCTGCGGCGCGCGCTGGACGCGGGAGTCGAAGCGGTCGCTTATGGTGCGCAGGTCTCGACAACGGAGATCCGCCTGGCCCGTCGTCTTCCGGTGGTATGCCCGTGACCTTTCCTTCCCGTGTTTGGCTCATTCCTCCCCGCGTCGCGCCCGCTTGAGGGCGCCGCGTTGCCGCTTCGACTCCAGACGCCGCACCTTGGACGCGCGCGTGGGTCGGGTCGCGATGCGTCTGGGCGGCGCTACGAGCGCCTCACGGATAAGCTCAGCGAGGCGGTCAAGCGCATCGAGGCGATTTCGGCCCTGGGTGCGGAAGCGCCGGGCCTGGATCACCAGAGTGCCTTCGGCGGTCATGCGCCGACCGGCGAGACGCTTGAGCCGCAGTTTGACATCCTGGGCGAGCGCGGACGAGCGCGCGACATCGAAGCGGAGCTCGACCGCAGTGGAAACCTTGTTGACGTTCTGACCGCCGGGACCCGAGGCACGGATGAACCGCTCCTCGATCTCCGCCATGTCGACGGCGAGACCGGGAACGATGATCAGCTTGTCGGAGGCCGGACTGCTCTCGGCGGGGGCCGGGGAATCGGGAGCCGACACCTCAACCAGGGAGTATCAACCTCAGGCCGGTACGTTCGGGGTGACCTGTCGCTCCAGGAAAGTGATGTGGTCCTTGATGTAGAGTTTTCTCTTCTTGAGCCGGCGCAGTTGGAGTTCATCCTGGCCGGAGGCGATGGCAAGGCGATTGATGATGTCGTCCAGATCTTTGTGCTCGACCTTGAGCGCCTGGAGCTTTTCGTGAATGGCTTCGAGCTCTGCGGTATCCATTTCCATGGCGGCCCTCCTTGACGTTTGTACCCCTACTATAGCAAATCACGCGGCGTCGCGCGCCTCGTCGCAACAGTCTGATCCGTAGTGCTTTTCCCGTATGAGAAACCCAACAGCGTGAAGCTGGCATCGATCACCGCGACCTCCCGCCTGCTGGCAAGGGAGGACGGCAAACTGCGCGGTCTCTTGCTATCATGCGCCTGCCCGCGGCGATGCAAACCACAGGGCACCAGTCCCTTACCGGCCGATACGGACAACTGCACCGAAACTGACCATGATGCCCTTTAGCCGACGCGCCATTCTGATCGCCTCGTACATTCTTATCCTGCTTTGCCACAGCGGCTGCACCACCGCGAACTACCAGAACTGGACGCCGCAGGGCTGGAACCCGCCCGCCGGCATCGCGCTCCCGTTGCAGGCGCGGGTCGCCGTCGAGCCGGACCCCAAGATGCCGCAGTTCCAGATGCGCACTGCATGGTGGTCGTACCCCGACGTGGAGCTCATGCAGCAGGCGGGTCTGAACATCTTTCATCGCATTTTCTCCGACGCAGGGCCGGCGGCGACGGTGCAGGATCCCGCGGTCACGATCGTGTTGAAGGGCACCAGCAGCCTCAATCCAACGTTAAACGAGTACTACGCCAGCGTCACTGCGACGGTTTTCGGGGGAGCCGATACCTATAGCATGCCGCTCGCGGTTTTCAACGGTGACGGCAAGGCCTCCCAGCAAAACTATACGCGCTCCGGGGTCTTGATGGCCTACGAAGCCGCTTTCGCGCAGATCGGGAACAAGCTGCTGGCCGACCCGCAGTTGCTCGCCCGGATTCAGGCCAAGGGGCGCAAGTAACGGGCGCGCGTTGCACCGGAGAAACCCGTGCGACACCGGCTTGTCAGAGAAGCAGCCCCGGAGCGTCGCACCTGGAGCAGACAATGCGAGCAACCTCAGGTTTCCTTGCCGCCACCCTGATCGTGACGATATGCCTGTCCGCCTGTACGACGGTACCGCCGCCGCGCCCCGTCGTCGTCGCTCCGCCCGGCATAGTGCTCCCGATCTCCGCCACGGTTCTCTACGAGATCGCTCCGAATCAACGCAATTTCAATGTTTCGAGCTTGGGGCCCTACACGTGGAGCTATCGGGAAGCGCCGTTGATGTACGCCGCGGCGACCGAAATGATGCGCGACATGTTTTCCGATGTGGTGATTTCGGATGGACCGACGGAGAATGGCCTCGTGTTCCAGATCAGCGGCTACACATCGATCAACCCGGCAGTTTCAAGCTACTATGCCACGGCCCTGGCCGACGTGTTCGTACGTACTGAAGTCGGGGAGCGTCAGGTGGGTCGATACCGAGGCACGGGCAGCGCTTGGGGCCGGATCTATTCCTATTCTCCCCTCGAGGCAGCGTATGCGGCGGCCTTCAGCGAGCTGAGTCGACAGATGCTCGCGGATCCGGAACTAATGAAGCGGCTGCCGGTAAAAACCGCTCGCTGACGCAGGCCCCGGTCAGTTCACGCGCGAAAAGACTACCGATGTGCGTGGCGACGCTCTCGCGGATTTGACCGGAGTCGAGTTTGCGAGGGCCCTGAATTCATCTGCGTAGTGGGACAGCCTGTGTTGCGCCCGCAACCTCTGCCCGGAAGTCAGGCTGCGATCCAGTTCCAGCACCATCGCGACCGTTCGCCGCCTCGCTTCCTGCGCGAGGCGGTCGTACTCTGGCGTTCGCCCCTTGTCCCAGTCTATGAGCCATGCCTCCAGCTCCGGTGCAAGCATGGGTGCGGCACGGTCGCGCCGCAGGATCGCAATGAGCTCCCGCTGGCGCCGCTGGCGGTCTGAAAGGCGCAGCGAGCCGGTTAGCGGAATGGCAAAGCTGAGCGCCTCAATCCGCGCGCGCTGCGCTTCCGAGAGCGGCCCGACCCACTCTTCCATGGTCTCCACGGTACTCTCGTAGCGTTTTGTCCGTTGCGTCTCGGGTGAGAGCTCCACGTACTCTTCCGCGAAGCGGTCGTTATCGCGCCTGAGCTTGGTTTCGAAGCGGGTAACTTGAGCAGGAGAAAGCGAGCTCAGCACCTCGGCTGCGCCTGGCGCGCTATGCCGCGCCAATGCCTCGTAATGGACGCGGGCAAACTCCACGAACCATTCGATATCGGCTTCGGTCAGCCCGCCGCCGACGCGGCCTCCAGCAGCAACGAACGCGGCTGCATATTGCGGCAGTTCCTCGCTCCGATGCCATCGGAGGGTGGCATCGAGGCGCTTATGCAAGAGTGCCTTTTGTTCACTATCGAGCCCGAAGTAATCATCCGCCTTCCAGCCGAGGTAAACGTCGACATTGTTGTAGGCGACCTTCACAACGCTGCAGGCCGTGAGCGCGAGGAGGAACGCGCAGAGTACAGGGAATCTCCGCCGGCGCGCGAAGCGAGCGGCCCCGGCGAAATGAGAAAAAGCCATGAAGGCTTTGACGGCGTTCAGCCGCCAAGTTCGAAGCAGTAGCTGGAATCGAGCAGCGGCGCGAGTTGATCCGCGGTGAGCGGCTGCGCAATGAGATAACCCTGCGCCTCGCGGCAACCGTGCCGGCGCAGGAAAGCCAGCTGGGAGAGGGTCTCGACGCTAGCGACGCTCGCCTCGAGTCCGAGGGCGCGAGCGAGCTGGAACAGACCCGCCACTACGGCCGCACCATCCTTATTCGCGGGAACGTCGCGGAAAGCGAGCAGATCGATCTTCATGCGGTCCATCCGCAGGCGGCGAAGCGCGAGCAGGTCCTGCGGCCCGGCGCCGAATCGCTCCGCCGTAAGCCGGATGCCAAGCGCCTTGAGACGGCCGAGATTCCCCTCGATTTCGGCGGACAGGTCGAGAGAGTCGCCGTCGATTTCCAATTCGAGGCACGCCGCTGGAAGGCCGCTTTCTGCCAACGCCCGCTCAACGACCACCGGAAGCTCCCCAACCGCGCACTCTTTAGCCGATACATTCACTGCCACCCGCCGCAGCGGTACGCCCGCCTGCTGCCACCCAGAGGCAGCGCGGCAGGCGGCTCCGACCACCCAGTGCCCCAGCGGGACGATGAGGCCGCTTTCCTGGGCGACGGGGATGACCCGGTCCGCCCCCAGGATGCCTTCCTGCGGATGGCGCCACCGCACCAGAGCCTCGCAGCCGATCAGCGTGCCGGCGCCGAGGTCCACACGCGGCTGGAAGTGAAGCTCGAACTCGCCGCGGTCTAACGCGTCGCGCAACTCCGTTTCAAGGCTGAAGCGCTTGCGCGCCGCCTGGTGCGCAGCCTCGGCGTAGAAGTGAAAGGTATTGCGACCCGCCGCCTTGGCCTCGTACATCGCAGCATCGGCATGCCGCAGAATGACTTCAGGTTCGTCGCCGTCGTCTGGCGCGACACTGATGCCGATTGACGGCGTGACCCGCAACTCGTGGGCTTCGATGCGAAACGGATTGGACAGAGTCTCCAGAATCTTCCGTGCGACCACGGCCGCGTCGCGATCCCTGCCGACCTCTGGCAAAACGACGACGAACTCGTCACCGCCGACTCGAGCCACCGTGTCGCCCTCGCGCAGCACCACTGTGAGCCGCTCGGCGACGCCGACGAGGAGATTGTCCCCCACCACGTGACCAAGTGAGTCGTTGACGGCCTTGAAGCGGTCGAGGTCGATGAACATCACCGCGACCCCCTTGTCGTGCCGGTGCGCTAGGGCGAGCGCCTGGCCGAGCCGGTCCTTGAGCAGCCTCCGGTTCGGCAGGCCTGTGAGCACGTCATGGTCGGCAAGATGCCGCGCACGCTCTTCGGCTTGCCGGCGTTCCGCGATCTCGTTGCGCAGCTTCTCGTTGGTGTCCGCCAGCTCGGCCGTGCGCTCCCTGACGCGACGCTCCAACTCACCTTTGGCACGCTCCAGCGCCTCCTTCGACTGGCGTTGCTCGGTGATGTCCTCTACCACGAAAATCCACCCGCGTTCCTGATCCTGCGGGTCGAGGGGAGAGCCGAGGAGCCGCGCCCAAAACAGGCTCCCGTCCTTGCGCCGGAGCTGCATGTCCCCCTGGAATGGCGTGCCTGTGGGCGGTGTCGCCGAGTACAACGCGCGCCCCATGCGTTCGAATGCCTCATCGCTGGGGAACACAATGCGGGTGGACTGCCCGTTCATCTCGCCCGGCGTGTAGCCGAAAATCCGCTCCATTCGCGGGTTGGTGCGAACCAGGCAGCGGTTCTTCAGAAATGCAATCCCTACCGTAGCATGGTCGAGCAACTGCTGCTGCTCGTGCGCCAGCTGGCGCAGCGACTCCTGGGCGAGCCTCCGTTCGCTCACGTCCTCTGCGATCCAGATCGTTCCCTGGCCAGGATTGGACGGCGAGACGGCCTTCGCCAAGAGGCGGCACCAGAATTCGTCGCCCCCCTGCCGCCGCATGCGCCATTCGACGTCCACGGTCTCGCCGGAGGCAAGCCGTGGCGCCGCAATCGCGCCGAGGTCGTCATAGCTTTCGCGGCTGGGAAAGAGGAGAGCGCCCTCCTGTCCGGCCAGATCGGAAGCGGAATAGCCGAACATGCCCGCGAAGCGCGTGTTGCAGTGGAGAACCCGGCGGCCACGCGTGAACAGAATCCCCACCCACGCATTCTGGAGGATGGCTTCGTATTCGAGCGCCGTCCTGCGCAGTTCGAGGCGGGGCGCAGCGGGGGCGGAGGGATCGGCGACCGGGCTGGCGGTCGGCCGCGACGAATCGGGAACAGCCATCAATCGGGATGTCTTCAGGGGGCGTCCCCCGCAGAAGGCCGGCATAGCGCCGGGACCTGGCGTCCAAAGCGGATTGCATGCCCGGATTGCCGGTGAGTCAGCCGAACTCTTACTGGAGAGCCGGCTGCGGCTCACCAAATGCCTCTCACCAGTAGTTTTCGACGTGGATGTGGCCGGGCTCCTTGCGCTTGTGACGCTTCAGGCCCCGCTCCTCCAGTACCGTGATGGTATCCGCCACCATGGCGGGATTGCCGCAGAGCATCACCTGCGACCCGGGAGCGCCGAAGCGGGCTCCCGCCCTCCCCTCGAGGCGCCCATCGCGAATGGCATCGGGGATGCGCCCCTTGATCGCGAAGTCTGTCTCTTCCCGGGAGACAAAAGGCACGAACGCGAGCTGGGCAGGGTGCGCGGAGAGCAGCAACGCGACGGTTTCAGGATAGGACAGCTCCACGACCCGGCGTACGGCGTGGACCAGCACGATCCGGGAAAAACGCTGCCAAGGCTCCTCGGTCTTGAGAATGGACAGAAACGGCCCGAGGGCGGTACCCGTGGAAAGCAGCCAGAGGTGCTCAGCCGGGGGCACTTCCGACAATGTGAGGAAACCCGATGCCCGCGGAGCGAGAAAAATCGGGGCTCCGCTCGCAAGCGTTACGAGCCGGCTGGTGAGCGGGCCGTCGTCGAGCCGGGTGTAATAGAACTCAAGCGGCCTCTCGTGGGGCGCGTTGACGAACGAATACGGGCGCGCGACCATTTCGCCCCCGATTTCCAGTGCGAGGCGGCCGAACTGGCCCGCCTTGAAAGGTTCAACCGGTGCATCCACCTGGATGCTGTACAGTCGGTCGCTCCAGCGACGCTGCCTAACCACGATGCCTTCCACCCACTTGCTGCTCATGACCTAGTCCTGACGTTGAAAAGGGGCGCAGGAAGCGCCCCGGAGCCGCATGGGGACTGCACCCAGCCCGCGAGTGAACGAGCCCCGGGCGGGGAGCCCTAGTTCAGCTGAATTCTCTCGCCCCAAGGCACCACGGCCCTGCCCTTCACGAGCCAGATCACCGGATAGGGCGGTGCAGCGACGGGAAACTCGCCCTGCGCATCGGTGAAATAGATAAGCAGATCCGGCCGCAGTTGGTCGCGTGCGATCCACTCGAACACCGGTGAAAAGCGCGTGCCGCCCCCTCCGCTGATGGTTCTGGGCAGCGTAACCCGGTCCCATGGCCCGAAGTGCCACGGCCCCTCGGGGCAGAGCTTGTCGTCGCACGCGTGCAGCACGAGGTTCGCGCGCACCTGACCCTTGAGCGCATCCAACTCCGACGCGAATTCGCGCATTTCCTCTTCGCCGATCGAGCCGCTGGTGTCGATGGCAATCACGAGATTGACCTCGCCGCTCGCGAGCCGCGGTAGCAATGCATCGCCGTCGCGGCGTGAACTACGCTGAAAGCTGTAGTCGTCCCGGGCCGCGCTGATCAGGTATCGAGCGAGCAGGGTTCGCCAAGGCATACGCGGCTCGATGAGGTGCTCCATGGAGCGCGCAAGCGAATCGGACAGCCGCCCCGTTCGCATCGCAGCCTGCGCGGCGGACGCGAGCCGGCTCCGCCAATGCTGCGCGAGCGCCTCGGCCTCGTTCGGGGCGTAGCGTCCGCTCGGGGAAAGTGAGCGACGCTCGCCCGACGCTTTGCGATGGGACGCGTCCCCCGCATCGTCCCAGCCCTCGTCGTCCCCGCCTGGATCACCCGCCTCCGGCGGCTGCGCGCCCAAGCGCTCTGCTTGCGCAGGCGTCCCTTCCGGTGGCGGCAGGCCCTGAAGCGGCTCGTACCTGGCACGGTCGAAGTCCTGCGAGAAGTGGTCGAAGAGATGGCGATCGAGGGGCGCCTCGCTGGTGTCCGGCGCGATCAGCGGGTAGATCTCCTCTGCAGTCAGTCCGAGATAATCAGTGTTGGCAAGCGCACCGCGCGGCGGGCGCATGCCTTCCTGCACAAGGATTAGATTGACGGCGTGGTCGCACGCCACGTCCCAGCGCTTCCTGATCCGGTGCGAGCGGCGCACGAAGTGCGCGAGGGCGCAGTGCAGTGCCTCGTGGGCAAGCACGAACTGGGTCTCAGCGAAGGTGAGGCCTGCGATGAAGTCGGGGTTGAAGTAGAGCGCGCGGGCATCGGTGGCCGTGGTCGGGCATCGTCCCGCGCTGGCCTCGGTGAGCGGGAGGTGCATGACCAGCGAGCCGATGAAGGGCCGCTCGAGAATGAGTCGCGTACGGGCGGCCGAGAGCTTGGTCTGGATCTCGAACTTCATGTCTGAATGCGGCGGCCCGGAGGTCCCTTCGTCGCTGCGTGCGTCCAGGCGCAACTGCGGTCGCGCGCTTAACGCCCCATCACCTCGTACAGCATGAGGTCGTTGATGCTGTTCGCCCAATCGGCGAACTCGGGGACGTCGAAGAGCGGTCTGCCGACCGACCGGTGCATGTCCGTGACGAGCATGATGCCCATCTCGCGCTGCGGGAAACGCCGTGCGTACGAGAGGATATGACCATAGACGCGGTTCGCGTCGGTGCGGTCCCCCGCCTCCCGGGCACGACGCACCAGGGCGGCCGCGACACCGTACTGCAGATCGATGTCAGCGGGCACGTCGCTCCTGTCGCCGCGCAAAATGGCATCGATGTCGGGCAGGCGATCCATATTGTCGACGAAGGCCTTGAGCTCGATCCCGGCCGCCTTGCCGACGCAGGCCTGCAGGGCATCGCCGAGCACCTCCGGCATGCCATGAAACTTCTTCAGCGCGAGATGCGCGAATTCCCAGGAGCGCGGACTGGGAAACGCGATCGGGTTATGCGCGGGGTCGAAGTCGAACAGGAGGTCCGGCCGGAATCGGAGGAAGGCGACGATGCGGTGATCGATACCCGCGTCGTAGGCCCACGCCACCCAGTCGTCGAGATGCGGTTCCAGCTCGTAGTGGGTAAACCGGTTCGCTAGCGGGGCCGGCATCACGTACGTCACCCCACGGTCCCCCTGGCGGTTGCCAGCCGCGAAGATCGCCCAACCCTCTGGCACGCAATACTCGCCCAGTCGGCGGTCGAGAATCAGCTGGTACGCTGCGACCGACACCGTGGGCGGGGCAGCATTGATCTCGTCGAGGAAGAGGATGCCGCGCGCGCCGTGGCGGGGAGCGTTCGGGAGCATCGCCGGCACCGACCACTCCACCGCATCGTCCTTGCGGAACGGGATCCCACGCAGGTCCGTCGGTTCCATCTGGGAGAGCCGGATATCGATCAGGGGCACCCCGTGCGTCTTTGCGATGTCGGCAATGAGGCACGACTTGCCCACGCCGGGCGGCCCCCACAGCATGACGGGGGCGTGGCTGCCCGACGAGGCGGCGAGAAACTCCCGGTCGAGAATCGACAAGATATGGGCTGGGCGCATGCGAGCTGGTGAGCCTGGCAGGAAGCTGCGGCGTGGGACTCAATCCCGCGCACGAACAAGACGTTACGTCAGAGAGGATGATAGCACGGGGGCGGCACGGGCCCGGCTCACGCGACTCTAGCGTCCAGGTTTGATCGTCGCGCCTCCGAAGCCGGACGCCTGAGTGTGGGCCCCTTCTATCGACGTCTACGGCTGCGGTTTCCCCGGGCGGTCAGGTCGCTTATAGTAACGGGCTCCGCAAGGCAGGCCACCCGACCATGAAGTTCTGCAGCAATTGCGGCGCCGCCCTCACCATCCGCACGCCAGACGGTGACACCGCACCGCGCCACGTGTGCGACGCCTGCCACAGCGTCCACTACCTCAACCCGAAGCTGATCGTTGGCTGCATTCCGGAATGGGGCGGCAAGGTCCTGCTCTGCCGTCGCGGTATCGAGCCCCGCCAGGGCCTCTGGACGGTGCCCGCGGGGTTCATGGAGTTGAACGAGACCGCCACCAACGGCGCCCTGCGCGAGACCCTGGAAGAGGCCAACGCTAGGGTCGAGATCGAGCAGCTCTACGCGCTCTATAGCCTGCCCCACATCGGCCAGGTGTACATGCTGTTCCGGGCACGGCTCCTCGACCTCGAATTCTCCGCAGGTCACGAGACGCTCGACGCGCGGCTCTTCGCCGAGTCCGAGATTCCCTGGAACGAGATCGCGTTCGTGACCGTGCGCAACACGTTGCGCCATTACTTCAGCGATGCGAGGCGCGGCGAGTTCCACTTCCACATGGGCACCGTTGAGCCCATGTCCCGCGACGCGTCGGGAGCAACCTATGCCCCTCTTCAGGAGGGCGTGCACGGCGGCTAGCAGCACCCGCCGTTTTCGTCCCAAGCCGCGCGAAGCGCGTCGTCGATGCCGAGGCGCCGCTTTGCGAAACGGGTGCAGATCGGTCCAAATTTTGAATTGCGAAACGCGGAAGGGGGCGCTGGGGCCCCCTTCTTCAAACCACCAAACTTCGAACGGCTGGTCAGCGGTGAGTTTGACTGACCTTCTCCGTCGTTTGCTCGGACGCACGCGGTGGCGTCTGGTCCGCCGAAGTTGCAATCGGGGAAACGATCGCTTCCCGATAGACGAGGATCTCGACCCTGCGATTCTTGGCGCGCCCCTGGGATGAGCTGTTCTCCAGTAGAGGCGCGCTCTCGCCATAGGAAACGGGGATCACCTGGACTCGATCCGTCGGCTTTTGCACAGTCAGATAGCGTGCCACCGCATTTGCACGGCGTTGCCCCAGCTCATAGTTGTAATCCGGGGCTCCTGCACTGTCGGTATGACCCGCCACAACGATGGTCGCACCCTCCAAAGCGCCTGGGTCGCTTTTCAACTCGCCGAGAGCCACGTCGATCTGCTTCCTGGTTTGTGCGGGGAGATTGGCCGAGTCAAACCCGAACTTGGCGCCGTCCTTGAGCTCAATCACAACCCGCCGCTCCAGTCTCAGATTGGCAATGGCATTCAACGCCTTTTCCGATTTGGCATCAACGGTACCGAGCTTGCCCTCAAAGCCCCCAAACTTGCCTTCAACCCCGGTCACGCGCCCGCCCAGGCTTCCGATCTGATTCTCCGCCAGGGTCAGGCGGCTCTCATTCTTGGCAACTCGCGCCGACAGAGGATCCATCTGCTGCGTGACCCATTCCTTGGACGCGCACCCCTGCGCCATGATCAAAGCCACCAATGCTCCTGTAGCAAAAACAACTCTTGCACTGTCTTGAGCATGTACCTTCATGAGATTTTCCTCCAGTTGTTTCTCCCGAGACACTCTCTCCGATGCCATCGCTTCATGTAAAGATCTCGCAATGCTCGGCTGAACTCGCCCAACCATTACTGGACCACGGAGGGCGAAAAACCCTCGCGCGTTGCACCGCCCGCCACGGTGACTCCGCCGAGGGCTGGCCGAACGCTGTCGGCAACGGCCCAACGATCCCAGGGAATCACCCCATTTGCAAGCAAATTGATGTAATGCGCGGAGAACGCGCCAAATCGCCCCCCCTGGACCGAGACAATGACGACCGAAATCTCACCGAGACGAGAAGCACGCTCCTCTGGCAAGCTCGACTCCACTCATGTATCTCCTTTGAGCAAAAACGCGGCAAGACAGTGCACGGCACAGGATTCGCCGTCTCCCCGCACGGAATGGGGTTAGAAGCCTTTTCTCATCCAAGTCCTTCTGAATCCCGAGGAAGGCCTTGATTAGTTTTGACCGATTCCGAGTTAAGGATAGAGGATAAAGGAGAAGAAATCCAACCGTACCAAACAGCCCCCGACCTTCAAACAGTTTCCGGGATCCCTCCGGTAGGCCGACCGACGACGCGCCGCCGGGTTACGGCGCCCCGAAGCGCCTCCGTCATCGACTTCCAGGCGGCCGAATCGCTGCCCGCGGAGGGCAGGCGGAGAGAGATCCGGAAGCCACAGCGGCTGGTGCCATGAGGGTCATCTTACGGTTCGCGTTCAGCGTCCTCGTCGCCCTCGCATCGCTTGCGGCCGCGGCCGAACCGCCCACGAGCGTCGCTGAGGCGCTTAGCCGCGACGACGTGCCGGCGCTGCGCGAGGCTCTCGCCGAAGTTGCGCGGACAACATCGGTCGATGCGGCCGCGGACGCCTTCGTTCGAGCAATCGAAGCGGTGCCGCGCAATCGCGCGTTCCGTGCGCTCTACGAAAGCGCGCTGGCAGGACTGACGTCGAGGTCGGGCAAGGGCTATCTGTTCGTCCTCGTCCCCGGCTGGTTGTACCGAACCGACCCGGAGACCGGCGCCGACCTGGCACGTGTCCGCTCTGTGCTGGCATCGCTCGGACTCGGGACGCGACTCGTCCCGCTCGACGAGAATGGCACCATAGAAGCGAACGCTAGCGCGCTGGTGACCGAGGTTGAGCGTCTCGAAGATGGTGGCCGGCAACTGATCCTCGTGAGCACGAGCAAAGGCGGTCCCGAGACGTATCTTGCGCTCGACCGTCTACGGCAGACGGGACGCGCGAATCATGTGACCGCCTGGGTCAACATCGGCGGGCTGCTCAACGGCACGGCCGTCGCGGATCACTGGTCGGAGTGGCCGCGTAGCTGGCTCGCCGCCGCTGGATTCGTGCTGCGCGGTCACGGCACCGCTTCGATCGACTCGATGACGACCAAGGCGAGCCGCGCACGCTATGCCGCCGCGTCCCTGCCCTCGCATCTGCTGGTCGTCAACTATCTCGGTGTGCCGACATCATCGGACGTGCACGGCGGCGTTCGCGAACGCTACGAGTTGCTCGCAAAGTTCGGCCCGAACGACGGGCTCACACTGCTTGCCGATGCAATCGTTCCCCGAGGCATCACACTCGTCGAGCCGCGATACGATCACTTTCTCGCGATGCCGGATCTCGATCGACGCGCTGCGGCCCTGACGCTCGCACTGCTGGAAACGCTTGAAGCGGGCGCGGAACCACAGCGCTGATGCGCAGTTCGGGAAGGAAGGACGGTTGGCGACGGCTAAATCATGGCACCACGGAGTTCACAGAGAGCACGGAGAAAAGCAGAGATCGACAACGGGCGCGGATTTGGTCAACCGG
>JBEVOI010000310.1:0-7937 GCA_040507665.1 Burkholderiales bacterium
CACTGTGGCGCTATTTGGAACATGGGGTGATTCCGGCCGGGGCGACGCTCAAACCTCTCCCGCCGGTTAGTCTCGAGCCAGTTACGCCGTGACGGAGACGAAAGCATGGCGACGAATGCTGAGTGAAGGATGCGGAAATCCAACCATATAAGTCCAACCGACTTCAGCGGGCAGCCTGGCCTTCCCGAACTGCTGGGGAAAGATGTCTTCGTGTAGACTGGGGCCCTAAACACTCACAATGATCACCTCCCGCCGAAGACCGCTATCACGACTCTGCGAGAAACGCCGATGAAAAATCCCTGGATCAAGAAGAACCCTCTGATGAGCATGTGGCTGAGTGGAGCCAATGCCGTGGCGGGTTCAGTGCGCAGCCGAGCCACGAGGGAAGTGAAGCGCCAAGCTGCGACTGCGATGACGAAAGGTACCAAGCAGATGCTTCAGTTCTGGAGCGGTGGCTGGATGGCTCCGCTACCACGGAAAAGAAGGAAATCTCGTTAGGCAGCGCCGGTCCGCTGGCCATTGTCTCGCATACAGGAGTTCCCGACGGAAGCGGCAAGCGAAGTGAGCTAGGCCGGTCGCGGGGCCTACCGACTTGCGCTGGCAGTAAAGGAACCAAACTGTAAGCCATCGCAAACGAGGCGGAGCCGCTTGCAGACCCGGACCTTTCGGTTACAGCCAACAATAGGACTAAGCTGTCCGTGAAATGCCGGATGCTTGGTTTCCGCATCGATTCCGATCGGCCTCACGCTCTCGTTCTCCGCCAGATCCAGAATCTCCTCAAACGTCGGAATCTTATACTGACCGTCGAACTCTTTCGAGCGCGCCTCATTCGGCTGCATCACGCAGTTGTTTTTGCGGAGCGTGGAATCGCTCGCAAAGAACCCAGCGGCTGGCTTACCATCCAATGTTCCGCGTCGTCTCCCGATCATCAAACTCGGGATGTCCGCGTTACGTCTGCGGTCGCAACGAGCGACCTTTCCGGTGCGCTGCGACGCATCATATCGTGAGACCACTACGTGACGTTCGTGTGGATGGCTGGGAAACCGTGAGTGGGACCTCTTGCACTTTCCCGATGATCCGCTATTTTAGGAACGTAGACCTTCCTCCGCGTACCCGCCATCCATGCAACGAAGCAAGCTCTTCCATCCTGCGATCGATGCCTGGTTCAGCAAGCATTTTCGTGAACCCACCGAGCCCCAGGCGCGCGCCTGGCCTTTGATCCAGGCGGGGCGAAATGTGCTGGTCGCCGCGCCCACCGGCTCGGGGAAGACGCTCGCCGCGTTCCTCGCGGCCATAGATGGTCTGGTGCGACAGGGCGTAGAGGCTCCGCTGCCGGATGAGACGTTCGTCGTCTATGTCTCGCCGCTGAAGGCCCTGTCCAACGACATCCAGAAGAATCTCGCAGCACCGCTCGCGGGAATCCGCGCGGAGCTCGCAGCGCTCGGCTATCCCGACGTGGACATCCGCACGCTGGTGCGCACCGGTGACACCCCGCAAGCCGAACGGGCGAGTATGCGGAGGCGGCCGCCCCACATGGTCGTGACAACTCCCGAGTCGCTCTACATTCTGCTCGGGTCGGAGTCGGGGCGCACGATGCTCGCCACCACGCGTACCGTCATCATCGATGAGATCCACGCGCTGGCGTCGAACAAGCGTGGCAGCCATCTCGCGCTGTCGTTGGAACGGCTCGCGGCTCTGACGGAGAAGCCGCCTGTGCGCGTGGGCCTCTCCGCCACGCAAAAGCCGGTCGAAGAGATCGCGCGCTTTCTGGTCGGATCGCCAAGCTTGGCTAACGATACGCACGACGACTGCGCGATCGTCGATACGGGGCACATCCGTCCTCGCGACCTCGCGATCGAGGTCCCGCCCTCGCCCCTCGAAGCCGTCATGTCCAGCGAGGTGTGGCAACAGGTCTACGCCCGGCTCGCGCAAATGGCGCGCGAGCATCGCACGACGCTCATATTCGTCAACACGCGGCGCATGGCGGAGCGCGCAGCCCGCCATCTGTCGGAGCTGCTTGGCGCAGAGAATGTCATGGCGCACCACGGCAGCATGGCAAAGGAACTGCGCCTGAAGGCGGAACAGCGGCTCAAAGACGGTGAGCTGAAGGTGCTGGTCGCCACGGCCTCGCTCGAGCTCGGCATCGACATCGGCGACGTAGAGCTCGTCTGCCAGCTCGGTTCGGCACGTTCGATCGCCACCTTCCTGCAGCGTGCCGGACGGGCCAGCCATCAAGTAGGTGGCGTGCCGAAGGCGCGAATCTTTCCCCTTTCGCGAGATGAGCTGGTCGAATGCACGGCGCTGCTGGACGCGGTTCGTCGCGGTGAGCTCGACCGCCTGGCGATTCCACCGCAGCCGCTCGACGTGCTGGCGCAGCAGATCGTGGCGGAGGTGGCGGCGCGCGAATGGCGAGAAGACGAGCTATTCGACGTGGTCACGCGCGCCTATCCCTACGTGCAACTCAAGCGCGAAGAATATCTGGATGTCGTCCGCATGCTCGCGGAGGGGTTCAGCACCCGCCGTGGCCATCGCGCTGCCTATGTGCATCGGGATGCAGTCAATGGCGTGTTGCGTAGCCGGCGCGGGGCTCGGCTCACCGCCCTCACTTCCGGCGGTGCGATACCCGATACGGCCGACTACGACGTCGTCCTGGAGCCCGCCGGCCAACTTGTCGGAACGGTCAACGAGGACTTCGCCGTCGAGAGCCTGGCAGGGGACATCTTTCAATTGGGCAACACCTCTTACCAGATCTGGCGAATCGAGGCCGGGCGCGTTCGGGTGGAGGATGCGCACGGACAGGCGCCGACGATCCCATTCTGGCTCGGGGAAGCGCCGGCCCGCACTGGCGAGCTATCGTTCGCAGTGTCCCGTCTGCGCGACGAAATGGCTGCCACCTTAGGCGAGCATTCGGACCAGCCGGGCGCCGTCGGGAGGCTGATCGAGCAGGTCGGCGTCGGGCCGGAAGCGGCGGCACAGCTCGTCGATTATCTCTCCTCGGCGCGCGCAGCATTGGGCGTCTTGCCCACGCAGACGACCATCGTATTGGAGCGCTTCTTCGATGAATCGGGCGGCATGCAGCTCGTCATTCACTCGCCGTTCGGCAGCCGCATCAACCGCGCGTGGGGCCTGGCGCTGCGCAAGCGCTTCTGCGTCAAGTTCAACTTCGAGTTGCAGGCGGCGGCCACCGAAGACGCGATCGTCCTTTCGCTCTCGACCAGCCACAGCTTCGCGCTCGAAGAGGTCGCGCGCTACCTGAATTCGGGAACCGTCCGTCAAGTGTTGATCCAGGCCACCCTCGATGCGCCGATGTTCGCGGCCCGCTGGCGCTGGATTGCGGGCACCTCGCTGGCGTTGCCGCGTTTCCGCGCCGGCAAGAAGGTGCCCGCGCCTTTGCAGCGGATGCGGGCCGAGGACCTGATGGCGGTCGTGTTCCCGGATCAGATCGCCTGCGCAGAAAACGTTGTCGGCGATCGCGAGGTGCCAGACCATCCACTCGTTCAGCAAGCGATCCACGATTGTCTCTTTGATGCGATGGACATCGAGGGCCTGGAGCGACTGTTGCTCCGGATCGAAGCAGGCGACGTGAGGGTCATTGCGCGCGACCTGGTCGAGCCTTCACCGCTCGCGCTGGAGATCCTCACGGCACGCCCTTATGCCTATCTCGACGACGCACCGCTGGAAGAGCGCCGTGCACAAGCCGTGATGAGCCGGCGCTGGCTCGACGAGGCGGCGGCTGCGGACCTGGGCAAGCTGGATATCGCAGCCATCGATCGTGTGCGCGCGGAAGCATGGCCCGAGGCAGCCGATACCAATGAATTGCACGACGCGTTGATGGGGCTGGGCTTCCTGACAGCGGAAGAGATCGAAAGTCGCGAAGGATGGTCGTCGTTTGTCGAAGCGCTTGCCAGCCAACGGCGCACGACACGGGTCACTGTCGAATCCCGCCACGATATGTGGATCGCCGCGGAAAGATTGCCGCAGTTCCGGAGCGTCTACCCGAAGGCGCAATGCTCTCCCTTGATCGACGCGCCGGAGGAATTCGCCGCGCGCACGTGGCTGCGTGAAGATGCGCTAGCGGAGATCGTGCGTGGCCGGCTCGAAGGCCTGGGACCGATCACTGCTAGCACCATCGCGGAATCGATGCGGCTCCCGGTGACGGACATCGAGGCCGCGCTCGCGAAGCTGGTGGTGGAAGGCGTCGTGATGCAGGGATCCTTCACGCCCGAAGCGACACGGCCCGAATGGTGCGACCGGTCGCTGCTGGCCCGAATTCACCGCTACACAGTGAAGCGGCTGCGGCAGGAGATCGAGCCGGTATCGAGCCGGGACTTCATGCGCTTCCTGTTGCGCTGGCAGCATGTCATCCCGGATGAGCGACGCCAGGGGCCCGATGCGTTGGCCGCGGTGATTGCGCAACTGCAGGGGTTCGAGGCACCCGCCGCAGCGTGGGAGTCGGAGATCCTGCCGGCACGTCTCGAGAGCTACGACTTCACGTGGCTGGATGAGCTGTGCCTTTCCGGGCGCGCCGCGTGGACGCGCCTCACGCTTCCGGCACCCACATCGGCGATCAATAGTCCGGGACCGATCCGCACGACACCGGTGACGCTGTTGCCTCGAAGCAGCGCGTCGATCTGGACGCGCGCAGCGCCTGCGCCGTCCACGCGGCCGGAGCTCGGTTCACGCGCGCAAGCAGTGGTGGATTTTCTGCGTGGGCACGGCGCATCGTTCTACGACGAGATCGTGGAAGGTAGCGAACTGTTGCGCACCCACACCGAGGACGCTTTGGCGGAACTGGTCGCGCTCGGGCTCGTGAGCTCGGACAGCTTCGCCGGACTGCGCGCGTTGCTCACCCCATCCGACAAGCGCAAGCCCTTTGGCGGCGGCAAGCGCCATCGGCGCACCGCGCTGTTCGGCATCGAGGATGCGGGGCGTTGGGCGCTAATCAAACGTGCGAGCAGTTCGACCACGGACGGCAAAATCGCGGCCCCATCGCTCGTGCATGAGGAACAGCATCAGCAGATCGTCGAACACATCGTTCACTGCCTGCTGCGCCGCTACGGCGTCGTGTTCTGGCGCATGCTCCAACGTGAACCCGCATGGCTTCCGCCGTGGCGGGAGATGCTGCGCGTGCTGCGCCGTCTGGAGGCGCGTGGCGAGATCCGCGGCGGCCGTTTCGTTGCGGGAGTTTCGGGCGAGCAGTTCGCGTTGCCGGAGGCTGTAGGATCACTGCGGGAAGCGCGGCGAGCGCCGTTGTCGGGTGCCTTGGTCGCGGTGAGCGCGGCTGATCCGCTGAATCTCGTCGGCATCATCGTACCTGGAGCCAAGGTGCCCGCGCTCACGAACAATCGCGTGCTCTACCGCGACGGTGCGGCAGTCGCGTCGATGGTCGGCGGCGAAATTCAGTGGATCGAACAGCTTGAACCCGGTGCGCGCCGGGCCGCGGAGGATGCGCTGATCAGGCGGCAGGTTGGCTCGCCACTTCTCGCCTACCTGCGCTAACCCCCGCCACGCGCCTCCACCCCATGACCGCGCGGATCCCTTTCATGCTCCCCTTGCGAGCATTACCTTCGATCTAGGTCGTCAAACCAGTAGCCAGCGCATGCGCCCCACGCGTAGCATCGAAATCGAGCGGATGTCCAAGGGCGATCAGTCTGGCGAAAATGGCGCTGTCGCAGGCTTGAGCGCACACCCACGGCCGCCTAATTACATAAGCTGTCAGTAGCGCGCGAAGCTACGAACGCCTGTATTCGCTTTTATCGAAGGAGGCTTGCCCATGCCCACCGTATACTTTGGCACCCAGAACGAACCCGGCTTTCAGCTGGAAGAAAGTGACGACCTGATCGTCGTTCGCACGCGAAGCGGGCGGTCGGTGAAGAGGCCGCTCGGACCCGTGCCCAGCCCGCTGTCGGCCGAAGTGGAGGACGGTACGCTCGTCGCCGCATACCCCGAAGCGGGGGTCGAGGTGTACCGCGTGCCGGTCGGCCGCGGTGTGCGTTCGTTGGCCGACCGGAAGAGCGCCCTGAGGGCGGCTCCGGACGTCAGGTTCGCGGGCGGAGTGTTGGTGGATCCGGCCACCCAGGAACCCGTGCTTTACACCGAGAACCTGTTCATCAAGTTCATCGACACGGCCGACCCGGACGACTGTTCCGCCGCGCTTCGCGACGCCGGATTGGCAATCAAGGAAAAGGTGACCTACGCGACGAACGCGTACTTCGTCGAGGCACCTGAGGGCACCGGGCAAGCCGTGTTCGACATCGCAGCGGACTTGCTGAAACGCGGCGACGTCGAATTCTGCCACCCGGAACTGATTCGCGCGCGGGCGCGAAAGGATATCTTCGTCCAGCAATGGCATCTCAAGAAGACGACCGTCGACGGGGTAGTCGTCGATGCGCACGCGAATGCCGAGGCCGCCCACGAGATCACCCGCGGGGAAGGCGTGACCATCGCGGTGATCGACGACGGGGTAGACATCGACCACGCGGAGTTCGGTAGTGCCAAAGTGGTTGCGCCGCGTGATGCCACGCTGCAATCGAACGACCCGCGTCCGAAGGATCCATTCGGAACCGGTCCGGACAACGGCGAGAATCACGGTACGGCGTGTGCCGGGGTGGCGTGCGGAAGCGGTGCGAACGGGGCATCCGGAGTGGCCCCGAACGCGAAGCTGATGCCGATCAGGTTGTCATCCGGACTTGGTTCGCAACGGGAGGCGGACGCATTCAAGTGGGCGGCGGATAACGGAGCGGACGTGATCTCGTGCAGCTGGGGACCGGCCGACGGTCGCTGGTGGAATCCGAATGACCCGCAGCACTCCCAGATGTTCCCGCTGCCCGCCAACACGCGCCTGGTAATCGATTACGTCATCGCGAACGGCCGCGGGGGCAAGGGGTGCGTCGTCCTGTTCGCCGCCGGCAACGGCAACGAGTCGGTGGACAACGACGGCTACGCGAGCTACGCCAAGGTGATCGCGGTGGCCGCGTGCAATGATCGCGGCACCCGATGCGTCTACAGCGACTTCGGCAAAGCGGTCTGGTGCGCCTTCCCGAGCAGCGATTTCGGTCATGCGCCGTTCAACCACCCGGATCCACTCACCCCCGGTATCTGGACCACGGATCGCACCGGCCAGAATGGCTACAACACCGGCCAGGGTGCGGAAGGAGACGCGGCCGGGAACTACACCAACAGCTTCGGCGGCACATCCAGCGCATGTCCTGGGGCGGCAGGCGTTGCCGCCCTGGTACTGTCCGTCAATCCAGCGCTCAAGTGGGACGAGGTCAGGGATCTGCTGAGGCGCGCGTGCGACAGAATCGACCCCCAGGGCGGCAACTACGACACCTCCGGACACAGCCCGAAATACGGGTTCGGGCGACTGAACGCTCGCACCGCCGTGGAACTCGCCAAGCCCGAGCCACAGAGCACGATCACCGTAAGTCGCACCTTCGATGCCCTGATCCCCGATCTGCAAACGGTGTCGTTCACTCTGGATGTGGCGGAGAACACGGCGGTCGAATCGCTGGCGGTCGAGGTGGATCTGAAGCACACGTTCATCGGCGATCTGGTCATCACCTTGCAGCCGCCAGCCGGAACCGGAGTCAATACGATCGTGCTTCACAACCGCGCCGGCGGGTCGACTCGAGACATCAGGAAACGCTACGACGCGGCTACCACGCCCCAGCTCGCGGCGTTTGCGGGCCAGCGCTGCAAAGGCACCTGGACGCTGCAGATCCAGGACGCGGCGGCCCAGGACTTCGGTACGCTGCAATCGCTCGCGCTTCATCTATCGTTCGCGCATCCCGACCGTTCTCACCGTGCTCCGACTCCGAAACCAACCAAGCGGCAAGCGACCAAGAGGACTGCGGCGAAAAGGGTAGCGAGAAAGACAAAGGCAGTGAGGAAACCAGCGACGAGGAAGACAGTGACAACACGAAGAGCGAGGAAAT
>JBEVOI010000319.1:0-5702 GCA_040507665.1 Burkholderiales bacterium
GTGCATCGCTGGCGCGTTGAGATTCTCGTCGGTGCCACGGTCGTTGTGGACGCGGTAGAAGCCGCCGAAGTCCATCATGTACACGACAGGCTCGGCGACGGCATCGTTGAAGAGGGCGGTGGTGAGGTGGGGAACAGTCATGGGGCACGCGCGAAAACCAGCATTGTAGCCGACGTCCGCGGGCCGCCTCTGACACGCATTGATGTTTCACGCTGAGCAACAATGATTCTCTTCTGTTGACATGCCAAGGCAGAGTAATCATTATCTGATCCGGAACTCCGCCTCCGTTAAGGTCCACAAAGCGCTCGGCCTCATGGCCCTTGGCCTTCTACGATTTGCCCTCTCCAAGGCGTATCCGGAACGGCGGATGTTCCGCTGTCACGATCGCCTCAAGGAATCCTACGATGCAGTAATCATCGGCGGCGGCGGCCACGGGCTTGCAGCTGCCTATTACCTGGCACGCGACCATGGCATGCCGAATGTCGCGGTGCTGGAGCGCGGCTATCTCGGCGGTGGCAACACCGGTCGCAACACCGCCATCATCCGGTCGAACTACCTGACGGCCGAAGGGGTCGCTTTCTACGACGAGAGCGTGAGGCTCTGGCAGGACCTCTCCCAGGACTTCGACCTCAATCTGTTTTATTCCACGCGCGGGCATTACACCCTCGCGCACACCGACTCCGCGTTGCGCACCATGCGGCTTCGGGCCGAGGTGAACAAACACCTGGGCGTGGACAGCGAGCTGATTGGCCCGGACCAGGTGAGGAAGGCGTGCCCCCAGATGGACCTCACCTGCGGTGGGCATATGCCCGTGCTGGGCGCACTTTTTCACCGACTTGGTGCCATCGCACGTCACGACGCGGTGGCCTGGGGCTACGGCCGCGGCGCCGATCAACGCGGCGCCGAGATCCATCAGCAGACTGAAGTCCTCGGTATCGATGTCCACGGCGGGAAGGTGAAGGGCGTGCAGACGAACCGTGGTTACATCGCCACGCCGAAGGTGCTTTCTGCCGTCGCGGGCTTCACGCCGCGCGTTCTCGACATGGTGGGCCTGCGCTCCCCGATCTACGTCCATCCGCTGCAGGCGATGGTGACTGAGCCGATGAAGCCTTGGCTCGACCCGATCATCGTATCGGCCAGTCTGCATGTCTACGTCAGCCAGTCCGCCCGCGGCGAGCTGGTGATGGGCGCCGCGCTCGATCCCTACGAGGTGCATTCGACGCGCTCGACGCTCGAATTTGCCGAGGGGCTCGCGACGCACATGCTCGAGCTGTTCCCCTTCTTGTCCGAGGCCAAGGTCAACCGGCAGTGGGCCGGGATGGCGGACATGACGCCGGACTTCGCACCGATCATGGGGAAGACGCCGGTGGAAGGCTTCTACCTCGACGCGGGCTGGGGCACATGGGGCTTCAAGGCGACACCGGTGTGCGGCAAGACGATGTCGTACACGGTCGCGAACGACGAAGACCACGAGCTGATCACGTCGTTCAATCTTTCTCGCTTCGAGAAGTACGAGCTGACGGGGGAGAAGGGTGCTGCTTCCGTCGGCCACTAGAGCGAACTGCATGCACCACCGAGTACACAGAGAGCACGGAGAAAATCAATGAGACTGGTTTTCTCGGTGTCCTCTGTGATCTCCGTGGTGCAGGAATGTACGGCGCCATCGGTGTGGGCAGCTCAAAGATGAAGATTATGCATTGCCCCATCAACGGACCGCGACCCGTGTCGGAGTTCCAGTACGGCGGCGAGCTGCGCTCGATACCAGATCCGGCTGTGTGCACGGATGCGCAGTGGGCCGACTACGTCTTCAACCGCGTCGGCTCGCCCGGTGTGAATCGCGAGTGGTGGTTCCACATCCCGAGCAACACGTGGTTCATCGCAGAGCGAGACACCGCGGCCGACCGCGTGCTGCGCACCTGGCTCTACGGCGAAGGGCCCGAATGACGAACCGGCTGCCCCCCGGTCCCCACGAGTGGATCGACCGCTCGAAGGAGTTGCCCTTCACCTTCGAGGGACGGCGCTACGTCGGCCTTGCCGGCGACTGCGTGACGAGCGCGCTGTGGGCCGGCGGCGAGCGCACACTGGGCCGTAGTTTCAAGTACCACCGACCGCGCGGCATCCTGTCGCTTGCGAACCATGACGTGAACGCGCTGTTCCAGTGGGGGCCGAAGCTCAACCTCCGCGGCGACATTGTGCAGCTCGCAGCGGGAATGAATCTCACTGCAGTGAACACGTTTGGCGACCTGGGTACCGACAAGGGTCGCTTCCTGGAGAAGATCGGACCGTTCCTGCCTGTGGGCTTCTACTACAAGGCGTTCCACAAGCCGAAGGCGCTCTTCCCGAAATGGGAGCGCATGTTCCGCACGCTCACAGGCCTCGGCAAGGTCGACTTCCAGACGCCGCGCATGCAGGTGCCCAAGCGAACCCTGCACGCGGACCTGCTGGTTGTCGGCGCGGGGGCCGCGGGTCTTGCGGCCGCGATCGCCGCGGCGGAAGCCGACGCGCGTGTCGTGGTGGTGGACGAGAACGCAGGCCCCGGCGGGAGTCTCGGCTATCAGCGAGGCGCTGACGGCCAGAGCGTCGCCTTGCTCGGCGAATTGCTCGCCAAGGCGCAGTCTCTCTCCAACCTCGAGCTGCGACTCGGCACCTGCGCGGCAGGCTTCTATGCCGACTTCTGGGTGCCGCTCGTGAGCGCGAGCGGACTGGCCAGATTGCGCACGAAGGCGATGATCGTCGCGAGTGGCGTGCAGGAGCAGCCCGCGGTATTCCGCAACAACGATCTGCCAGGCGTGATGCTCGCGTCCGCTGCACAACGGCTCGTCTACCGCTACCGCGTCAAGCCGGCGGAGGCGATGCTGGTACTCGCCGCGAACCTCGAAGGCTATAGCGCCGCCCTCGACATGAAGGCGAACGGTATGGAAGTGGTGGCCGTGGTCGATCCTAGGCCCGAGGGGGAAGCGTCGGCAGTGGGCGATGCAGTACGCGCGTCGGGCATCGAAGTGCTCTGTGGCGCCTGGGTGCGCGAGGCACTCGGCTCGAATGGCCGGCTGCGGTCAGCGATCGTGTGCCGTCTCGACGAAAGCGGCGAAGCTCGCACGGCGACTGCGCGCATCATCGCGTGCGACGGGCTACTCATGAGCGTGGGCTTTGCACCCGCTGCGGCGCTGCTTTACCAGGCGGGCGCGCGCATGCGCTACGACGAAGGGGTCCAGCAGTTCGTGCCGGATGTCCTGCCCGGCGGGGTGTTTGCCGCGGGCCGGGTCAACGGCGTCTACGCAACCGCGCACAAGATCGAGGACGGGCGCCAAGCCGCTGCCGCGGCGCTCGACTGGCTCGCGGGCCGCGCCACGTCCTCCAGTCAGCCTGCGGTCCGCGACGGCCGGAGCCCGAGCCATCCCTATCCGATCGTTGCTCATCCGGAGGGGAAGAACTTCGTCGACTTCGACGAGGATCTGCAGCTCAAGGATCTCTTCAATGCGGCGCAGGAGGGCTTCGACAATATCGAGCTGCTCAAGCGTTACTCCACCGTCGGCATGGGACCGTCCCAGGGCAAGCACTCCAACATGAATGCCATCCGCATCCTCGCGAAGATCCGTGGCGA
The DNA here is from genome assembly GCA_040507665.1 of Burkholderiales bacterium. Lineage (GTDB taxonomy): Bacteria > Pseudomonadota > Gammaproteobacteria > Burkholderiales > JAEUMW01 > JAEUMW01. The sequence continues at coordinate 3,602 of JBEVOI010000319.1, forward strand.
GCCGTGCGGTGCCGTGGGGACCACGACCGCGCGGCCGTTCTATCACCCGGTGCCGATGGGCATGCTCGCCGGGCGCGGCTTCAGCCCGTATCGCACGACACCGCTGCAGAGCTGCCACAAGTTCCTGGGCGCGGTCTCCATGATGGCGGGCAACTGGCTGCGCCCGGAATACTATCCCCAGGTCGGGAAGTCAAAGGAAGAGGCGGTGCGCGAAGAAGCGGCCGCGGTGCGCATGGCGGTCGGGCTGATCGACATCGGCACCCTCGGCAAGCTGGAAGTTCGGGGTCCCGACGCCGTCGCGTTTCTGGAGCGCGTGTACGCGGGCACGTTCGCCGACATGAAGGTGGGCTCGACCCGCTATGGGTTGATGGTCGACGAAACAGGCATCATCACCGATGACGGGGTCGTCGCGCGTCTCGCTCACGAACATTTTTTCTTCACGACCACCACGAGCAATTCTGCGCTCGTCTACCGCGAGCTCTCGCGTCTGAATGCGATGTGGCGACTCGAGCTGGGGCTCGTGAATCTCACCGGCGGCTACTGCGGCATGAACCTCGCCGGCCCCAGGTCGCGCGCGGTGCTCGCGCGAGTAAGCGACATCGATACCTCCGAGGCCGCGTTCCCGTTTCTCGCCGTGCAGGAGGCGACCGTCGCCGGGGTGACGGCGCGCATCCTGCGCGTCGGTTTCGTCGGCGAGGTCGGCTACGAGATCCACGTCCCCGCCGACCAGGCGCATCACGTGTGGGACGCGCTCATCGAATCGGGTCGCATCCATGGCATCCGCGCGTTTGGGGTCGAGGCGCAGCGGCTGCTGCGGCTGGAGAAGGGACACATCATCGTGGGTCAGGACACGGACGGCCTAACGACGCCCTTCGACGCGGCAATGCAATGGGCGGTGAAGATGCAGAAGCCATTTTTCGTTGGGCAACGCAGCCTCGCGATCCTGAAGCAGAAGCCGCGCAAGCAGCGACTCGTCGGCTTCGTGCGCGACACCCGCGAACCCGCGCCGAAGGAAGGCCATCTCGTGATCGACGGGACGAACATCGCCGGACGCATCACGAGCACCGCATGGTCCGATACGCTCGGCATGCAGATCGGTCTTGCCTATGTGTCGATACCCCTCGCGCAGCCGGGCACCGAGTTACAGATTCGTGTGGACGGTGGCGTGCTGGTTACTGCGCGCGTCGCGAAGCTGCCGTTCTACGACCCCGCGAATACCCGTCAGAGGATTGGAGATGACGCGCGCGAGCGCCCTGAGAACGAGTCCGGTCGCAGCTCTGCTGTCGAAGCTGCGGTCTGACTTTCGCCCGGTTGCGGGTATGGCGACCGCCGCCAGGGTAGACGATGCTGCACGTGCGTTCGAGACGCTCGCGATCGTCGACCTGTCCTGTCTGCAGCGCTTCGGCGTCAAGGGTCCGCAAGCAGAAGGGGTGCTGCGGGCGCTCGGTGTCGCGTTGCCATCGGAGGCAAATTCGTGGGTTGCGCTCGAGGGCGACGGACTTGTCGCCCGGCTCGGCCGCAGCGAATTTCTGCTCGAGGATGGAGCCGAGGGTAGTACGGTCGCCAGGGTGCGCGGCGCGCTCGAGAATGAAGCGACCACCGGAGTTTACGCCGTGCCCCGGCAAGACCTTGCGCTGGCGCTCACTGGTCCGCCAGTCTCCGAGCTGTTCGCGCAAACCTGCAGCTTCGACCTCCACGAGTTCGAGCGAAAGCCGAACCTCACCGTCATGACGATGATGATGGAGGTCTCCGTGACACTCGTTGCAGGCGAATTGGCGGGGCGTCCCGGCTTCCGCGTCTGGTGCGACGGGACATTCGGCACGTACTTCTACGAGCGGCTGCTCGAGATCACCGTGGAGCTCGGTGGCGGCGCCGCGGGTATTTGCGATCTGTATCCAGAGGCGCGCGCGCTCGCAGCTGCATAACTTCATCATCACAGGGAAACGACATGACGCCGGACCAGGCCAGGAAGTGGCTCAAGGACAACAAGATCAAATACATCCTCGCGCAGTTCGTGGACATTCATGGCTCGGCCAAGGCGAAGGCGGTGCCAGCGGAGCATCTCGACATGCTCCTCACCGACGGGGCGGGCTTTGCGGGC
>JBEVOI010000009.1:0-3745 GCA_040507665.1 Burkholderiales bacterium
AGTCGCCGTCCTGCCCGACCGGGCAGGTGCAGTCCCCGTCGAGCGCCCGCTGGTCGATCCAGAGCCGGACGCGATAGACCTCCGAGCCGAGCACTTCGGCAGTGATCTCCGGCTGTCCGCGCGCAGGCTCCTCACCACGCCGCGCGCATAAGACCGGCGAGGTCGCGCAGCGCGGAATCGGACACAAGATCGGCGAGCGTCGTGCGGGCGGCCATCGTTGGGGCGGCTCGGGTGGAATCGGGTCGTGCGAACGAGGATCCAGTGTGCGCCAACGGGTGCGCCCGTTTACCCCTGCCGGGCCTTGCGCTTCTGCCCTGGCCTGCCGAACAACTGCTGCAGATATTCGCCGGTGAAGCTGCCAGGCGTTTGCGCGACTTCCTCCGGCGTGCCTTCTGCGATGATGCGCCCGCCGCCGTCGCCGCCCTCGGGACCGAGGTCGATGATCCAGTCCGCAGTCTTGATGACGTCGAGGTTGTGCTCGATCACGACCACCGTATTGCCGTGGTCGCGCAAGCGGTGCAGCACCTTCAAGAGCAGGTCGATGTCGTGGAAGTGCAGGCCCGTGGTGGGCTCGTCAAGGATGTAGAGCGTGCGGCCAGTGTCTCGCTTCGACAGTTCCAACGACAACTTCACCCGCTGCGCCTCGCCCCCGGAGAGCGTGGTCGCCGACTGCCCGAGCTTGATGTAGCCGAGGCCGACGTCGAGGAGTGTCTGCAGCTTGTGCTCCACCACGGGAACCGCGCCGAAGAAACCGTGCGCCTGCTCGACCGTCATGTCGAGCACCTCGTGGATGCTCTTCCCCTTGTAGTGGACCTCGAGCGTCTCCCGGTTGTAGCGCTTGCCATGGCACACGTCACACGGTACGTAGATGTCGGGCAGGAAATGCATCTCCACCTTGATCATCCCGTCGCCTTGGCAGGTTTCGCACCGCCCACCCTTCACGTTGAAGGAGAAGCGTCCGGCCCCGTAGCCGCGCTCGCGCGCCGTTGGCACACCCGCGAACAACTCGCGGATGGGGGTGAAGAGCGCCGTGTATGTGGCGGGGTTCGAGCGCGGCGTGCGGCCGATGGGGCTCTGGTCGACGCTCACCACCTTGTCGAAGTATTCCACCCCTTCGAGCGAAACATGCGGAGCCGGCTCGGCGGCGCTGCCGTAAAGGTGGCGCGCCACCGCCGCGTACAGCGTGTCGTTGATGAGGGTGGACTTGCCCGAACCGGAAACTCCCGTGATGCAGGTGAAGAGCCCGACCGGGAGGTCGAGGTCCGCGAGCTTGAGGTTGTTGCCGCTCGCGCCCGCGAGCCGCAGCAGGTGGTTGCGGTCGACCGGCGCACGCTTTTTCGGCAGCGCGATAAGGCGTTTGCCCGAAAGGTACTGGCCGGTGAGCGACGCTGCATTCGCGCTCACTTCCTGCGGCGTGCCTTCGGCGACCACGCGGCCGCCGTGCTCTCCCGCGCCGGGACCCATGTCGACCACGTAGTCCGCGGTCATGATCGCTTCGTGGTCGTGCTCGACCACGATCACCGAGTTGCCGATGTCCCGCAACCGCCCCAGGGTCTCGAGCAAGCGACTGTTGTCGCGCTGGTGCAGCCCGATGGAGGGCTCGTCCAGCACGTACATCACGCCGGTGAGCCCGGAGCCGATCTGGCTTGCGAGGCGGATGCGCTGGGCCTCGCCGCCGGAGAGCGTGTCCGCCGGGCGATCGAGGGTCAGATAGTCGAGGCCGACGTTCACCAGGAATTGCAGCCGGTTCGCGATCTCGCGCACGATCTTCTCCGCAATCGCCTGCCGCCGGCCGTCGAGGGCGAGCTGATCGAAGAATGCCTGCGCGTCCTTCAGCGGCATGGCACTCACCTCGAAGATGGTCGTACCACCGATGCGCACATGGCGGGCTTCCACCCGCAGCCGCGTGCCCTCGCACGCGGGGCAAGGCCTCGTATTGAGGTGCTTCGCGAGCTCCTCCTTCAGCACGACCGAGTCGGTCTCCTTGTAACGCCGCTCGAGGTTCGGGACGATGCCCTCGAACGGATGCTCGCGCGTGAGTTTCTGACCGCGCTCACTCAGGTAGACGAAGCTAAGCTTCTCCCTGCCGGTTCCGTACAACACGACATTCTGTGCCTCGGGCGGCAGCTGCTCGAATGGCACCTCGAGGTCGAAGCCGAAGTGGCTCGACAGCGCCTGCAGCATCTGGAAGTAGAAATGGTTGCGCCGGTCCCAGCCCTTGATGGCGCCGGAGCCGAGCGAAAGGTGCGGGAAGGCGACGATGCGCTTCGGATCGAAGAAGGTCACCGTACCAAGCCCGTCGCACTCCGGGCACGCGCCCATCGGATTGTTGAACGAAAAGAGGCGCGGCTCCAGCTCCGGCAGCGAATAGCCGCAGATCGGGCACGCGAACTTCGCCGAGAAGAGGTGCTCGCGGCCCGAGTCCATCTCGACCGCGATTGCGCGGCCATCGGCGTGGCGGAGCGCGGTTTCGAAGCTCTCCGCGAGGCGCTGCTTTGCGTCGGCCCTTGCCTTGAGCCGGTCCACCACCACTTCGATGGTGTGCTTCTGGTTTTTCGCGAGCCTGGGCAGAGCGTCGATGTCGTGCACCTCTCCGTCGATGCGCAGGCGGACGAAGCCCTGGGAGCGCAACTCTGCGAACAGGTCCTGCTGCTCACCTTTGCGGCCCACCACCAAAGGCGAGAGGATCATCAGCCGCGTTTCCGCCGGCAGTGCAAGCACGTGGTCCACCATCTGCGCCACCGACTGCGCTGCGAGCGGGATCTCGTGCTCGGGGCAGTGAGGCTCGCCGACGCGGGCGTAGAGGAGCCGCAGGTAATCGTGGATTTCCGTTACCGTGCCGACGGTCGAGCGCGGGTTGTGGCTGGTGGCCTTCTGCTCGATGGAGATCGCGGGTGACAGGCCCTCGATCAGATCTACGTCGGGCTTTTCCATCAGCTGCAGGAACTGCCGCGCATACGCTGACAGAGACTCCACGTAGCGCCGCTGGCCCTCGGCGTAAAGGGTATCGAAGGCCAGGGAGGACTTTCCAGACCCCGAAAGCCCCGTGATCACGACCAGCCGGTTGCGGGGCAGGTCGAGGTTGACGTTCTTGAGGTTGTGGGTCCGCGCGCCGCGGATTCGGATGAGGTCCATACGCTACTTGTGGGCAGGGCAACCTGATACTATAACGGACTCCAACCGCCTTTCCCAACTGCGCTTTTCGCCGTATCTCCCGCCTTCGTCCCGGTGTCGCCCAGCAGCCGCATGAATCGTGTCGAATGGCGCGCCAGCATCAGCCTGGCGGGGCTATCCGGGCTTCGGCTCCTCGGCCTCTTCATCATCCTGCCGGTGTTCGGTCCCTACGCCGAGCAGCTTCCTGGCGGGTCGAACCACGCCCTGATCGGGCTGGCGCTCGGCGCCTATGGCCTGACCCAGGCCATCCTCCAGATGCCCTTCGGCTGGCTATCCGATCGCTTCGGCCGCAAGCGCGTGATCTACGCCGGTTTGCTGCTGTTCGCCATCGGCAGCTTCGTCGCCGCGATGGCGACGAGCATCTGGATCGTGGTTCTCGGACGTATCCTGCAGGGGGCCGGGGCGATCTCCGCCGCCGCGATGGCGCTGGCTGCCGATCTCACCCGGGACGAGCACCGCACCAAGGCGATGGCGATCATCGGCATGACCATCGGCTTCATGTTCGCGGCGTCGATGGTGCTGGGGCCGGTCCTCGACCGCTGGATCGGCGTGCCCGGCATCTTCGCCATGA
>JBEVOI010000046.1:0-3131 GCA_040507665.1 Burkholderiales bacterium
ATGTACAACGGCGAACTGGGCTACAAGTATGGATTCGCCGCGTATGCTGCGGCGCTGATTTCCGGACTCGTCATGATCGTCGTCGGACGGACGGGCCTGGTGATCGAGCGTTTTCGTGCTCTGAGGCTGATGACTGTGCCGGAGTACTTCGAGCGCAAGTACAGCCGCGGACTGCGCCTTCTTGCAGGGATCCTGGTCGCGACCGGTGGCATCCTCAACATGGGTGTGTTCCTGAAGATCGAAGGCGAATTCCTGACCATCGTGAGCGGCATCGACAGCCGGTACCTCGTTGCGGTCATGACGGCAATTCTCCTGCTGGAACTCGTCTACACGGTCGTCGGCGGAATGATGGCCGTCGTCATTACGGACTTCATTCAATATGTCCTGCTGTCAGTGGCTACGATTCTGGTGTCGATCTACGCGGTCTACCACGCCGGTTGGGACAATATCGTCGCCAAAATCTCGAGCACCATGGGGAGCTCCGGCTTTGATCCCATCCAGAACCCCAAATTCGGTATCACTTTCCTGATATGGCAGGTCCTGCTCTGGTTTTCCATCCACACCTGTTGGCAGACCACCGCCATGCGGGTTTTCTCGACCAAGAGCCCCGAGATTTCAAAACGGGTGATGACCTGGACAGGGTTCATTTACCTCGGTCGCGGAATGCTGCCCATGCTTTGGGGAGCGGCTGCACTCACGTTATTTGGCATGGGTGCGATCGATAATGGAGTGCCTCTGCCGGTGGTCAATGGGCAGACACTTGCCCCGATTGACGCCATGCCGGCCATGCTTGCGAGCATGCTTGGCCCGGGCGTCAAGGGAGTTGTGGTTGCCGGCATGCTGGCCGCGACGATGTCGGTCAACAGTTCCTACTTGCTCGGCTGGAGCGCTGTCATTTCTCAGGACATCATCCTGCCCATCCGCGAACAGATGGGTAAGCCGGCTCTTAGTTCGCGCAGCCAGATCTTCGTCAATCGTCTCGCCAACCTGTTCGTCGGGTTATTCTTGATGTTCTGGGGCTTGTATTACACGCCTCCGGGCGCCGTTTATCTCTACCTGAACATCACCGGCACGATTTATCTGGCGGGCACGTTCATTTGCGTGATCGGCGGTCTGTACTGGAAACGCGCAAACACGCTAGGCGGCTATCTGGCGATGCTGATGGGTGCAGCCGGAGCAATCATCCCGTTCTTCTTCCTGCATTGGAGCGAGAACATCACCGGCTTCTGCGCATTTGGCTTGGCCGCCCTCGGGCTCGTCCTCGGTTCCCTGATGGGCAAGCGCGCCCCGACATCCCTGGCCGGCGCGACTTGAACCCGCATTGAAGGAGGCAGAATGAACTATTGGCTGATCTTCTGGACCGCCTCACTGGTGATTGCCGCGGTTTCGTTCGCCGTGATCACCGGGATCGTCATGGTGAAGGGCTACAAGGACCTGCGTTCGATGTTCAACCGACTGGCGGAGCAGAGGACGCACGATCATGAGTGAGCCGGGAACTCATGAGGACAAGTTCATCGCGATGGTGACCGCAAAGGCGGAGGTCAATCTTCGTCTCAGTGATTTTCACCCGCGTTCGATGCTGGTCACTCCTGTCCACGACCTGAAGCGCGCGAAGTTTCCGGCTGTCGATTACCACAACCACCTTGACGCACAGGACCCGGCTGCTGTCTTGAAGGTGATGGATGAGTGCGGGATCGAACGCATCGTCAATATCACCATGCAGGTAGGAAATGAAGCTCTTGCAGTCATCAAGCGTTTTCACTCATCAGCTCCCGGACGGTTCGCTACTTACGCATGGATGGACTGGACCGATCTGCACAGGGCCGATTTCTTCAGCCATTGCGCCGATCGGCTCGAGAAGATGGTGGAGCACGGCGCCTGCGGTCTGAAAGTCTGGAAGGATCTGGGCACGAGTCTGCGGGATTCGACGGGCGATTTGCTGCGGGTCGATGACGAGCGGCTCGCGCCGATGTTCGAGAAAGCGGCCGAGTTGAGTGTGCCGGTCATGTTTCACACTGCAGACCCGGACGCGTTCTTCCTGCCTGTCGATGAGCGCAACGAGCGCTTTGAAGAGCTGGCGGCGCATCCGAACTGGAGCTTCTGCTCCGCGCCCTTTGGCAAGCAGGAACTTCTGCAGCAACGCGACCGCGTGTTCGCGCGCCATCCCCGCACGACGTTTGTTGCCGCACATGTCGCCGAGCGTGCGGAGGAGCTTTCCTATGTCAGCGATCTGCTCGAGAGGTATCCCAATGTTTTTGTGGATATAGGGGCACGTTCAGCAGAACTTGGGCGACAGCCTTATACGGCGCGCGATTTTTTTCTGAAGCACAGCGACCGCATCCTGTTCGGCACGGACCTGGTTCCCGACGTCGGCATGTATCGCCTGCACTTCAGATTCCTGGAGACAGCGGACGAGTACTTCGAATACCCGTCGCATGCATCGCGCCAGGGGCGCTGGAACATTTATGGCTTGTTCCTGCCGGACGACGTTCTGCGGCGTATCTATCGCGAAAACGCACTGCGACTGTTGCCTCGATGAGGATGCTCACGATAGGCTCCAAATTCCGCCAGATCGTCTTCTCCCAACCACGCAGGGTATTCCACAGGCTCGAGGCCAAGATTGGCTTCAGCCTGTCTCCACAGGCGAGTCCGTTCGTAGCGCTGATGCACCAATTGGAAGCGGGTGTTTCTGAGCACGTTGAGAGCAGCCTGCGAATCTCCGGCGTCGATGAAGAGACTCGCTCGCCGTTCGGCCAGCCATTCGTCATCGAGAGCCGAGACGGCATCGAGCCAACGCCTGCGCTCCCCGACGGTTTCCGGCCCCAGCGCAGCGAGAGCTTTATCCCGTTCGATCACTATCTGGGGGTGAAGTGAGATTGCCTCCGACTCGATTGCTCGAAAGCACTCTGCCGCGGCACGAGTGTCCGTCCCTTGCGCCACCCACAGGCGTCCCGCCAACGCCCGCGCGCGATCGTCGTGCGACTGCGCCAGCGCTTCCAATGCAGCGCTTGTTTCGCCGCGAGCAGCGAGCCAGGCACCGAGCTGAAATAGCCACCTTTCCCGTTCGGTTCCCTGGGTAGAAGAGGCTGCCCAGGAAAGCGCGTCGCCCAAGTCGGTAATTGCACTGATCG
>JBEVOI010000052.1:0-9005 GCA_040507665.1 Burkholderiales bacterium
GGCAGTGGATACAGCGCATCATCGACCACGATGGAACGCAAGGGGAGGAAGGCGGCATCGAAGCATGGCTGCGGCTCGGTGAGGCGTGCGGCCTCAAGCGCGAGGACATCACCTCGCTCCGGCACGTTCTCCCGGGGGTGCGGTTCGCGGTGGACGCATATGTGAACTTCGCGCGTACGCGCCCGTGGCAGGAGGCAGTGTGCTCTTCGCTCACCGAACTCTTCGCGCCGGAGATCCACCAGAAGCGGCTCGAGAACTGGCCGCAGCACTATCCATGGATCGAGCCGGAGGGCTACTTCTACTTCCGCAAGCGCCTGTCCGAAGCGCGCCGCGACGTGGAGCACGGGCTGCGGGTCACCCTCGATCACTTCAAGACCCGGGCAGAGCAGGAGAAGGCGCTCGACATCCTGCAGTTCAAGCTCGACGTGCTGTGGAGCATGCTCGACGCGATGCAGGTCAACTACGGCATCGGGGAAAGGACGTGACCGAGCAAGCAAAATTCACCGACGACACGGTGCTCGATCTCGCGCGCTACTTCCGCTTCCAGTGGGAGCCGGTCCAGGAGGCTTACGTGCTGCTCTATCCGGAAGGCATGGTGAAGCTCTCGGGCAGCGCGGGCGAGATCATGAAGCGGGTGCCCGGCGGCACCAGCGTGAAATCGATTCTGGAAGATCTCGAAAAGGCATTCCCGGGCGCGGATCTTCGCAATGACGTGCTCGGGTTCCTGGAGGTGGCACATGGAAACGGCTGGATCCGGGTCAAGCAGGACTAAGGTCAACAACCCGCTGTGGCTGCTGGCGGAGGTCACGTACAAGTGCCCGCTGCATTGCGTGTTCTGCTACAACCCCACTGACTACACGACGTACGGCCAGGAGCTCTCGACCGATGAGTGGCTGAAGGTGCTGCGCGAGGCGCGCGAGATCGGCGCGACCCAGCTCGGCTTCTCCGGTGGCGAGCCGCTCGTGCGCGACGACCTGGAGATCATGGTCGCCGAAGCACGCAAGCTCGGCTACTACTCGAACCTCATCACCTCCGGTGTCGGGCTCACCGAGAAGCGCATCGCCGCCTTCAAGGAAGGCGGTCTCGACCACATCCAGCTCTCGTTCCAGGATTCGACGCGGGAGATGAACGACTTCCTCTCCAGCACCAAGACCTTCGAGCTCAAGTCGAGGGTGGCGAAGCTGATCCAGCAGTACGACTACCCGATGGTGCTCAACGTCGTGCTGCACCGGATGAACATCGATCACACGGAGCAGATCCTCGAGATGGCGGAAGCCATGGGCGCGGAGTACGTCGAGCTCGCCAACACCCAATATTACGGCTGGGCGTTGGTGAACCGCGACCAGTTGCTGCCCACCCGCGAGCAGCTCCAGCGCGCGGAAGAGGTGACAAACAAGTTCCGCGAGCGAGTCGGCAGCAAGATGAAGATCTACTTCGTCGTGCCTGACTACCATGCCGACCGGCCGAAGGCGTGCATGAACGGCTGGGGCTCCGTGTTCATCACGGTGCAGGCCGACGGTACCGTGCTGCCATGCCACGAAGCGCGCATGCTGCCGGGTCTCACGTTCCCGAACGCCAGGGACCACGACATGCGGTGGATCTGGTACGACTCGCCCGGCTTCAACGCCTACCGCGGCGACGAGTGGATGAAGGAGCCCTGCCGCACCTGTCCCGAGAAGGTCAAGGACTTCGGCGGCTGCCGCTGCCAGGCGTTCATGCTGACGGGCGATGCAACCAACGCCGATCCGGTCTGCAGCCTCTCACCGCATCACCACATCGTCACGGCAGCAGTGGAAAGAGCGCAGCAGCGGGACCGCAAGACGATCGCCGTGCATCCCATCGTCTTCCGCGACGACAAGAGCTCGCGCGAACTCAGCCGGAAAGCCGAGCCCGCCACTCCGGCGGAGGTCTGATCCGAGTGTGAACCCGCGGTGTATCGCACTGCGGGATTCACGCCTTCGCCCGGAGTCGGTTAAAATCGGGACTCGATTATCCGAGTTCCGCTCCCCCGAGCACCGGTCCCCGCCATGATGCGCGACGCTCCAGATCTCGCGAAGTCCCTCGCGGTCCACGCCGACGGACTCACCAAGCACTATGGCGACACACTGGCGGTCGATCGCCTCGACCTGGATATTCCAGCTGGCGAATTCTTCGGGCTGCTGGGCCCCAACGGCTCCGGCAAAACCACCACCATCCACATGCTCTCTACGCTGGTGCGGCCGACATCCGGCAGGGCGCTGGTAGCCGGTCACGACGTGGGACACAACGGGGTCAAGGTGCGCGGCGCCATCGGCGTGGTGTTCCAGGACTCTGCCCTCGACCGGACCCTGTCGGTGTGGGAGAACCTGCGCTTCGCCGGCATGCTCGCGGGGCTTCCGGGCACGGTGATCAGGAAGCGTAGCGGCGAGTTGCTCGACCTCTTCGGCCTGGGCGACAAGTGGGACAAGCCGGTGGGCACACTTTCTGGCGGCATGCGCCGCGCGGTGGACATCGCCCGCGGCGTCATCCACGTGCCGCAGGTGCTGTTCCTGGACGAGCCCACCATCGGACTCGACTTGCCGAACCGGAAGAAGATCTGGCGCTTCATCGAGCGGTTGCGCGCGCAGACTGGCATGACGGTCCTTCTCACGACGCACTACCTGGAAGAGGCGGCGGACTGCAATCGTGTCGCCTTCATCAAGAAGGGCCGCATTGTGAAGAGCGGCGCGCCGCAGGAGTTGATCGACAGCCTCGGCAACCACGTGATCGAGTTCGAGGGCGAGAGGCTCGCCGACATCGTGAACGAGCTGAGGGTCGATCTGGGCGAACCGGTGCTCGAGGACGAGCGCGCGACCTTCCGTTTCCACGGCTCAACCATCGAGCTCGCCGGCCTGCAGGCGAAATATGCGGACCAGGTGAGCGGCCTGCGGGTCCGGCGCCCGAACCTGAACGACGTGTTCCTCTGGGTCAGTGAGACCGACGCCCTCTCCCGCCTCGCGGGGGAAACCGGCATGGAGGCGGCGCAATGAGCGTTCCCGGGCGATCCCTGTACATGACCGTGCTGATGACGCCGGACATGGCGAACTTTTCCGGCAACGTGCACGGCGGTGCGCTGCTCAAGCTATTGGATCAGGTCGCCTATGCGTGCGCGTCGCGCTACAGCAAGAGCTACGTGGTGACGGTGTCGCTGGACCAGGTGTACTTCCGCGAGCCGATCCACGTCGGCGAGCTCGTAACGTTCTCCGCGAGCGTGAACTGGGCCGGGCGCAGCTCGATGGAAATCGGAATCCGCGTCGAGGCCGAGGACGTGCGCAGCCGCCGCAGCCGCCATACCAACTCCTGCTTTTTCACCATGGTCGCGGTGGACGAGCGCCTGAAGCCGGTCTCGGTGCTGCCGGTCACGCCGGAAACCGACACCGAACGGCTGCGCTACGAGCAGGCGAAGATACGGCGGGAGATGCGCCTCGAGACCCTGCAGCGCAATCGCGATCTGGAAGCAGGCGGGGCCATCGACACGGAGCCGAGCCCGTGAATTATCGCCCCGTGCTCGCCGTGGTCCAGCGCGAAGTGCTCAAGCTCTTCCGGCAACGCTCGCGGCTGTTATCCGCGATGATCCGGCCGCTCATCTGGCTGCTCGTGATCGGCGCGGGCTTCGACGCGATGCTCGGCCGCACCGGCGCCGACAGCTACAAGTACTTTCTCGTACCCGGCGTGATCGGCATGGCGATGCTGTTCGGCGCGATGCTCGCCGCCTTGTCGACGGTCTACGACAAGGAGTCGGGCGTGATGCGGATGCTGGTGATCGCGCCGTTCGAGCATTACTGGATCGTGATCGCGAAGGTGCTCGGCGCGGCCATCGCGGGCATCATCCAGGCGGTACTGCTGCTGGTGCTGCTCGCGATCTTCGGCTACCTGGGCGGGAGCATCCACTGGGGTGTGCTGCTCCTTGGGCTCCTGATGACGGCGCTCGCGTGCGCGAGCCTCGGGATTCTCACCGCGGCGTGGACGCCGACCCTGGACAACTACGCGGTGATCATGAACCTCGTCATCTTCCCGGTGTTCTTCCTGTCCGGATCGCTCTACCCCGTGGCACACCTGCCGGACGTGCTGCGGACCATCGCGAGCATCAACCCCTACACCTATGCGGTGGATCTGCTCAAACATGCGAACCTCGCGGTCACCGGACCCGGTTTCATGCCCGACTTCTCGATCGGGACCGATGTCGCTGTGCTCGCTGCGTTCATCGTTCTCGCGACCGGTCTCGCCTGCCTGCGGTTCTCGCAGGAGTCGCGTTACTTCTCCCTCATCCACGTGCTGGCGAAGAAGGGCGGCGGGTAGCGGTTTGGCCGCGACGGCTATTGCGGCTACTTCGCGGCTTTCGCGAACTCCGCCCGAAGCTCGTCGCAGTCCGTGGTGTTCGCAACCCACTTGATGTCCGGCGAGTTCGCAACTGCCTGCGCTTTCGGGCTCGAGCGGATCCTTTCGATGGCTTTCGCGACCAGCTCCCCCGCCTTGTCGGCGGGAATCAGCCCAGCCTGGGTCGCCGCTTCGGCCGCGACGCAAACGCCGGTCTGGGTGCCGACGATGAGTCCGCCCAATACCCCTCCCACGGCCCCGCGTCCAAGCCCGAGGAGTCCGCCGAGAAACCCCGCCGACGATCAGGGAAACGATCACGATGATGAAAGTCTTCATGCTTCACTCCTTGGTTTGACGAGGCATCCCGCAGATTTCCAGCGGCGCTTATCATAGCAGCCGCGACGGACCGGACCGCCACCGCGAACAACAAGGATGAACACCGCAGAGTCTCCTCCCCACGACGCCGCGCAGACTACTTCTCGCCGCGCGCTGGCGCGGAACCTTCGATGGCTCGCCGCCGCCTGCCTGGGCCTCTCGCTCGCCGGCTGCAAACAGGAGACGCCGCCCGCCGCGCCCGTTCAGCCTGAAGTCCGCGTGGTAGTGGCGGTGGCTCAGTCAGTCCCACTTACACGCGAGTGGGTCGGCCGGGTCGAGGCCTACAGGCAGGTGGAAGTACGGCCGCAGATCGAGGGTACGCTCTGGAAGCGGTATTTCACGGAAGGGAAGGACGTCAAGAAAGGTGATCGGCTGTATCAGATCGATCCCCGACCGTTTCAGGCGCAGCTTGCGGAAGCCCAGGCCAACCTTGCGGCCGCGAAGGCGAAGCATCTGAAGGCCCAGCAGAAGCTGGCGCGGGTGTTGCCGCTGGTAAAAGACGAAGCCCTGAGCGAACAGGACGGCGATAACGCGATTGCCGAGGAAAAGGAAACCGCAGCCGCCGTAGCTCAGGCCTTGGCTGCGGTAACTCTGGCCAAGGTCAACCTCAGCTATACCGATATCAACGCCACGCAAGCCGGGCGCATCTCGCGCACGCTGGTTCAGGAAGGCGCGCTGGTTCGCCCGAACTCGCAACTGACTGTCATCGATCGGATCGACCCTGTCTACGTCACGTTCAACGTCACCGACAAGGAACAGCTCGCCTTCCGCAAGGCCAGGGATTCCGGCAAGGTCAAGGCGACATCAGCGGACCTGATGCCCGTCACCGTCAAGCTTCCCGACGATAGTGCGTATCCTGCGTCGGGCACCCTGGATTTCGGCGGCGTCATCGTCAACAAGGAAACGGGCACCTTCACGGCGCGTGCAGTCTTTCCCAACGCGGAACAGATCCTGTTGCCGGGCATGTTCGTGCGCGTACAGGTGGAACTGGGCGAACAACCGAACGCCGTCCTCGTCCCGCAGCAGGCGGTGGTCAAAGCGGTGAACGATCATTTTGTCTACGTCGTGAATTCGAAGGATCAGGTCGAGCGGCGCGCGGTCGTCGTGGGCGGCTGGTATGAGTCCCAGTGGGTAATCGACAAAGGCGTCGCTCCCGGCGAGCGTGTGATCGTGGGTGATCTGCAGAAGGTTTCCGCCGGCCTGACGGTGAAGCCGGTCACCGAGGCCCAGCCCTCCGTTCCCGGACCGAAGTCCGGCCCCACCTCCGTCTCCCCTTCCACGGGCGCCTGACCGATGCTCGGCGTGTTCTTCACCGATCGCCCGGTATTCGCCGGCGTTATCGCGATCCTGCTCGTGCTGGCCGGCACGATTGTGATGGCTTTCCGCCCGATCGAGCAGTACCCGCGGCTCACCCCACCCGTGGTCATCGTCGCCGCGAGCTTCCCCGGCGCCAACGCCGAAATTGCGGAACAGGCCGTCACCGCACCGATCGAGGTACAGGTAAACGGCGTGCCGGGCCTCATCTACATGATGTCCACCACGGACAACTTCGGCAACGCGAAGATCACCATGGTCTTCCGGCCGGGTTACGACGTGGATATCGCCGCCGTCGACGTGCAGAACAAGCTGCAGGCTGCGATGCCCAGTCTGCCGCCGGCGGTCCAGGCGCAGGGCGTGCAGGTGCTGAAGGCAAATCCGGCGCTGGTGATGGCGGTCGCTCTCACCTCGAAGAATCCAAGCATCGATTACGCATATCTCAACAACCTCGCTGGGACCTTGGTCGCGTATGCGCTCAAGCGCCTTCCGGGCACGGGGCAGATCCAGCAGACCGGATACCCCTACTCCATGCGCCTGTGGCTCGATCCCCAGCGCCTCGCCGATCTCGGCGTCACGGTCAACGACCTGATTCGCGTCATCCAGGACCAGAACAACAACTACAGCACCGGACAGGTCGGACTCGCGCCCTCGCCGCGTGGACAGGTGCTCACGATCCCGATCCTGGCCAAGGGCTACCTGAGCGAGGTCCGCGAGTTCGAGGACCTCATCGTGCGCGCGCTCACGGACGGCTCATTCGTGCGCATCAAGGACGTGGCCCGGGTCGAACTCGGCGCGCAGGACTACACCTACAACTCGCGTATCAACGGTGTGCCTGCTGCAGTTCTTCTCGTCACCCAGCTCTCCGGCGCCAACGCGGTACAACTCGCCAAGGATGTTCGCAAGGCGATGACCAACGTCGCACGGATCTTCCCCGAGGGAGTCGAGTGGTCGATCCCCTATGACAGCACCAAATTCATCACCGCATCGATCCACGAGGTGATCGTCACCTTCTTCGTAGCCCTCGCACTGGTGATGCTGGTCGTCTACCTGTTCCTCGGCAGCTGGCGCACGACCCTCGTGCCCATGCTGGTGGTGCCGGTGTCGATCATCGGCGCGTTCATCGGCCTGGGCATGCTCGGATTCACCATCAACACGCTCACCCTGTTCGGAATGGTGCTCGCCATCGGTCTCGTGGTGGACGACGCCATCCTCGTCGTCGAGCGCGTGGAAGAGATCATGGAGGATCAAGGCCTACCGCCGCGCGAGGCCACCAAGCTCGCGATGCGCCAGCTCGGCGGACCGATCGTCGCGGTGATGGCAGTGCTGAGCTCGGTATTCCTGCCGTCCGCGTTCATACCCGGCCTTGCGGGCGCGCTGTACCGGCAGTTCGCCGTCACCATCACGCTGACGATGCTGCTCTCGGCGTTCATGGCGATGTCGCTCACGCCGGCGCTGTGCGCGATCGTCCTCAAGCCGAAGCCACCCGGTGGGCGCCGCGGTTTCTTCGGTTGGTTCAACGCGAGCTTCAAGCGCCTCACGCAGCACTACGAGACCGGCGTGCGCCATGTTCTCGCGCGCAGCCTGCTCTTTGCTCTGCTCTATGGCTTGCTCATAGCCGGCGTGGTGTACAACTTCAGGACCACGCCGACAGGGTTCCTGCCGGACGAGGATCAGGGCTATTTCATGGTCATGACCACGCTCCCGGTGGGCTCGAGTCTCGAGCAGACGGGAGAGGTCACCCGGGAGCTCGAAGCCTATTTCCGCAAGAATCCGGCGGTGCAGGATATCCTGAGCCTGAACGGCTATGGCCTGTACTACAACGCTCCCAATATCGGCACGTTGTTCGTGGCGCTCAAGCCTTGGGAGGAACGCAGGGCGGCCTTCGAGAATGCTCTCAACATGGTCGACCAGGGACTGAAGGACCTGCGCGGCATGCAGCAGGCGAGCGTCACCCCCGCCAATCCTCCTCCCATCACAGGGCTTTCCACTGTAAGCGGCTTCGACTTCTTTCTCCAGGAGCCGCTGGGAGACCGCGCTCTTCTGAACCGCACCGCCGCGAGCCTGCTCGACGCCGCCAACCGCAACCCCGACATGCGCCACGTCGTATCGGTGAGCGCGCCCTACGGACAGCAGCTCTACATCGATCTCGACCGCGCCAAGACCAAGGCCCTGGGGCTCACCGTAGACGATGTGATGAGCGCAGTGGGCGGCATGTACGGGCCGATGTTCGTCAACAACTTCCTCAAGTTCGGCCGCGTGCTGCAGGTGCGCCTGCAGGCTGACAATTCGCAGCGCGCCACGCCCGAAGACTTTTCCCACATCTACGTGCGCAACATAAAAGGCGAGATGGTGCCGATCAAGTCCGTGATCAACACCGAGTGGGTCGAGGGACCGGTCGCCCTCGATCGCTTTCAGGGTTATCCGGCGATCCACATGGTTGGCCAGGCCGCGCCGGGCAAGAGCTCGGGCCAGGCGATCGACGCGATGGACGCGGTCTCGAAGCAGGTGTTGCCGCAGGGCATGGAGTACCAATGGAGCGGACAGACGCTGCAACAGATCATCTCCAGCAAGGTCGCGCCCTACATCTTTACCCTGTCGATCATCGTCGTGTTCCTGTGCCTCGCCGCGCTTTACGAAAGCTGGGCCGTGCCGATCGCCGTCATGCTCACCGTGCCCATCGGCGTCCTCGGTGCGCTCACCGCCATTCACCTGCGTGGGCTGGAGAACGATGTCTATTTCCAGATCGGGCTGGTCACGATCGTCGGGCTCGCCGCCAAGAACGGTATCCTGCTGGTCGAATCCTGCAAGCGCCACTACGAGGAAGGCATGTCCATCGTGGATGCGTGCCTGACCGCCGTGCGCCTGCGGCTGCGCCCGATCTTCATGACTTCGATGGCCTTTATTCTCGGCGTGATGCCGCTCGTTGTCGCGAGCGGTGCCGGAGCGAATGCGCGACACTCCGTCGGCACCGGCGTGGC
>JBEVOI010000110.1:0-4201 GCA_040507665.1 Burkholderiales bacterium
GCAGAAGATGATCGGCGCAATGATCATCTTGATGAGCTTGATGAAGCCGTCGCCGAGGGGCTTCATCGCGGTGCCGGTCTCCGGGAAGAAGTGCCCGAGCAGGATGCCGACCACGATAGCGACGATCACCTGCACATAGAGGGAGTGGTGCAACCCCTTCTTGGGCGCTGCCGCTGGAGTCATATGCGTGTCTGCCATTTCGCCTCCTCTCATGAACAAGTTTTACGCCGCCCTCAACGCGGACTCGGGTTCCCGCTTGCTCCTGCGGCGACACGCGGAACAGCCAAAACCCTTCCTCCCCGCAGGCGCTGCAAGACGCAGCGATACCAGCGAGAGGACAAGCGCGCTAGGCGTGCACCTTCTGGCCGTCCACGACCGCGAGAGCGGTCATGTTGACGAGCCGGCGAACGGTGGAAGAAGGCGTCATGATGTGCACCGGTCGCGCCGCGCCCAACAGAATGCCGCCCACGGAAATTCCTCCACCCGCAGCAATTCGGAGCAGGTTGTAGCAAATGTTCGCCGCGTCGATGTTGGGGAGGACCAGAAGATTGGCCGGTTGCTTGAGGCTCGACTCCGGTACGAGGCTCTCCAGCAGTGACGGTGACAGCGCGGCATCGCCGTGCATCTCGCCTTCGACCTCGAGATCGGGAGCCCGCGCCCGGATGAGCGCCAGCGCTTCGCGCATCTTCACCGCGGAGGGCGTATCGGCGCTGCCGAAGTTGGAGTGCGAGAGCAGCGCGGCAGCTGGCGAGAGTCCGAAGTTCCGCACCTCTTCGGCTGCGAGCAAAGTGATGTCCGCAATCTGCTCAGCGGAGGGATCGACATTGACATGGGTATCGCAAATGAAGATGCGATGGCTCGGCAGCATCAGCATCTGCATGGCCGCCAGCGTTTTCACCCCTGGACGCATCCCGATCACCTTGCGCACGTAGGCGAGGTGATCAACGTAGTCGCCGAAGGTCCCGCAGAGCATCGCGTCCGCGTCTCCGCAGCTGACCAGCAGCGCGCCGATGAGGGTGGTACGGGTGCGCACCTCATATTTGGCTTCGTCTCGCGTGGTTCCGAGCCGCGCCGTCAACCGGAAGTACTCCCGCCAATACCGGTCGTAGCGTGCGTCGCTCGCCGGATCGACGAGCTCGCAGTTCTCACCGGGCTTCAGCCGCAGCCCCAGGCTGTCGATGCGCTTGGTCACGACGTCCGGCCGGCCAATGAGTATCGGTGTCGCCATGCGCTGATCGACCGCCACCTGCGCGGCCCGCAGCACGCGCTCGTCTTCGCCCTCCGCGTAAGCCACGCGCTTTGGCGCCTGCTTCGCGGCCTCGAAGACCGACTCCATGCTGGTGCCGGAGCGGTACACGAACCGCTCGAGGTGGCTGCCGTACGCCTCGAAATTCTTGATCGGCAGGGTCGCGACGCCGCTCTCCATCGCCGCTTTGGCGACCGCCGGTGCGATATTCGTGATCAGGCGTGGATCGAACGCACGCGGGATCAGGTAATCGGGTCCGAAGGCAGGCGTCTGCTCGCCGTAGGCCAGCGCGACGATCTCGGAGGGCTCCGCTTGCGCGATCCCCGCGATGGCGCGCACCGCCGCGAGCTTCATCTCCTCGTTGATGGTGGTGGCGCCGCAGTCGAGCGCGCCGCGGAAGATGAACGGGAAGCAGAGCGAGTTGTTGACCTGGTTCGGGTAATCCGAACGCCCGGTGCCGATCAGGCAGTCCGGACGCACCTGCTTCGCCAGCTCTGGCCGGATTTCCGGCTCGGGATTGGCCATCGCCAGAATGATGGGCTTGTCCGCCATCTGCTTGACCATCTCGGGTTTGAGCACACCTCCTGCGGACAGACCGAGAAAGACGTCCGCCCCGCCGATGATCTCACCCAGGGTGCGGGCGCTCGTCTCCTTGGCATAGCGCGCCGTGTTGTCGTCCATCTCTTCCTTGCGCCCCTTGTACACCACGCCCTTGATGTCGTTGACGAGGACGTTCTCCATCTTGAGCCCCAGGCTCACCAGCAGATCCAGGCAGGCCAGCGCGGCGGCACCCGCGCCCGAGCAGACGAGCTTCACACTGCCGATGTCCTTGCCGACGATCTTGAGCCCGTTCAGGATGGCGGACGCCGCGACGATGGCGGTGCCGTGCTGATCGTCGTGGAAGACCGGAATCTTCATGCGCTCGCGCAGCTTCTTCTCGATGTAGAAGCATTCCGGCGCCTTGATGTCCTCCAGGTTCACGCCGCCGAAGGTCGGCTCCAGGGCGGCAACCACCTCGATGAATCGGTCGGGGTCGAGCTCACTAACTTCGAGGTCGAAAACGTCGATGCCCGCAAACTTCTTGAAGAGACAACCCTTGCCCTCCATCACCGGCTTGCCCGCGAGCGCGCCGATGTTGCCCAGCCCGAGGACTGCGGTTCCATTGGTGATCACCGCGACGAGATTCGAGCGCGAGGTGTACAGCGCGGCGCGCTTCGGATCCTCTTGGATCGCCGTGCAGGCGTAGGCCACACCCGGCGAGTAAGCGAGCGAAAGATCGTGCTGATTGAGCAGGGCCTTGGTCGGCGTAACCGAGATCTTTCCCGGCGTGGGGAACTGGTGGTACTCGAGCGCCGACTGCTTGAGTGTCTCTTCCATGTCCTCACTCCCGCGCTGCGGGGGGCGGCACCGCTGCCGCCCCGGATTGCCTACAGAAACCTACTTCTTCTTCACCGGCGGCAGGTCGGTGCACACGCCCTCGAACAATTCCGCGGCCATTCCGACCGACTCGCAAAGGGTCGGGTGCGGATGGATGGTCTTGCCGATGTCGGTCGGATCCGCGCCCATTTCCACCGCAAGGCAGACTTCACCGATCAGGTCACCCGCATGGGTACCGACGATGCCGCCGCCGATGCAGCGATGCGTGGCTTCATCGAAGAGGAGCTTCGTGAAGCCCTCGTCGCGGCCGTTTGCAATCGCCCGGCCCGAAGCAGCCCACGGGAACGTCGCCTTGCCGTATTTGATGCCCTCGGCCTTGCACTGCTCCTCGGTCTTGCCCGCCCACGCCACCTCCGGATCGGTGTACGCGACCGACGGAATCTGCCGCGCGTCGAAGAATGCCGCCTCGCCGTGCGCTGCCTCCGCCGCGACATGGGCCTCGTGCACCGCCTTGTGGGCGAGCATCGGCTGGCCGATGATGTCACCAATCGCAAAGATGTGCGGCACGTTCGTGCGCAACTGCTTGTCGGCAGGAACGAATCCGCGGTCCGTCACCGCCACTCCTGCGTTCTCCGCGCCGATGTTCTTACCGTTCGGGCTGCGGCCGACCGCAACCAGCACCAGGTCGTACACCTGCGGCTCCTTCGGTGCCTTGTCCCCCTCGAACGTCACTTTGATGCCAGCCGGCGTCGCCTCGGCGCCCGTGGTCTTGGTCTTCAGCATGATGTTGGCGAAGCGACCCGCGTTCTTCTTCTCCCACACCTTCACGAGGTCGCGGTCGGCGCCCGTCATCAGCCCATCGAGCATCTCCACGACATCGATGCTGGTGCCGATGGTCGAGTAGACCGTCGCCATCTCGAGGCCGATGATGCCGCCGCCGATGACCAGCATCCGCTTCGGAATGGACTTGAGCTCGAGCGCACCGGTCGAATCCACTACCCGCGGATCGACCGGCATGAAGGGCAGCATCACCGCCTGACTACCGGCGGCGATGATCGCCTTCTGGAAGCGCACCACCTTCTTCTCGCCGGTCTTCTCCTGACCGGTGCCGCTGGTGAGCTCAACCTCGATGTTGTTAGGGTCGAGGAATCGCCCGACCCCGCGCACGGTCTCGACCTTGCGGCCCTTCGCCATCCCCGCCAGGCCACCGGTCAGCTTCTTGACGACACCCTCCTTGAAGCCACGCAGCTTGTTGATATCGATCTGCGGCGCTGCATACGTAATGCCGTGGTGTGCCATCGCAACCGCCTCGTCCATCACGGCCGCCGTGTGCAAGAGCGCCTTCGAGGGAATGCAACCGACGTTGAGGCAAACGCCCCCCAGCGTCGGATAGCGCTCGACGAGCACCGTCTTCATTCCGAGATCCGCGGACCGGAACGCGGCCGAGTAGCCGCCCGGACCGGAGCCCAGCACGACCATCTCGCACTCGATGTCGAACTTGCCGCTGTAGCTGGCGGGCGGGGGACCTGCAACTGCGGCGGGTGCCGGCGCCGCGGGTGCCGCCGGTTTTGCCGGGGC
>JBEVOI010000135.1:0-3101 GCA_040507665.1 Burkholderiales bacterium
CTAGGACCTCACACCCTAGAAGCGGTCGGCTCCGGCTTCCGCCACCGTAGCCACACTCGCAGCGCGCGAAAACTCTCACGGTCGGTCGCATCAGGCAGCACAACGATCGCCCGGACATTGCGACTTTCTTCGACCTTCACGTTGATCACCACCAGCCAAGGTGCGACGAAGGTCGCGCCGAGCACGATTCCGGAAATCCGGCGCCCGGATCGTTCCTCCAGTTCGCAATCGAGCGTATCCGTCAACTCGACTACAACGACCGAACGGGCGTCGGCCAGCCAGGCATGCCGGCGTAAGTGGAAGACAAGGCTTGCCGCGAGCGCCGCCAACAGCGCAGCCGAGAGAAGCGTGCCGTCAGCGCATGCGATCACACCGGCAGCGGTCAGAAGGTGCGCCACGACCAGCGCGCCAGCGAGACGGCGCGATGGGCGAAGTTGGATCTTAAGTCGTGAAACGGGAGTGCGCTTCATGAGGCTCAACACTCTTGCAGTCGGGTCGAGACATGAACACTTGCAAGCTGCATTTCCGGGAATCTAGCAGAATGAAGGTTGGCCAAACCTGCCGGGTGGCCAAGCGGTTCGCGCCGGCGGGCACATTCCCACAACTTGCGGCTAGAATCGTGCGCCATGAAGCCGATCGACGATAAGCCGGCCCCGATCCAGGGCTGGTTGGGCAACCTTGCGGCCCGCGGGGCCAGAGTCGAAGGCCACCGGGTCGTGCATTTTGGCGAGCTCGATGCAGAATTGCGTGCCGCACAGGCTGGAACGGTGCTGTGCGATCTCTCTCACTTGGGCCTGATCGCCGCTTCGGGCCCCGATACCGTTGCTTTCCTCCAGGGCCAGGTCTCCAGCGATGTGCGGCAGCTGAAAGACAACCGGGCGCAGCTCAGCAGCTACAACACGCCGAAGGGGCGCATGCTCGCGAGCTTGCTTCTGTACCAGTGCCTCAAGACAATCTTTCTGCAGCTTGCGTGGGAGCTGGTGGAGCCGATCCGCAAGCGCCTCGAGATGTTCGTCCTCCGCTCGAAGGTCCAGTTGGCGGACGCGAGCGACGCGTTTGTGCGTCTCGGTGTTGCGGGCGCTGAAGCGGAAGCGCTGCTCGCCGCAAGCCTGGGCGCATCACCGTCGGTGGCCTTCGACGTGGCGCAAATCGATCTGGTAACGGTCATCCGCCTGCCTGGGGATCGTTTCGAGATCGTCGCCCCACTCGAACCTGCCAAGGGCCTCTGGAGCAAGCTCAGTGCGGGTGCGCGCCCGGCCGGTGCTCAGGTATGGGACTGGCTGGAAATCCGCGCGGGGATTCCGACAATCACCAGTGCGACCCAGGACCAGTTCGTTCCCCAAATGGCCAACCTCGAGCTCATCGGCGGTGTGAGCTTCCAGAAGGGCTGCTACCCGGGGCAGGAAATCGTGGCGCGCACTCAATACCTGGGCCGACTCAAGCGACGCATGTATCTCGCCCACGCAGGGGAGGACACCGCGCCAGCACCGGGTGACGAGCTCTACAGCGCCGACCTCGACGGCCAGGCAAGCGGCATGGTGGTAAACGCGGCGCCGGCGCCGGAGGGGGGGTTCGACCTGCTCGCGGTGATCCAGACCTCGAGTGCGACATCGCAGCCGATCCACCTCGGTTCGCTTGCGGGGCCAACACTCGAGCTACGGCCGCTCCCCTACCCGCTCCAACCCTCGTTCTGATTCGCCGGTGGCAAGGTTCGCCTACTACATCTACTACCGCATTTCCCCCGGCAGAGATGCGCACATCTTGCGCGCGGTACAGAAGGCCCAAACCGAAGTCGCCGCTGCAACCGGTGCCGAAGCGAGATTGCTTGTGAAGCGTGACGAGCCCGATCTCTGGATGGAGGTTTACGAAGGTATCGCGGACGCCGTCGACTTCGAGCGCGCCTTGGCTGCGGCCGTTGAGCGCCACGCGCTCGCGATGCTCGTGCTCGATGGCACGAGTCGAAAAACGGAGACGTTCGTGGAATCCCCGTGTGCCTGATCGTATTCGCGTGGCGGGCGGATCGCGCGTTCCCGCTCGTGCTCGGCGCGAACCGTGACGAGTTCTACGAGCGGCCCTCACTGCCCGCTGCGTTCTGGCCCGAACGAGGCGACCTGCTCGCGGGGCGCGATCTGCTCAAGGGCGGCACCTGGCTCGGCATCACCCGCTCCGGGCGGTTCGCGGCGGTCACCAACTATCGGCAGGGTAACGCCCAATCCGGAAGTCCGCGGTCGCGCGGCGACCTCGTCCGGAACTTCCTCACCGGTACAGTCGTGCCGCATGCCTACCTCGCTGCCGTGGCGGCGGAGCGAAGCACTTTCGACGGATTCAACCTGCTGGCTGGCGATATGCATGAACTCTTCCACTTCTCGAATCGAAGTGGAGATCCCCAGCCGGTGCGCGCCGGTGTGCACGGTCTGAGCAACGCGCTCCTCGACACTCCGTGGCCGAAGGTGCGGCAGGCGAAGGCGGCACTCTCGGCCTTGCTCGGCGCTGACAAGAATGCACTCATCGCGGGTGTCTTCGCCCTCCTCGCCGATCGTTCGCGGCCACCGGACGATGCGCTCCCAAGCACTGGGGTCAGTCTCGATTGGGAGCGTTTGCTCTCCCCCGCCTTTATCGCCTCACCCGATTACGGAACACGCTGCTCGACCGTGCTGCTCGCTGACCGGCACGGAGAGGTGACATTCGTCGAGCGCAGCTTCGACGCCGCCCCCGCTACATCCGACATCGTCTACACTTTTCCGCTGTCGCCGTCGGTAGCTCGCGCATCCTGATCCGGGCAGATATCTCGCTGCATCGTGACGTGGGGAATACCAGCGTCGAGAAACTGCCCACTCACTACCTCGAAACCCAGTCGCCGGTAGAATTCTACGGCGTGGGTCTGTGCATGCAGCCGCGGTGCGCTTACGCCCCGAGCCCGTGCGGCCATGAGGACCCGCTCCAGCATCGCCGTGCCGACGCCGCGACCGCGCCACGACGCGAGGACAGCCATGCGCCCGATATGCCCGTTCTCGAGAAGTCGAGCGGTGCCGATAGGTTGGCTGCGCTCGTCTTCGGCAAGGGCGTGCAAGGCGCTGTCGTCCAGCCCATCCCACTCGAGT
>JBEVOI010000246.1:0-5762 GCA_040507665.1 Burkholderiales bacterium
GACACTCGCTCGAAGATGACGGCCACAATCCGATGGACCCTATCGCCTACGTTGCCGTCAATCCAGGCTTTCTTCTGTTCCTCAGCACAACCGCCAACAGGCTCAAGAAGCAGCAGAAGAAGCAGGAAGCGGCAGCGTTCATGATCTGGATGCACACCGCGCGTGCAGGCGTCAGGCTCGAACTGCGAGGCCTCGGGCGGGAGATGTGGCGCGAGCTTTCACGTGGATTCCCGCACGTCGAAGAGGCCGCACAAGACTTCAGGTCTCAAACCGGCATCCGCTTGAATATCGCCGACGCGGAGCAGTTTCCCTTCGGTCTTACGCCAGATCCGCTGTGACCATCCGCGGTGTTGAAACGCGCCTTGCCTTCTCGCCCGCTCTGGTGCTTCGCATAACCCGTCTTCGTCTCGTTAGCTGCTGAGGAAAGCACGTCGTTGTGCCGTCCCAGCGGCTGGCCGGGTCCGCGAGCACTCCGCTGATCGTCGCCGTATTCACGCCTACCTGTTTCATTTCCGCCGGCGCCACCGCAGCACCCCTCAATCCGAGGCGCAAACATGCGGCCTCGGGCAAGCGCGGCCATTTCACCGATCGATCTCTCGATGTCCCATTGCTCCGGCTCAGTGCCGTTTTGCTTGGCGGAGAGAGTGGGATTGCTCCGTCTGCGCTCACGCGCATCCGAAGGTGACATTCATATCGCACATGTAACGCATTGATCAGGCGCGCATCGTTGTTTCAAGGCGATCTAGATACCCCCGCGCATACCCTCAGGTCGGCTGCGCTGCCCTTGGATCCCCGGTGATTGAGTTCATCTGAACAATGCTCTACAGGCGTCATGATGACACGATGCGGACCCGTTACCTGCAGCGCTTCTCCACTGGCCTGCGTTTTAACTTTCAACCGGCAATTTTGCCGCCTGATCTGATCTGCGGTCGCCACGTGGGCAAGCGTCGTAATCCTCGCCGCCACCATTTCGTTCAGGTGGCGACGGCGCAGCTGCTGCGTGGTCCCGCTCCTCGAAAACACAGAGTGACACCATGCGCGGGCTTCTCGCAAGCGTCTCGGGTCGCGTCGTGGGCGTCCCAGATGGTGACACCCTGACCTTTCTCGATTCCTCCAATCGGCAGCACAACGTCAGGCTCTCCGGTGTTGATTTGGGGCGGGTGGGCCCGGTTCCGTGAATACTTCACAGAATGCCAGCGCCGCACTTCACGGAATCCAAACACGACCCCGGCTAGATTCGCATCCAACACACCACCAATTCTTCTGGCCCTGTGACAGCGGTGTGGGATGTCCGGGTCAACTGCCAACCGAATGGAGGCTTACCGTGTTTAACACCCGATTGGTCATACCCTCGCTTGCTGCCATCACCTTCCTGCTCAACCTCAGTCACGCGAGTGCGCTCGAAGGCAAGTCTGAAAACGTAGTAAACGCTTCCAGTGGGTACTGTTTAGACACTGATGGAAGCGCAAAGAACGGGGCACACGCGCGCATGTGGCAATGTGAACGCCATCCGAACCAAACTTGGACCATGAACGAGATTGATGCCGACTCTTATCAATTGGTAAATCAGAGTTCTGGCTTTTGTTTGGATACAGACGGTTCCACGGCGAACGGTGCGCTTGTTAGAGTCTGGAAGTGTGCTAAGCACCCGAATCAGCTCTGGGCGCCGGTCAAAAAGTCAGGAAACCGTTATCAACTGCAAAACAAGGCATCTGGGTTTTGTCTCGACTCCGACGGTAGTAAGGTAAATGGGGGGAAAGTCCAGGTGTGGAGCTGTGCAGATCACCCGAACCAAACTTGGTCCTTCCGCTAGGGCCACGCAGGTTGCTATGGTTAGGGTCGGTCGGATGTCTTCACCATCCGGTCCGGCCCGCTTCCCGGAAACCGTGCGGGAGCGTTAGTACTCCTATGCGGCGCGCAGCGGGATCACATTAGCACCAGCCTTGAGCGCGTCCACATGTTCTGCCCACGCCTGCATCATCTGGCGACGCTCGGGCAGGTATTGCGCGTGATTGCAGGCAGCCCGCACTCGACTCTCCTGAATGTGCGCAAGCTGCGCCTCTCTTCGGACGCATCCGAGTTCAATCGGATGCAATGGTGGCGGAGAAGGTGGGATTGTGCCGGTCTCGCCTTAAGGCGATCCCGTCATCCCTCGCAGTGCTCGGGACCGCACTCGCCCGCTCGCGCGTCCTGCGCATTCCTCACACTGGTCGGAATGCTGGTCGAACCAGAGTGGGTTCTCACCCAGCCTTCGCAGCCAAACAAAACGGGCGTCAAGCCCGCTCTTGTTTTGGCGGAGAAGGTGGGATTCGAACCCACGGTACGGGGATAAGCCGTACACACGCTTTCCAAGCGTGCGCCTTAAACCGCTCGGCCACTTCTCCAAAAGGGCGCGAGGATAAACCAGCCCCCGGGACCTGTCAAAAAGCGCAAGGCCCGCTTGCGCGGGCCTTGCAGGTCAAAACGCCAACGTTGGATCAGGTCGCAGGCTTGAGCTTGAGATCCGGGTAACGCACGTGGTCGACGAGCTCCTGAACTTCCTTGTTCGGTGCAGGAGATATCAGGCTGCCGACGATCACGCCGATGAAACCGGCAGGAATGCCGAAAATTCCGGCGGAGATCGGATTGATGTCCCACCAGAGCGGCATATTGATGCCGAAGAACGGATACCGCGTGTACATGTAATACATGCAAATGCCCAGACCGGCCAGCATGCCCAGGATCGCGCCGAGCTTGTTTGCACGCTTCCAGAAAACGCCGAGCACGAGCGCGGGGAAGAACGAGGACGCCGCCAGCGAGAACGCCGCTCCGACCAGAAACAGGATGTCTCCCGGCTTGAGCGAGGTCACGTAGGCTGCTAGCACCGCCACCACCAACAGCAAGGTCTTGGCTACGGTGAGACGGCGCGACGTCGGGGCGTGCGGGTCGATCATCTTGTAGTAGACATCGTGCGACAGCGCGTTGGCGATCGTGAGCAGCAGGCCATCCGCGGTGGAGAGCGCCGCGGCCAGGCCGCCCGCCGCCACGAGTCCCGATATCACGTAGGGCAGGCCCGCGATCTCCGGCGTCGCCAACACGACAAGGTCTGTGCCGATGGTGATCTCCGCGAGCTGCACAATGCCGTCCTTGTTCACGTCGACCACGCTCATCAGTGTCGGATCCACCTTCGCCCACGCGGACACCCAGCCGGGCAGGCTCGCGAACGCGGTACCGACGACGTCGTAGTAGACCGTGTATTTCACCAGCACCGCCAGAGCCGGCGCGGTGAAGTAAAGCAGAAAGATGAAGAACAGCGACCAGAACACCGAGACACGCGCCTCCCGCACGCTCGGCGTCGTGTAGTAGCGCATCAGGATATGCGGCAGTGCCGCCGTGCCCACCATCAGGCACAAGACCAGCGCGAGGAAGTTCCTGCGAGCGATGTCGCGAGCCTTCTCGTCTTTGCCCGGGAACGGCTCCGCATGGGGCTTGATGGGGGCCGCTTTGGCTTTGTTGCCGCTCACATCTTTCATCCACGCCGCCTTCGCCGCTGCAACCTCCTTCGGGAACTTGTCCACCGCCGCTTGGGCCGCCTTGATCTCTGCCTCAGGCGCGCTGGCCGACTTCAGATCGGCGACCTTCTTCTCGAGGCCGGCGCGCTGCTCATCGAGGAACGTGACACCCTTCGCGTCTAGCTCTTTGAGCCGCGCCTCGGCTGCCGCTGCCCGCTCCTTGTAGATGTCGCGGACCTGGATTTCCTTCGGGTTGGCATTGAGCTCCTTCTCCTTTGCCGTCACCTTCTCGAGCTGAAAGCCGTAAATCAACTGCGGCACCGGGACGCCGGTCTGCTTCACCGCCAGCCACACCACCGGGATCATGTACGCGACGATCAGGATGATGTACTGGGCCACCTGGGTCCATGTCACGGCGCGCATGCCGCCGAGCATGGAGCACACCAGGATGCCGGCCAGCCCCACGAACACCCCGACCCCGAACTCCAGCCCCGTGAAGCGGCTGGTGATGAGCCCCACGCCGTAGATCTGCGCAATCACGTACGTGAAAGAGCAGACGATCGCCGCGACCACGCCGATCATGCGCGGGATGTTGCCGCCGTAACGGGCGCCGAGGAAGTCTGGAATGGTGAACTGGCCGAACTTCCGCAAGTACGGTGCAAGGAACAGCGCAACGAGACAGTAGCCGCCGGTCCAGCCCATGACGAAGGCAAGACCATCGAACCCGGCCGCGTACAGTGTACCCGCCATGCCGATGAACGAGGCTGCGCTCATCCAGTCGGCGCCGGTCGCCATGCCGTTGAAGAACGCCGGCACGCGTCGCCCGGCCACGTAATATTCGGCCACGTCCGCGGTTCGGCTCATGATGCCGATTCCCGCGTACAGGCCAATGGTCGCGAACAGGAAGAGGTAGCCGAGCATCTTGTTCGGGACGCCAACCTGCTCGAGGATCGCGAGGACGATGATGAATGCGATGAAACCGCCGGTGTAGAAGCTGTAATACTTCTTCAGCTGCTGGTTGAATGCTGCTTGGGTCTGGACGGCCATGCTCAATCCTCCCCTTCGTGGACATCGTATTCGAGGTCGAGCTTGTTCATGTAGTGTGCGTAGTACCAGATTATCAGCACGTACAGGGCCAACGAGCCCTGGGCCGCCATGTAGAACGAGAACGGAAACCCGAGAACGGTAAACGTCGTCAAGTCCCGGGCAAAGTAGCCCATCACGAACGTTATGACGAACCAGATCGCGAGCAATATCACGGTTATGGTGACGTTCTTGCTCCAGTACTCCTTGTGTCTCTCCGTGAGCTGCATACACCCCTCCATCTTAGAGTTAGAACAGTTGCCTGAGCCCCTGGGGTCCGTGGGTCTCCGAAGCTGGGCGGAGACTATCGGACCAAAATTTCTCTGATGGTCAACAGCAGGACGCTGTGAACTACAGGTAAAGCGTGACGTGTTTCGGGTTCCTCCTTTTCTCCGGCTTCGACAGGCGCCCGGTTTTTCCGCAATGCAAAAACAGATTCCGGAGAATGATGTTGAAATACTAGGCCCGGCAGGAATGCCGGGACATTAGGGAAAACCCTAATCCGACGGACGGATGCCGGGTGAGGGCCCAGCCGGTTACGGCGCCCCGGCTGCGCCTTCCTGACCGAGGAGGGTGACCTGTACCAGCTCCGCGACCGAGCTCACCTGGAGCTTTTCCATGAGGTGCGCTCGGTGCACTTCCACGGTCTTGATGCTGATGGCAAGCTCTTCGGCGATCTCGCGGTTCAACCTACCCGCAATCACGCGCTCCAGCACCTCGCGTTCGCGGGGCGTCAAAGAAGCCAGTCGGCTTGCAACCCCCTGACGCTCATCGAGGCGCCGCCGCTGCTCCGCATCCCGGGCGAGGCACTCCCGGACCAGCGCAAGTACTTGGCGGTAGTCGAACGGCTTTTCGATAAAGTCCACGGCACCGGCCTTCACCGCTGCCACGGCTTGCGGTACGTTACCTTCACCGGTAACGAAGAGAATCGGGTTGTCGACACCGCGGCGGGTGAGGTGCTGCTGCAGCTCGAGCCCGCTCATGCCCGGCATGCGAAGGTCGAGCACGATGCAGCCGGGCTGGTTGGCCCGATAGGCCAGCAGAAAATCCTGGGCGCAGCAAAACGTCTCGACCGCTATGCCGTTGGTCGAGAGCAACCAACGGAACAACTCACGAGTCGACTCGTCGTCGTCTACGACGAAGACGGTTGGTTTGCGCATTGGTCCCGGTGTCGACATAGCTTCGTGC
>JBEVOI010000152.1:0-2951 GCA_040507665.1 Burkholderiales bacterium
AAGTGACAGTGTGCGTGCAGCCGCCTCGAAGCTCTCGATGCACCACAGCAGCCTGTAGTCGCGCCATGACTCTTTGACGCGCCAGCTCGGCTACGACCCGCGCTCGTCGCTAGGTCGGTCGCGGTATGAAGCCGCGCGCATGTTGGCCCGACTCGCGCTGAGCGCTGTCGTTTCGCGCGCGTGAAGATGCCTCCGCGCGACCATCGGGCCTACCGTACATCGAGAGGAGCCACCCTCGCTCGGCGTGTTGAAGGACCACGTGCCGACGTCGTTGACGCGATGGCGACATCCGTCTTGCGCACGCAGCGCCCCGCGGGGCGTCTAGTTCGACGCTAGATGTCCGAGCGTAGCGCTGCTACCCAGACGTCGCTCGCGCCGTCACGGAAGTCCGCCAGGCGCAGCGCTTCCGGCGTCAAGCCCTCGCCTCGACGCCATTCGCGGTACGCGGTGTCAGCCTCGACCGACTCCCAGCGCTCGACGATATGAACCTGAGTTGGGTCGTTGACGTCTACGGCGACCTCCGCACTAATGCACCCCGGACGAGCTCGAGTCTGCTCGATCACCGCGTGCAGCACGCGGAGACCCTCGTCCAGGGTGGCGCGCTTGTACCGCGCGTTTACCACGCTCACGATCGTCATGACGATTTCACTGCTCCGTTTCTTTTGTACGTCGACACTGTTGTCTACTTCTCCAGGTCGTGCCGGAATAACAGGGAGGCTAGGCGTCGAGGATGCGCGCAAGCCATCCTTCGCGCGCCGCCCGCATCTGTTGTGAAAGAACCGCCTGTGGAGCGAGATTGTCGAACATGTGAAAGCCGCCCGGCCATACGTGCAACTCGGCTTGACCACCGGCGGCCCAGATGGCGCTGGCGTACGAGACGTCCTCATCACGGAAGACCTCCGCGCTACCGCAATCGATGAACGCGGGCGGAAGCCCACTCAAGTCGGTTGCGCGGGCGGGGGCCGCATAGACCGACACCCGGTCGGTCCCTCGACGGTCGCCCAGATATGCCGTCCATCCGGTGACGTTGCTAGTACGGTCCCAGATACCGATGCCATCGATCTGGCGGGTGGACATTGTGGAGTCGCGATCGTCGAGCATGGGGTACATCAGTAACTGCCCAGCCAGGCTCGGACCGCCGCGGTCACGGGAGAGATGCGCCAGCCCCGCGGCGAGTCCGCCACCCGCACTGCCGCCCATGACAATCAGGCGATTGAGGTCGATGCCGATTTCGTTCGCATGCTCTGCGATCCAGATGAGCCCCGCGTAACTATCCTCGATCGGGACTGGATCAGGGAACTCCGGAGCAAGGCGATATTCAACCGTGACGGCAACCGCCTCGAATCGGTGTAGCCACGGAAACACCCCCGGCACACCGCTCCATCGGGTGCCGGATACCATTCCACCCCCATGAATGTAGTAGAAACCGGGACCGGTTCCGGTACGTCCCTCCGCTTCGAGGATTGTCAACACAATTTCACCGCCGTCCTGGGTTGGGATGGTGACATCGCTTGACACGATTCCGGCTTGGGCAACCGACTCGGGGTCGATGGGTGGTGCAGCCATCGACCGTAAGTCCGGGATCTGTTCCATCGTGAAGTAGGGGGGCAGTCGATCCGAGAGCAACGTAAGAACGGCCCCGAGCTCCGGGTCGAATGGTGGCCGGGCAGGTGTCGTTCTAGTCATGACTAGTGTGCGGCCCATCCGGCAGGGCGTTCATGATGTCGCCGGTGACGAAGCTCGCCTCGTCTGACAAGAAGACCAGGTCTCTATCCATCAGGGCGACGTGAGCACCCTCTCGCGCGTACCGCTGTGCAATCGAGCGCCCTAGTCCGGAAGCGGCTCCAGCAGCTGTTGCGCGACGTCCCTGGAGTGCACCTTTCACGTTGCGTCCCCTCTCGTCGCATCGGACCAAGGGTGGAGACGCGCCTTGGATCTTGGTCGCTCTATCAGCTGGAACCCGTTCCCGTCGGGGTCGGCAAAATTTACCGTGCGCACCGCCCCGAGACGCGGACCAAGCTCCCAAACCTCAGGCTCAGTGAGATCAGCCACAGGCTGGCCGCGATGGGAGGCTTCCGCGAGGATCCGGTGGCAAAGGTCGAGATCGTCCACCTCGAAAGCGCATCGAACGATCCCGAGGTGATGGGGCTCCGCATACGCGGGTCCGAGGTCGTGAGTCTCGCTCCACGTCAGCCAAGCAAGGAAAAACCCGCGTTCGCCGCGAGTGCCAAAGAGCGCTCCTTCGAAAGAGGTATCCCCGCCGCCGGCGCTGTGGAGATTGGGGACCGCGCCGGGTGTCTGCACCCCAGCAACGAAGTCGAGGCCGAGAATGTCGGTGTAGAAGGGTAGATGTCGATCCAGATCGGCAGTGTTGTTTGCGACGGTCATGATGCGTTCGACGTCGGTGCGCAGCTTCGCAGCGTAGTACTGCTCGGCATCCAAGCTGGAGCGTTGCTTCGCCGCGAGCGCGGCCCGCCAGTCGAAGACCCACTCAACGGCGATCCCGTCCGGGTCAGGCGCCACGAACATTCGATAAGGAGTCGGCGGAATCCCGGGGCCCGCGTGCTGGTGGAAGAAGTCGGACGTCGGCTGAAATGGTATCGACCCGGCAGCCTCGACTCGCTCGCGGGCAGCATCGATATCCGCAACACCCACGCAGATCCGATACCACCCTCGGTTGGCGTGATGGGCGTACGGCAACCCAACCGGCGTGGGGTTAGACCATTGGATCAAATGGATCGCAGGAAATGCCGGCGATTGCGTCGTACTTTCGAGCCGATAGCCCCTGAATCGCCCGCCTTGGATCCCCAGCGACGGAAAATCCTGCGCCGCCTCTAGTTCCGCGGTAACTATGAGCGGCGTCGTATATTCATAGAACGCTCGAGCGCGTTCGAGATCTGAGACATTGACGTCGAAGTGCGAGACGCGGTTGATTCTGTCGCGCAGCCCTC
>JBEVOI010000158.1:0-9865 GCA_040507665.1 Burkholderiales bacterium
GGCTGCCCCCTCGGCACCGGCGATGATGCCAAGGGGCGGGGGTGCCATGCCCGGTGGAATGGGTGGGGGTGCCATGCCCGGTGGAATGGGTGCGCCGGCGGGCGGCTTCCGTGGCCCTGCTATGGTGGCACCCGCCGCACCGCGCGGCCCTGGGTGGGGGGGCGGCCGTCGCTAGCGCGGTTTTCGGTTGACCGCGCGGAGAGGCTTGCTCGCTAGCGAACGTAGGTTGGTTCGGTACTACTGCGCGACGACGCGTGCGTTCTGGCCGGTGCCTTCCACGTATACCCGTTGGCCGACTTGAAGATATGGGCCAACCGGCTGCGTCACCACCACCAGCACGCCGCTCGTAAGCCGCACCACGATCTGCTGGCCAGGTTTCTTGGAATCGTACTTTTTCTGCGCATAGTTGCCCAGGAAAGCACCACCAATCGCACCAGCCGCGATCGCCACGTCCTTGCCGGTGCCGGCGCCGATGAGGCTGCCCAGACCCGCGCCCGCTACGCCACCGAGGATCGCACCCAAGCCCAAGTCATGATCGCCTTCGAGCTGCACCTGAGTGATCTGCTCGATTTTGCCACTGCGAATTTCGACCGGGGCGGACTGCGAGCCACCCATCCCCTGGCATCCGCCGAGGACTAGGGTAAGGACGAGGACAAGAGCTGCGGAAAACGATCGCATCATTGTGATTCTCCAAGAGTGGTGCGTTGAGGTTTGCAACTTCGTGACTGTGGCGTCGCTGCCGCTTTTCAAGGATCGAGCGAAACGCGGACGCGATTATATGCGAAAGTCCTCGCCCCTCAGCCATCTCGGGCCGCGCGGATGACGTCGGCCTAATCGTGTGGCAGATCGTCCGGACGCTCCGCTCCGGTGGGTCCGCGTACCTCTCGCCGATTCCACAGCCGCGTCGCCGAGCGTCCAATGTCGTCGAGGTACGAGTACAGGACGGGGACCACCACCAGGGTGAGCAGCGTCGAGGAGATGATGCCGCCGATCACTGCATGCGCCATCGGTGACCTTTGCTCGGCGCCCTCGCCCAGTCCCAGCGCGAGGGGCAGCATGCCGAAGATCATCGCGAACGTGGTCATCAGGATCGGCCGCAGCCGCACCCGTCCGGCCTCGACGATCGCGGTCGTGCGGTCCTTGCCCTCGGCAACGTCCCGGTTGATGAAGTCCACGAGCAGGATCGCATTCTTCGTCACGAGCCCCATCAGCAGGATGAAGCCGATGATGGAGAACATGTTGATGGTGGAGCCCGTGAGAAGGAGTGCGACGAGAACGCCGACCAGCGACAGCGGCAGCGAGGCCATGATGGCGAGCGGCTGCATGAACGACGCGAATTGCGAAGCGAGGATCATGTAGATGAAGACGACGGCGAGCACCAGCGCGACCGATGCCTGACCCGTCGTTTCCTCGATGTCGGCCGCGGCGCCGCCCATGGACAGCCGGTAACCGGGCGGTAGCGGGACCTTCGCGATTCCTGCCTCGACGTCCGCGCTGACGTCACCCACCGGTCGTTCATCGGCGTTCGCACTCACCAGAATCTCGCGCGCGAGCGACTTGCGATCGATCTGGGTCACCGCGGTCGTCGGCACGACGTCGGCGACCCTGCCCAGCGTGACCATCCGCGCGCTGCCGTCCTCGTTCGGCAGGCTCGAGCGAAGCGGGATGCGGTCGAGATCGGAAACGCGCGAACGGTCTTCGGCTGCCAGGCGCACCACGATATCGCGCGTGCTTCCGTCGGGCGATTTCCATGTGCTCACGGCTTCCCCGGCCACCAGTGGGCGTAGCACTGCAGCGATCTGGCCCACGCTCAACCCCAGATCTGCTGCGCGGTCGCGCTTCACGCGTACCGCCAGCGCGGCGCGCGCTGCTTTCTGGCTCGTGTCGATGTCGACCGCGTTTGGCGTGGCCTTCATGACGCGCAACACCTCCTGCGAGAGTCGCTCGAGCTCTTTCGGGTCCGGTCCCTGAACCGAGACCTGCAGTGGCTTGCCGGTCGAGAGCGGCATATAGACGCTTACGTCGGTGACCTTGATCCCATCGATCTGCGCGAGCCGCTCGCGCATCGGCCGCTGCAGCTGCTTCTGGTTCAGCTTGCGTGCACCGCGGGGCGCGAGCTCGACGAAGATCGTCGCCCTGTTCTTGCCGAGTGCGGTCCCCGTATTGAGGGTGGCATAGGTGAACCGCACCTCAGGCAGTTCGCGCAGTGCAGCTTCGGCCTCGCGCACCTTGCGCTCGGTGAATTCGAGCGACGATCCGGGCGCGGTCTGGAGCTGGACCGTCACCTCGCCGAGGTCCGCCTCCGGAAGGAAGTCCGAGCCGATGTAAGGCACCAGCAGAAAGCTTCCAAGGAAGCTCGCCAGCGCGATCGCGATCACCGTCCTGCGGTGGTGGAGCGCCCACGCGAGCAGCCGTTCGTAGCCCGGCCCGAGCCGGTCGAGGAGATGCCCGCCCCACGCCAGCAAGCGCCCGATGCGCGTCCGCGACGGATGACCCTCGGCGTCGGGATCGGCCCACACCGAGGAGAGCATGGGATCGAGCGTGAAGCTCACGAACATGGAGATCAGCACGGCCGCCGAGACGGTGACGCCGAACTGGTAGAAGAAGCGTCCGATGATGCCGGCCATGAAAGCGACCGGGAGGAACACCGCCACGATAGTGAACGTGGTCGCCGCGACCGCGAGCCCGATCTCGCGCGTGCCGTCGAGCGCCGCCGTGACCCGGTCTTTCCCCATCGCCGCGTGACGGACGATGTTCTCGCGCACGACGATCGCATCGTCGATCAGCAGGCCGATCGACATCGACAACGCCATCAGCGTGAGCAGGTTGATGGTGAAGCCGAGGGCGTACATGACGAAGAAGGTGCCGACGAGCGAGATCGGCAGCGCGAGGCCGACGATGACGGTGCTGCGCCACGAGCCCAGGAAGAGGAACACCACGAGCACGGTGAGCACGGCGCCTTCGATGAGGGCGTTGCGGACGTCGGCGACCGAGGCGCGAATGCCCTTCGAGGTATCGCGCACGATTTCGATTCGCACTCCCGGGGGCAGCGAGCGGTTGAGCTCCTCGATTGCCTTTCGCACCTGGTCCACGACCAGGGTGGTGTTCGCGCCCCGGGCCTTGACCACGTCGAGCGCGACCACTCTCTGACCATTCACCAGCGCCGCGGTCTTCGCCTCCTGCTCGCCGTCGACGATGGTGGCGACATCCGACAGGTGAACGGCACGATCGCCGTGATGGCCAACGACGATGCGCCCGAAGCGCTCGGGTTCCGCGATACGCGCGTCGAGCAGCACCGGCCGCTCGCTGTCGCGCGCACGAAGGCTGCCCGCCGGCACCTCGAGGTTGTCGCCGCGCAGCGCGCCGATGACCTGCTCTACGCCCACGCCCAGCGCCTGCATCTCACCCGGCTTGAGCAGTACCTGGATCTCGGGCTTCGCACCCCCGACCAACGTCACCTGGCCGACGCCCAGAATGTTCTGGATGCGCGGAGCGAACACGGCCTCTGCAATAGTGGTCAGGTCTCGGAGGCTGCTGGCTTCGCCCCGCACCGCGAGCGCGAGAATGGGCAGGTCAGCCGGATTGAAGCGATAGATGCGCGGTTCCTCGACCTCGGGGCGGAACAGGGACTGCACCAGCGCGACCTTATCGCGTACGTCCTCTGCGGCGCGCGCGGCGTCGATGCCAAGATCGAATTCCGCGGTGATGACGGAAAGGCTCTCGTAGGAGGTCGAGGACAGGTAGCGTAGCCCGCTGATCGCGTTGATCGCCTCCTCGAGCGGGCGTGTGACGTCGCGTTCGACAATCTCCGGCGCGGCACCGGGGTAAACGGTCTGCACGATGATGACCGGGACGCTCACGTCCGGGAACTGTTCGACCGCGAGACGCTGATAGGAGAAGACGCCGAGCACGAGGCACGCCGCCATCATCATCGTGGCGAATACCGGGTTCCGGATGGAGATGCGGGTAAACCACATGGCCTGACGTTTTTTCTTGGTGAGGCAGGGCGGAGACTCTAACCCGGCCCCGGTGCTATCTCAACCTCGACGTATCGCGGCGTCGGACCGCAGCGGCGGCCGACGGGGATGCGTCTTTCGAGCATCAGGTGGCGTACCATGCATGCACCTCGACGGAGAATCCAGTGCGGACCACCATCAACCTCGACGGGCTTATTACCGACGCGCAGCGCCATGAAGTGCATAGGCGGACATCAACTTCGAGCACCCTCGATGAACATGAGCGCATGGCGGGTGGACATGCTTTGCGAACTGTAACAGCAGTGACCAGCCGGTCTAGGAACTAGCTGTTGGCCAACGGCACGCGCTCGCGTGTTACCTGAAACATCGCGTACCTGTTCTGCATTCACTGGGTGCCCATTTGGCGAGGGCCCGGCACATTTCCAGCGGACGAAAGCAGGACTTGCTCAGTCCTCGTCAGTACAATTCGAGAAGAATGATCGAAATCCAACCGACGCCAGCAGTTGGTGTGGGGAGGAGCCAAGCGTGCCGACTATGAGGAAAGAGATCGTCCAGCCTCTCGACGCAGACAGATTGGCCAACCGTATTGGGGGCGATGTCGATCAGCGCGTGCTCATGGGCCGCCAGATCCGGTTGTACATCGAAAATACGCCTGAGTACGTCGCGCTTGCTGCTTCGGCGTTCGCGGTGACGGTCGCCATTCTGTGGCCGCTCGTCCCGGATCAGCGCACGAAACTCGCCCTGTGGGCCGCCGCTCACATCGGAACGTATATCGCGCGATTCGGTGCTTGGATTGCGTTCAAGAGCGCAAACAGAAACGACGATGCGACACACTCCCGGGTAAACTGGTTTTTCCTGCCTCAACTATGTGGAATCAGCGTAGTCAGTGCCAGCGTGTTCGTCTTTCTGCCGTCGCCCTCCGGGGATGACATCGCACTCCTACTTGCGCTCACCCTGTTTTTCGCCGTCGGAATGCTTCTCAACACCTTGCAGGTCGCGGCCTATCGGCCCCTGATCGGTCCGGTGGTTGCCTCGGCGGTGCTGATTTTCGCCGCGGGCATCGTTCAGCTGCCCGGCAGCCTGCCGAAACTACTCATGGTAGGGGCTGTCGCCATCGGTCTGATGGCCTACCGCTTTGCAGGCAAGCTCAATCAGGCATTCGTACGCTCGATGGAGTTATCGATTCGCAATGAGCGTCTAGTGGCAGCTCTCGAGGATCGCACGGCACAGTTGCAGCAGCAGACGTTTGCGGCCGAACGTGCCGAACAGGACAAAACGCGCTTCCTGGCTGCCGCAAGCCACGACTTGCGCCAGCCAATGCACGCGATCAGCATGCTGGTCGGCTTGCTTACGAGGCGCGCTGCAAGCGGCGATCAGGAGGTCGTGGATCGCCTCGAACGTTCGGTCGAAGCGATGGACCGCTTGTTCAGCACAATTCTCGATCTATCCAAGCTCGACGCTGGCGTCGTGAAGCCATCCATAACGGCGATTCCGCTACGCTCCATCTTCGAGTCGATCGAGGTTCACTTTGCGCCGCAAGCCGCCTCGAAGGGCCTCACGCTGACCGTTTTTCCGTCGCGCGCGATCGTAAGAACCGACCGCGCGGTATTGGACCGGATACTGCGCAACTTCGTGTCGAACGCCATCAAGTACACAACCGATGGTCGGGTACTGGTAGGGTGCCGCCGTCGGGGAGCAAGGCTCCTGGTCGCTGTATGGGACACCGGCGCGGGTATCGCGGCGGAAGAGCTGGAACGAATCTTTGAAGAGTACTACCGGGTAGGAGGCGGCCCCCGCGACCGCAGCGAGGGGCTCGGTCTGGGCCTTTCAATCGTGAGACGGCTCGCCGAGCTGCTGGGTTCGAAGGTGGAGGCTGTATCTGTGCCGGGGCGGGGCTCCCTATTTGGAGTGGAGATCTCGCTCGCGGGCTACCTGTCTCCGGAAGAAGAGCGGATAAGCGACAGGGTGACCTCTGAATCGATGCTCGCCGGCAAGCTAATCCTCGTTGTTGACGACGAGGCGGATATTCGCTTGGCCACCGAGTCTCTCCTGCGCCAGTGGGGCTGCCTGACTGTCTCCGCAGGCACGTTCGAAGAGGTAGAGACTACCCTCGAACACGAACTACGCTTCCCCGATGGAATCGTGACCGATTACCGCATCGGCGGCCCCCAAACCGGCCTGGACGCCATCGAGGCGGTTCGCCGGTACACGGGCGAGAAGACGCCGGCCATCATCGTGACGGGTGAGGAACTGGGAAAGGCCGAGCTTGAAATCGCGGGTAGCGCCTACCCGGTGATAGCCAAGCCGCTGAGCGCCGAGCAGCTTCGGCGCCATCTCGTCGCGGCACTGGGTCGTGATATCCCCGTGGTAACTTGATCGGCGAAGTTTGCAAGCCCTTTCCCGGCTGCGATCGGGCGCGCCCGAGTATCCCCGACAATGAACATACTCATCGTAGACGATCATCCGGTCATGCGGGCAGGGATCAGCGTGTGCCTGCGCGAGCTCGACAGCACGATCGACTTTGTCGAAGCAGCAGACTTGCGGCATGCGGTGGACGCGACGAGAGCAGAGAAGTCTTTCGATCTCGTGCTGTTTGATCTCGCGCTACCCGGAGTATCGGGCGTCGAGGCATTGATCGCGTTTCGCGAGGTCGTTGATCCCAGTCCACCGATCGTCGTGTTCTCCGGGACTGACGACCCTGAGACAGTGACTGCCGCGCTCGACGCAGGTGCCATGGGCTTCATACCGAAGACCTCAACTCCGGCGATCCTGCAAAGCGCCTTGCGAATCGTCCTAGCGAATGGAATTTACGTCCCCCCCACGGTCCTGGGCCGTAAACCCGCTGCGCAAGCGAGCGAGGAAGAGCGCAGTGGGCAACCCTTACGCACCCTCTCCGAGCTCGGGCTCACGCCACGCCAACAACAGGTGTGCGCTCTGATGGTCAAAGGACGATCGGTGAAGCATATCGCACGCGACCTCGGTATTTCTCCGGCGACGGTCAAAGCTCACTTGCAGCCAATCCTGCGGCTACTCGGCGTCATGAATCGCACGGAAGCCATTGTTGCGCTTCACCGGCTGCGATTCTCTCTAGATACCGATCCCACAGACGCCGCGTAGGTGCATCGCTCGCCACCGACGCTGCAGGCGTGAAAATCCATCGCGATTGGCCTCGCTGCGGCGCAAGCCGCTGCACCATTCGCGACTCCACTGGTCCGAGCATCGCCCTATGTCGTTTCCCGGGGGCGTGCAGATCACGAAATCGCCACCCAGAACATTAGCCAATTGGACTAGGCCCCCTGGCGGATTTCCGCCGAGGGTTATCACGGTGACACTGGCGACGTAGCAAGGAGAAAAAGCCGCTATCCAACTATTCGGCCACACGCTGGTAGCATTCCAACAGTTGGGAAGGATAGGCGAGACATGATCCAAATTGCGTATTCGCTATCGGAATCGCCTGCGTCTAATGGTTGAGCTGACTGAGGCCCGTGTTACACCGGTGTGTCGTTAAAGAGTTTAGGAAAGCAAGCACGGAGGATTCCAAAGTGCCAACAAGCGAGGATTTCCAGAGAGTTGCACGTAGCGTCAAGCGAGAACTGTACAGTGACCGCTTGGGGTTCAAGACTTATCAGTGTGAACGC
Organism: Burkholderiales bacterium; assembly: GCA_040507665.1. Lineage (GTDB taxonomy): Bacteria > Pseudomonadota > Gammaproteobacteria > Burkholderiales > JAEUMW01 > JAEUMW01. The sequence goes on from JBEVOI010000158.1 coordinate 7,616, forward strand.
TTCGTCACCGAACTGAATGCCGGCTCCGGCCTGCACGTTGGCGAAGATATGTGGAAAAAACTCGAATCTGCCTTCCTTCAAGAAGGTTTGTTTGTTTTTCCGGGACTCAGCGAAACCGTGGAAGATGGCTTTGCCCGAGTTTTCCGCAGTGGGACGACAATAGCCCGCATCCTGAGGGTAATTCGCTCCTCCAGTGAGGGCAGCGATGAAGAACACTCTGCTTTCCCCGGCAGGCTCACGCTATCGCATTCGATTAAGGCTTCTGAACTCCGCAGCTGCGAATACGGCAGAGAAGAAGCGTTTCGCAGGCACGTTCCGCGCCTGTGCCGCAAACGTTGAGGTAAGCATAAGACGTCCGCCCTCGGCGGAGGGTTTTCTCCACGGCGCAATGGCGACCATCGTCTGACGTTGGTCGTATCTGGAATTCCACCCCCTGATTGTAAGCTGAGGTCGCACTCAACACATCAGTACCACGACACAGAGCCCGCGCATGGGGTTCGCTTTGTCTGTGTGTCTGCCCGACAAAACCGCCTTACGGGAAAATCGGCGGATTGGCTTGAACGTCGATGTTGGGTGCGGGCGCCATTCGGGCGGCCTGCACCACCCAGCCGCCGCCCATGGCCTTGTAGAGATTGACGAGAGACTGGAAGAGGTCGCCCTGGTTGCGGGCATAGTCGAGCTCGGCGTTGAAGAGGCTGCGCTCGGCATCGAGCACCTCGAGGAAGCTGGTGTAGCCGTTGTCGTAGCGCAGGCGGGCAAGCCGCGCATAGCCCCTGAGTGCCTTCACCCGGCGCGCCTGCACTGTCAGTTGCTCGCGCAGCTTGGTCTGGCCCACGAGGGCGTCCTCGGTTTCACGAAACGCGGTCTGGATCGCCTGCTGATATTGATAGAGTGCCTGCTGCTGGCGCGCTTCGGCCTGCGCCACCTGGCCGCGGATGGCTCCTGCGGTGAAGATCGGCAGGCTGACGGTGGGCCCGAAGCTCCATGTGCGGGCATCGCCGGTGAAGAGCTTGCTCCATTGCGTGCTGAGCGTGCCGGCCTGCCCGGTGAGCGAGATGGTTGGGTAGTAGAGCGCTTTCGCCGCACCGATCTGGGCGTTGGTTGCGACCAGATTCTGTTCCGCCTGCAGAAGATCGGGCCGCCGCTCAAGGAGTTCCGAAGGCAGGCCCGCCGGCACTGCGGGAAGTGCGAGCTCGTCGAGCGTACTGCCGCGAGGGATGGGGCCCGGATTGCTTCCAAGGAGCACCGAGATCAGGTTTTCCTGCTGTGCGATCTGGCGCTCGAGGTCGGGGATCGCGGCGAGTGCCTGCTCGTACTCCGAGCGTACCTGCTCGAGCTCCAGCTCCGCGACGACGCCGCCCTTGAAGCGCAGTTCGAAGAGCCGCACGCTCTCGCCGCGTGAGTCCGCCGTGCGGCGGGAGATCTCGAGCTGTTTGTCGAGGTCGCGCAGCGTGACGTACTCGTTCGCGACTGCGGCGACCAGCGACAGGAGCGTCGCCCGGCGACCGTCTTCGGTGGCGAGCAGGGTGGCGCGCGCTGCTTCGGTCTGGCGCTGCAGCTTGCCGAAGAAGTCGATCTCCCACGACGCCGAGAGTAGTACCTGGTAGTTGTTGAAGTTGCGCCTGACCTCGTCCTGCAACGTCGTGGTGCCGCTGTAGCGGCTCACCTGCTGGCGCGCGAAATCTGCGCTGACGCCCGCCTGCGGAAAAAGCTGCGAGCGGGTCGTGCCCAGGACACCTGCCGCTTCCTCCACGCGTGCTGCCGCAATGCGCACATCCTTGTTCTGCGCAAGCGCAGTGTTGATGAGTTCGTTCAGTACCGGATCGTCGAACTGCTCCCACCAGGCGGTGTTGACGAGGTCGGCGGCGTTGCTCACGTCGTAGCGGAAGGCGGCCGGCGCATCGACCTCGGGGCGCACATAGTCCGGCCCGACCTTGCATCCAGGGAGGAGGGCGACGATGCAGGCAGCGACTAGAGTCTCACGCATTTCAGTCGTCCTCCCAGGGAGCGTGCGGCGGGGCGGACTCGCAAGGGGCTGCCTCGTCTTTGCTGCGCCTGCCGGAGCACATCTCGAACAGCAAAGACAGCGGCATGAAGAAGAGCGCTACCGTGGGCGCGGGTAGCATGCGGCCGATCATCCCGGTCGCGACAGAGTGACCCGAGTTCGGGTTCGCCTTGCTCCCGATGAAAGATTGAACGATGAATGACGGTAGGGCGCAGCCGGAGTTTCGCGGCTGCGACCGAAACCAC
>JBEVOI010000235.1:0-2754 GCA_040507665.1 Burkholderiales bacterium
CCCGGCCGGGATCTGCAAGAGGAGCGAACATGACCCGGACTCTGAGTTTCGAACTCGATGACTGCCGCCTGCCGCTGGAGGCCTTTAGCACAGCGCGCGAATTCGCGTTGGCGAGCGCGCCCTCTCGGGGGCGTCCCGCCCAGTCGATGGTTACCGATTCAGACCACTTCCGCGACCTGCACGGCACCTCCGCGCCCATGAAAGCGCTCTACCGCATGCTCGAGAAAGTCGCCCCGACCTCGGCCAGCGTGCTGATCGTGGGCGAAAGCGGCACCGGAAAGGAAATCATCGCCACCACGATTCACGAGGCGAGCCCGCGCGCGGAGCGGCCGTTTGTCGCCATCAACTGCGGCGCACTGCCGGCAAACCTGGTCGAGGCGGAGCTCTTCGGCTACGAGAAGGGTGCCTTCACCGGGGCCGTGCGCGCCCACCAAGGCTGTTTCGAGCGCGCTTCGGGCGGAACCCTGTTCCTGGACGAGATCACGGAAATGCCCACGGAGCTGCAGGTCACCCTGCTCCGGGCCCTGGAGACCGGGCGCTTCTGCCGCGTGGGCGGCGCCCAGGAGATCAGTGTGGACGTGCGGGTGATCGCGGCGACCAACCGTGACCCGGCGGAGGTCGTCGCGCAGGGGCGCCTGCGGGAGGACTTGCTCTACCGCCTGGCGGTGTTCCCGATCCAGGTGCCTGCGCTGCGGGAGCGCAGCGAGGATATCGGGCTGTTGGCCCAACACTTTCTCGACGCGCTCAATGCCGAGGCCGGGACGGCCAAGGTGCTGTCCAAGGATGCGCAAGCTTTCCTGCGCAGCCATTCCTGGCCCGGCAACGTCAGGGAACTCAAGAACGCGGTGCAGCGCGCCTTCATCCTGGCCGACGAAGCGCTCGATTTCGACGGCATCATCGCGGCACAGCCCGCCTTCACCGTGCGCGGGAACGCGCTCCAGTTCCGGGTCGGGACCGCGCTGGAGGAGATCGAACGGGAAGTCATTTTCGCTACCCTCGCCCACTGCCAAGGCCGCAAGAAGCAGACCGCCGAACTCCTGGGCGTAAGCGTCAAGACGCTCTACAACCGGCTAAACGACTATCAGTGCCGGCGCGCGCTGCCAACCGGGCCGGCATTCGCAGCTTTCGCTTGAACAGCAACCACCCAAGGAGGGAGCCATTATGCAAACTCACGCACACGACACCAAGCACGATCAAGGCACCGCAAGCCAGTTCGCTGAAGCGGTCACACCCGCCGTGGAGCGCACGGCGAATCGTCTGGTCGAGGCGACGCAGGCCTTGGCGCATGCCGCGGGCAACGGGCTGGACGCGCTGTCCGACCGTCGCCAGGCCGCGCTCGGGGCCTGCCGCGATGCGGTGGTGGCCAACCCGCTGCGCGCGGTGGGCGCGACACTGCTGGCCGGACTCGCGCTGGGACTGCTGATGCGCAAGGGGTAGATTCCCTCCTCCCCGGGTCGGAATGCTCTCTGGTCTTCCGGCCCGCTTTGCCGGCCGGCGGTTCACCGCCGCGCCGGATTGTTTACGTCCGTTGACAGTCGAGCTAATGTGTCAGGCAGGAAAGCAGTACTGTGCCGTCCGACCCGCCACCTCGACGCCAGCATGATCCGCATACTCATTGCCGATGACCACAGCATCGTACGCGCCGGGCTGAGAACGCTGCTCTCGGGGCTCGCCGACATGGAGGTCGCGGGCGAAGCCGGCTCCGGCGAGGAAACGATCCGCATGGTCCGGGACGGCACCTGCGACGTGGTTCTGCTGGACATCTCGATGCCGGACAAGAACGGCGTCGACACCTTGAACGAGATCAAGCGCCACCACCCGCAGCTGCCGGTGCTGATGCTTTCCATGCACCCCGAGAGTCAGTACGCGGTGAATCTGCTACGCGCCGGCGCGAGCGGCTACGTTTCGAAGGAAGGGGCGCCCGAGGAGCTGGTGCTCGCCATCCGCACCGTGGTGCAGGGGCGCCGCTACGTGAGCGCCACCCTGGGCGAGCTGCTCGCCGCCGATCTTGGCGGGAACGCGGAGCGTCCGTTGCATGGTGGATTGTCCGAGCGCGAGTTTCAGATCTTCTGCAAGCTCGCGGCGGGCCAGGCCGTGTCGCGGATCGCCGAGGAGCTTTTTCTGAGCGTGAAGACCATCAGCACCTATCGCACGCGCATCCTCGAGAAGATGGGCATGAAGACCAATGCGGACCTGACCTACTACGCGATCAAGAATGGGCTGATCGAATAGCGTAGGACAAACGCGGACACGACAGCGCGGCCGCGTCCGATAGGGACCGGACTCGATGTCGACAACAATGACAGAATGACTTGACGGGAGGGAGTTCGCCGCGGGCGAACCCGATTCGACAGTGAGCGCGAGGGCGTTGGTGAAGGTCTATCTGGTGGAAGATTCCCCGGTACTGCGCGAACGGGTGATGGAAAGCATTGCCGAAGACGACCGGGTCGCTATCGTGGGATACGCGGACACCGAAGACGCCGCCCTCGCCGGCATCGCCGCTGCGGCACCGGACGCGATCATTCTCGATATCCAGCTCAAGCGCGGCAGCGGCATCAACGTGCTGCGGCGTCTGCCCACCCTCGGCCTCACCCCCCTGCCCAAGGTGATCGTGCTCACCAACTATGCCCACCCCGAGTACCGGCGACGCGCGACCGATGCCGGGTGCGACTATTTCTTCGACAAGTCTTCCGACTTCGGTCGCGTCGGCGAGGTGCTCGATCAACTCGCCCATCAGCGGCGTCGCACTGCAGA
>JBEVOI010000292.1:0-6199 GCA_040507665.1 Burkholderiales bacterium
GCAAGTCGTGCGCTGCGAAGAACGCCCCGTCCGGTTCAGGGGCGTTCCTTTCGGTGGCGACTTCGCGACCTGTGCGTGTGGCATCGCACCTGTGCGTGCTCGCGCTTCTCACCACGAGGTTCCCCCAACAGGATGTCACCCATGAAGAGTATGGCTTTTACCACCCTACAATCGACCCTCGCGATTCTTAGCGCAGCCTCGCTCCTCGCCGCCTGCGCACCGCAGCCACCGAAATCGGTCGCCCGGTCGGAGACCGTCGAGGCGTCAGCGATCGTCGAAGCGATCGACTATACGACTCGCGAGGTTGTGCTTCGCAATGCGCAAGGACGCCAGACGCTCGTAATAGCGGGTCCCGAAGTCCGCAACCTTGCCCAGGTCAAGAAGGGTGATCGCGTCGTCGTGCGCTTTACCGAAGGTTTTGCGGCGCAACTGGTGAAGCCCGGCGCGGGGGTGGCGGGTGTCCAAGCCGACACCGGTGTGGTGCGCGCGGCACCCGGCGAACAGCCGGGGGCGGCTGTGAGCAAGCAGATCAGGACAACGGTCAAGGTGTACGAAGTCGACCCCTATGCCAATACCATCGAGGTCACCGGGCCGCGTGGCTACAACCGTCTTCTGAAGGTGAAGGATCCGCAGGGGATCGCGTTCATCCGTGGCCTCAAGAAAGGCGACGAGGTGGAGGTGACCTTCAGCGAGGCGCTTGCCATCAGCGTCGAGCCCGCGAAGTAACTTTCATGCTGATATGCGATCCGGCTGCGCACGGCAGAGCGTGCGCCGCGGCCTCACAGACGCAGCAGGCCGCGACATGTGGGGGACATCGGTCTGTGAACACTGTGAGGACGACGACCGGTTCGCGTTAGACTTTTGGTGCGCTAATAACGCTACTATGGGAGGAACTACAAGTGAACGGCTTACGCTCTCTGCTTGTCATCGCGTTCCTTGGGTTGTCCTTGTCAAGCTGCACTAGGTGTTCGCAAGAGCCACCGCCTAAAGCCGCTGCGCCTAAGGCCCCTACCGTCATAACATTTGAAGAAGCCGCCCTCTTTGAGTTCGACAAGGCAGATCTGAAGCCCGAAGGAAAAGAGCAACTTAAAGCATACCGCGAAAAGGCGCAGGCCGATTTGAGCAGTGCCGAGAAGGTAAGAGTCGTCGGCTACACCGACAACAGCGGTACTGCAGAGTACAACTCGAAACTGTCGCGGCAGCGTGCAGAAGCGGTTCGCGATTACCTAGTCAGTATTGGAGCCGACCCCAAGAAGATGGAAGCCATCGCAGCGGCCGAGGCTAACCCAATCGCTGACAATAGTACGAAGGAAGGTCGGGCGAAGAACCGCCGCGTCGAGATTGAAGTGATTGGGCTAGGAAAATAGGAATGCTTGCGGGATTTGAGTAGGTAGCAGGGCGTGGTATAGACGCTGGTCGCTCTAAGTTACGTGCCAGGGGTGTAGAACAGTCTGGTTCACCAGATTTGCTGCGCCCCTAGCGTTTCTCCCATGGCATCGGCGCCTGGGCGCAATGCGAATGGCCCGCGGCCGGTGAGCAACGACATCCGTTTTGCTCGGATAGCCGCTGAAGTTCGCTACCACCATTGCTCGGACTGTTCGCCAAACTGGTGGTGCAAACGCACCGCTCACCGGCTCCGCTCACCGGCCGTAGCCTCGATTTCGTGCTGAAAGGTGGCGATCAACACGGCCGTAGACGCTCCAATCATCAGTGCCCCATTGATGCCTTCCAGCGGACCGAGCAGCTTGTGTTTGGCCGACATGACAACGTCACCGTATCACGAAAAGGCCGCCGCGCGCGTGCGACTCCCGAAAAAGCGGGAACAACCGACGTTTCTCGCTCCTCCAAATGCACCTGCCACGACGCGAGGCGATAACTGGCGCCGGGGTCGGACTGCGCGCTCGGGGCTTAACCGGTCAGGTCGCGCAGCAACCCGTATCCTGCGTGCGCGACCGCCGCTGAGCCTTCGATCTCTCGCGAGGCTCGTACCGGAGACGAGAATCACCACGGCGACAATGCTTCTCGACCGCATCGGGTGACCAAGTTCGGCCTGCGTCGCCAGCCCTCCCTGGGCGCTGATCCTCGCCGTCACGCTCTATCCGCTCCACCAGTCCGTTGCCAACAAGATCGGGTGCAGGCAAGGACTTGCCGCAGCCCTCCTGGTTATCGCGGGCGTCGTGCTGATTGTCGTGCCGACGGCGATGCTGATGAGTTCGCTGGGCGATTCGGTGCATCAACTGGTCAACGACGTGCAGAAGAACACGCTGAAGATTCCTGCCCCGCGTCCCGGCGTCAAGGACTGGCCACCCATGGGTTAGGAGATCCACGATGTATGGTCGAAGGCTTACGCCGACCTACCGGCTCTGGTCCAGAGCATGCAGCCGAAGATCGGCGAACTGGCGAAAACAGCCCTAGGCTTCGTCGCCGGCATGGGGGGTGGATTGTTGCAGTTTTTTGGCGTCTGTTGTCATCGCCGGCATCATCATGGCCTTCGGGCAGGCGGGTGATCGTGGCAGCCGGGCAATCTCCGAGCGCATCGTCGGCACCGCGCACGGCGGGGAATTGGCCACGCTGACCACGGCGACATTCGTGCCGTCGCCCAAGGAGTGATCGGCATGGCTTTTATTCAGGCCATCATTGTTGGCCTGGCCCTGCTGGTCGCCGGTGTTCCGTGGGGGGTGCGCTGGCGGTGATCGTGCTGGTCCTCGGCATCGCCCAGGTACCGGCGCTGATAGTGAGCTTGCCCGCCAGCGGCTACATTTGGTCGAGCGGCGATTATACGCAGACCGGGGCGATCGCCTACACAGTGGTATTGTTCCTGGCGGGCATGACGGACAACGTGTTGAAGCCGCTGATGTTGGGCAGGGGGGGTTCGATGCGCCGATACCGGTCATTCTGCTCGGCGCACTGGGCGGTATGGCGACCGCTGGAATCCTGGGGATGTTCGTCGGCGCCACCCTGCTGGCGCTGGGCTATCGGATCTTCATGGGCTGGGTAGTGGCCAACCCGGCGGGGGGCAGGCTTAGGCGGAAAGCAACACGCAGTCGGCAACCTGAATGGCCGGCCATCGTTTTGGCGCAACGCGCCGATTCACGACGCCGATCCTTCTCCTTGATTCCCGGGTTCGGTGCGCGGCAACGAAACTCGGTTTGTTGCCGTCTGCCCCCTAGTGGCCCGGTGTTCGTTCAACGGGCTTGCCGCCTTTCTCCATGGACGCAACCAGGTTCTTCGCACCCGAACCCCATCGGGTGACGACTGTGACCGCATCGGTGAAGGGCACGTCTAAGGCGTGCACCCGTTTCCGGTCGAGAATGTAGACGGCACCCGCAAACGGCGTGGGGATCGACGGGACAAAGACAGTGTAGCGCCCGTCCTCCAACTCTTCGATGATGAACGCCGGGACAAGGGCGTCTTCGATCTCGACTAGCGCGGCCTTCCAGGTGCTTCCGCGGCTTTGCCCCGCAACCTGGTGCGTGAGGCTCCGGAATAGTCCGTAGCCCGGGATTCTTTCAAAGAGGGTCTTTTCCGTCCAGTTCCGGACCCTTTGCCCGATGCGAGTGCCAACGGAAGCGCCGATGGCGACGCAGATCGCCAGAACGAGGAGAAGGGACAGGAACTGCTCGGCGGGAAGCCAGTCGGGGAGAAGCTGAGCGAGTGGGTGCACAAGATTGGCAACCGACTTCATGCCCTTGAGCAGGAGCAAGACGGCGAAGTACACCGGAACAACAATAAGCAAACCTCGAACTAACGCGTTGGACAGGGACTTCATGGCTTTCTCCATTCTGGTATTTGACTGGAAGAAACGTGTTGCCTACCGGCCAAGTGCCTACGCAACGGGCTGCCTGCGCACCGCAGTCGACTGGTTCGCGACTACGCAGGGACGCTGGACGGCCACCCGAAGCAGAAGTTTTCCGCGTTCATGCTACAAGCATTCAGTAGTGCAAGTCGATCGTTAGCTCTAGCCCTTGCCCGTGGTACCGCGAGCTGGCTGCAAGAAAAGAAGGCGTGCCTAAGCTGCGGGCTGGATTCACCGAGGTGTTGGTGACCGGAATGCTGATCAGATGGATGAGCGTGAGCGCCAGACCGATCGCGAGACCGGCAAACCCGACCGGCGCTTTTGATGTGAGTGTTCTCGGCCTACTCCTCGCCACATGCCCGGATTGATGGCATTGACGTTGGGTGCTGTCACCAGCGACTGCCTCGGGCCGTGCGTGTTATTTCTTGTTGACCGCCTTCTTCAGACCCGCACCCGCAGAGAACTTGGCGACCTTTGCCGCTGGGATCAGGACGTGGCTGTTGAGCAGCAGCCTCCAAGGCGGTCGAATCGCCGGACGCGGGACCGTGTTCACCGCCCCCCTGAGACTTCCGGGAACGACGCAGTCCGACCCAAGTTGCCCGTTAGCTACGCAGCGCCGAGGGCCCCGAACGCGGCGCTGTTCGGCGGTTAGGTTGAGGTGCAGGTTAGAGCCCATGCTTTGGTTTCGCGAGGATATTCTCCAGCGCCTCTACACCCTCTGAGCCCCAAAGGCCAACGAATGAGCGGTAGCCGGTTCGAAGCTTGTCGTTTTCCTTCAGAAGCGCGTCTGCCTCGGGCCCCAGGCGGAAGAAGACCAGGGGAGATAGCGAAACCACACGTCAAAATGAACATCGCGCATGGCCACCAACTGAGACAGCAATCGTCGGATATTTGACCTGCGCGCAGATTGCGCACCAGAGACCGATCAGATGCTCCCTCTCATCCTCTGACAAAGCGTCCAGAAGATCGAGAGCTTCTTCCAACGCAGCGTGCTTACGCCGCGGATCGCGGATTCGCGCTCCGCACAGTCGAACAGTTTGCGAATCTCCTTGGGTCTCCTCGGCGTCCATGGCAGGTCGCGTGTGTCATGGGTGTGTCTCCTTCTCGCCGGTTCGCGTCGCAAGCTGGCGCAGGATCCTAACCAGCTCGGTGTGCGCAGGCGAGCCGTGCTCGCTGATGACCTCGACAGGATTGGCTTCGGTCAGCCGGTTGAGCCGCGTGAGCAGGCGGATGCGTTGGCGCCTTGTGAGCTTGGCCTCCGACGAGTGCCAACGCAGGAACAGTCGCGGCAGCTCGCCGTCACCGAACAGCGTATTGAGTTCGTGGGCCGTCACGTAGACGAGGAACAGCACCATCAGCCAGATCTGGATCGCCAGGAAGCGCGACCACGAGAATTGCGCGACGAGGAAGCTCGGGAAGTCGCCGAGGGCACCGCCGTCGCGCAGGTAGTGGAACAGGCCTTCTGCGAGGCGAATCACGAACACGCATAGCCAGTAGATCGTGGACTTGAACAGGATCGGCTGGATCAGTGGCGCACCGTCGAAGCGGCGCATGAAGCGCAGGTTGTCAACCACCAGCACCGCCTTGCCGACCAGCAGCGCGGCGAGCGTCGCGCCGAAGAAATTGGTGAACGGAATCCCGTGCTCCTGGAGCGTCATCCAGCGCGTGAATAGCACCAGGTTGAAGCCGAAGAAGAAGAAAATGGTCGGCGGCAGCACGTGCTTGACCTGCACGAGCCACCAGTCGAAGGCGCGTCGCCAGAGTGGCGCGGGCGCTTCCGAGGCAGCAAGAACGGACGACCTCATGGCTTCCCTCCGGCGATCGCGGGCGTAAGGCGTTTAATTTAGCACTAACCCCCTCCGATCACTCCCTCCGGAGGGAAGTTAGAATTGGGTGGAAACGACGAAAGCAGTCGGGCGCGTTTCCGAGCGACTGCTTCTGGCGTGCGCCGTGATAAGGCGGCGCTTTTTCAGTGGATGCAAGCCCCACCCGTCTGCTGCGCCTTGAGACCGGTCATTCCCGACGTTAATTTTTTGGGGCATGAATGGCTGGAGTTGGCCGTACTCGGCCCGATTACCATGGTCGCCGTTCGTCCGTGCTGAGCCAGAACCCGCCCCGGATCCAGCTAGGCGTCGATCATCCATTGCATCCCGCTCGCGGCGGAGCCGAGGTCCGTGCCGATCGGCTTCGCGGCGAGGCTCACGACCGACGTGTCGACCTGGGCGATCAGCGCGCCCAACGAGGTGGCCAGAAGCACCGAGTTCATGAGTAAATATCCTAGGGACGCGAACGCGGAAAATGTTTCGGTCCGCGCCGAAGCATTCCTCGGGGCGCGGCGATACCATTGCGCCATGCCGAGCATCCCCTCCGTCGAGCCGCGCTTCGCGCGCATTGCCGCGGCGA
>JBEVOI010000328.1:0-3641 GCA_040507665.1 Burkholderiales bacterium
GGCGACCGTGGTGACAAAGCTCGCGCCGCTGCGGCTCCTCGAGAAATGCGGAGCAATCCCTTCGTCGCGGGACTTCCACCTGAACCGGTTCCTGTTTGAGCACTTCCCCCGCGGCGCGGACCACCCGCCGGTCGTCGATCGGCCCACGGGCGACGACCTGCCACTGGCGGAGGTTTCCGCTTTCAGCGTCGATGACATCACCACGACCGAGATCGATGACGCGTTCTCGGTGACGCGGCTGCCGAGCGGAAACTGGCGCATTGGGGTGCACATCGCGGCTCCTGCCCTCGGGGTGCCGCCGGGCTCGGCGGTGGATCAGGAAGCGGCGAAGCGCCTGTCCACGGTGTACATGCCCGGCGACAAGATCACCATGTTGCCGGACGCGGTGATCGACCGTTTCACCCTTGCCGAAGGGCACACGGCGCCCGCGCTGTCCCTGTACTTGGAGCTGCGCCACGACCTCACGCTGCTCTCCACCTCGAGCACGGTAGAGCGCGTCCCCATCACCGCGAACCTTCGCCATGACGCACTCGACCGGGCATTCGGTGAAGAGGCGCTGCAGGCCGACGAAATCGCGCACAGCCACGGGCGCGAGATCCGGCTGCTTTGGGAATTCGCGTGCGTCCTCGAAGCCGCTCGCGGGCGGCCGGAGCAGCCGCGCCCGCTGCCGATGGACTACAGTTTCTACGTTGAGGCCGACCGTGTGCGTATCGTCGAGCGCAAGCGCGGTTCGCCCATCGACAAGCTCGTGGCCGAGCTGATGATCTTCGTCAACACCGAATGGGGACGTACCCTCGCCGAACACGGTGCGACGGGCATCTACCGCGCGCAGTCGGGTGGCCCGGTGAAGCTCTCCACCGTGCCTTCGCCCCACGACGGGCTCGGCGTGGACCAGTACCTGTGGGCGAGCTCGCCGCTGCGGCGCTATGTGGACCTCGTAAACCAGCGTCAACTTCTGGCAGTGCTGGAGCAAAGGGAGCCGCCCTACGGCAGGGGCTCCGAAGCGCTGCTCACGGTGATGCGCGATTTCGAGCTTGCCAACAACGCCTATACCGACTTCCAGCGCACGATGGAGCGTTACTGGTGCTTGCGCTGGCTGCTGCAGGAGCAGGTGGGGGTGTCGGGATCGACTGTCGTCCGGGACAATCTGGTAAAGCTCGATCCACTGCCCCTGCTGGTAAAGGTGCCGTCTCTGCCGGACCTGCCGCCGATGACGCGGGTCGAGGTCGAGATCGGCGAGATCGACCTGCTCGACCTCTCGGTCACCTGCCAGTATCGCGCCCGGCTCGCCCAGGCCGCCGCTTAGGGAACCAAGGGGGCAGTCAGGTCAGTCAGCGCCTTAGGCATGGGGCTTGCTCAAAGCGCGCGCTAACTCGCTAGAATAGCGAGTCATGCTCCCCAACCCCGAGAGTTCCGAGATCGTGTCGCGCAGACGACCCTCGAAAAGTGCTTCGCGCAAGCGGGCAATGCCGGACCGGGCGCGCCTGCTCAGGCTGGCGCTCCCCGGATCGGGCACGTATTCCATCGACGACTCGTGGCTCTTCGATCCCGCGAACCGCTCCCTGGTGGTGGCGATCGGGATCTCCATCCTGGTCCATGCGGTCCTGCTGAAAATCCACTTCATCGACCCCCGCGGGAAGATGTCAGACGTGTTCCAGCCCACGCTGGAGGTGGTGCTGGTGAATGCCCGCTCCACTGTAGCCCCGAAGAAGGCCGAGGTCCTCGCGCAGGCGAACCTCGACGGCGGCGGCAATACCGATGCTCCGCGCCGCGCCAAGACCCCGCTACCGCCCCAACAGAGGGAGCATCCGGTTGCCGAGGTCACCGTTTCGTCGAAGAAGGCGGAGCCGACAGAGGAGCAGGCGAAGAAGAAGCTCACCAGCGACAAATCGAAGAACGCGATCGCACCCGAGCCCGAAGTGAAGGCCGACCCGCAGCCAGCGCGCGAAGCGATGCTCAGGCCGAACGCTGCGGACCTGATCGCACGCAGCGTGGAGGCAGCGCGCCTCCAGGCCGAGATCGACCGCAACCTCGACGCCTACGCGAAGCGGCCACGGCGCAACTTCGTCGGATCGCGCGCGAAGGAATTCCGCTTCGCCCGCTACGTCGAGGACTGGCGCACCAAGGTCGAGCGCATCGGCAACATGAATTATCCGCAGCAGGCGCGGCAGCAGAAGATCTACGGCAGCCTGCAGCTCACCGTGTCGATCAAGTCGGATGGGACGGTCGAGAGTATCGACGTCAACAAACCATCGGGCCAGAAGGTGCTCGACGACGCGGCGCGGCGCATCGTCGCACTCGCCGCGCCGTATTCCCCATTCCCGCCAGACATTGCGAAGGACACGGACATCCTAAGCATCACCCGCACGTGGACCTTCACCCGCTCGGACGAACTGGTGAGTCAGTAGGTTTGCGCCTGCACGCGCAGCAAAGGGGTAAGCGCGCGAAAGGGGGTGAGGGCGAAGAACGCGCGGGAAGGGTCAAGCATCGCGCGTCACTTGTCACTCGTCACTGACCATCATCCATGCCTGATCGCTACGCCGTCTTCGGCAATCCCGTCGCCCACAGCAAGTCGCCCGCGATCCACGCCGCGTTCGCCCGGAGCACCGGGCAGGACATCGCGTACGACGCCATCCTCGCACCGGTTGATGGGTTCCGGGCCGCGGTGGACGCATTCCGAAACATGGGCGGCAGAGGTGCCAACGTGACGCTGCCGTTCAAGCTCGAGGCGTTCGCACTCGCAACGGAAGCCACCGAGTGCGCGCGCGAGGCTCAGGCCGTGAACACGCTGAGCTTCGATGGAGCGCGGATCGTGGGCGACAATACGGATGGCATCGGCCTGACCCGGGACATCGAAGTGAATCTCCGGGTCGGGATCGCCGGCAAGCTCATGCTGGTGATGGGAGCGGGCGGCGCCGCACGCGGTGTGATCGCGCCGCTGCTCGCGTGCGCCCCCGCGTCGCTCACCATCGCCAACCGTACCGCCGACAGGGCGATCGAGCTCTCGCGCAAGTTTGCACGGCTTGGACCGGTCGACGGTGGCAGTTATGCGGCGCTCGCCGGACGCAGCTTCGATATCGTCGTCAACGCTACCTCCGCGAGCCTTGCCGGCGAGCTGCCGCCGCTGCCCGAAGGTGTGTTCGGGTCCGATGCACTCGCCTACGACATGATGTACGGCAGGGGGCTGACCGCGTTCCTGCAGCGCGCGAAGAACGATGGCGTGAAGCGCCTCGCGGACGGACTCGGGATGCTGGTCGAGCAGGCGGCGGAGTCGTTTTTCCTGTGGCGCGGCCTACGGCCGGAGACAGGGCCCGTGATCGCAATGCTGCGGGCGTGAGGCGAGAGAGATCAGCCCGCCACCGCGCCCCGCTCAGCGCTGGTCCCCGATGCGTTTCTCCCCCGGCCGATTTCTGCTGCGAACGCTTGGCATCGTCGTTACCCTTTTCCTGCTCTACCAGCTCTGGATCTTCGCACAGGTGTGCTGGTGGTCGGCCTACAATCCCAATACCACGGCTTTCATGGAAGCGCAGCTCTCTGCGCTCCGGGAGAAGGATCCGAAGGCGGCGTTGCAGCAGCAGTGGGTGCCGTACGATCGCATCTCGATCAACCTCAAGCGCGCCATCGTCGCCTCCGAGGACGCG
>JBEVOI010000277.1:0-3814 GCA_040507665.1 Burkholderiales bacterium
ACTATGCCCACCCCGAGTACCGGCGACGCGCGACCGATGCCGGGTGCGACTATTTCTTCGACAAGTCTTCCGACTTCGGTCGCGTCGGCGAGGTGCTCGATCAACTCGCCCATCAGCGGCGTCGCACTGCAGATTGAGGCACTCACTGCTGTTCGTGTCCTCGCTCGCTATCGGGCTCGTGAAGCGCTGAAACCCGAGTCCTGACGAACGCCCTTCGCTGCTGCTGGGGGTGAACCTCGGAGTCGGTTCTGCGCGCCGGCTTGCGTTCAGACGGATCGGCCTCGACAATCCACCTTGCGGGGTTTCGCGGGGGGCCGCGGAAGACCATTCCGTGTTTCGGCCTGTTCTCTGCGTAGGGAGGCACGATGCACACCAAGCTGCGGGCAGGTCGAAATTGCGTTCTCCAGCCGCCTGCACGTCCGGCGGTTGCCTTTGGACACTGTTCTCCACGGGTGCCAATCAGCAAGACCGCCAGCGGGGCCCGGAACAAGTGTCGCTCCTCAATCGAGCGAGCAATCGGTCTTGTCGGATGTCTCCCCTGACGGACGTTGGTGGGCGGCAGGCATGATTGCTGTGATCCTCACCGCGGTCGCGACGCTGAGCTTGACCCTGGTTGCGCTCAATTTCATCACCCACGAAAAGAAGATCGAGAAGCAGATTCCCCGGCTCTATGGCACCGACGATCCTCAGTTCCGGCGCACGATGGGCGTGCTCCTCGGTCCGGCCATCGTTGGCGGCAACCGATTGTGGACGCTCAACAACGGCGATGAGATTTTTCCGGCGATGCTCGCGGCAATATGCGCTGCGAAGCGGAGCATCACCTTCGAAACCTACATCTACTGGTCAGGCGGGATCGGCAAGACCTTCGCCGAAGCGCTGTCAGAACGGGCTCGCGCCGGCGTGAAGGTGCACGTGCTGCTTGACTGGGTGGGCAGCCTGAAGATGGAGCAAGCTCTGCTGGACGAGATGCAGCGCGCCGGCGTCGAGATTGCGAAATACCACCCGCTCCACTGGTATCACATCGCGCGGATGAATAATCGCACTCACCGCAAGCTGCTTGTGGCGGACGGCCGCATCGGATTCACCGGCGGCGTCGGCATCGCGGACAAGTGGTCAGGGAATGCCCAGGATCCTGACCACTGGCGCGATATCCATTACCGCGTGGAGGGACCGGTGGTCGCACAGTTGCAGGCAGTCTTTCTCGACAATTGGATGAAGGTCCGTGGCGAGGTCCTGCACGGTGATACCTACTTTCCTGCGCTTGAGCCGATGGGACCTTCGCCCGCGCAGATGTTCTCGAGTTCCCCCTCCGGCGGCGGTGAGAGCATGCGACTCATGTATCTCCTTTCGATCACGGCCGCGCGCCACGCCATTCGGCTGTCCGCCTCCTACTTCGTGCCCGACGCCCTCACCATCCGCACACTGGTGCAAGCGCGCGAACGCGGTGTCGAAGTGCAGGTGATCGTTCCCGGTGGCTACATCGATTCCGAGACCGTGCGGCGGGCGTCGCGCGCGAAATGGGGCGCGCTGTTGGAAGCGGGCGTTGAGATCTACGAGTACCGTCCGACCATGTTCCATTGCAAGGTCATGGTGGTGGACGAGGTGTTGGTGTCGGTCGGCTCGACCAACTTCGACAACCGTTCGTTCAGCTTGAACGACGAGGCGAATCTCAACGTGTACGACATCGGATTCGCGCGCGAGCAGGTGGCGGTGTTTCAGCGCGATCGAGCGCACGCCCATCGCGTCAGCCTCGACGAATGGCGCCACCGGCCCTGGCAGGAAAAGCTTTGGGAGCACACGGCGGCGCTGCTGAGCTCCCAGCTGTAACTTGCGAAAGGACAAGTCCCCGCAAAACTTGGCTACGCGACTCGCGGCTCGGCGGCGGCGACGATCGGCTGGGCCTGTAGTGGCGTGCCGGTGAGCCCGATGAGGGGGCACATGTAGGTCATGCGCACGGGACCGAAGATGGTCGCGAAAGCGACGTCCGCGGCGTCCCGGCCGGTACCTATCCGTACCTGGTCCGCCCGCAACGCGAGCCCGGTCGGATCGAAGAGGTGCCAGCGTCCACCGAGGTAGGCCTCAAAGACTGCGTGAAAATCCGGTGGTGGATCGGCGAACGTCGCGTATCCGGTAACGAAGCGCGCGGGAATGTTGAGCGCGCGGCAGAAGGCAATCGCAAGATGGGCGAAGTCGCGGCACACCCCGACACGACCAGTGACTGTGTCGAAGGCGGAGTGCGTAGCCTGCGTGGTGCCGATCTCGTACTTGATGTGGTCGCGGATCCACACGCAGATCGCCTCGACGCGTTGCGCACCCTGCGTGAGCGTTCCGAACTCCAGCACCGCCATGCGCATCAGCGCGTCGGACTCGCAATAGCGGCTTGGCAGGATGAACCGCAGCACGTCCAGCGGCAACTCGCCGACAGGCACCTCTGCAGCGTCGGGCACGCCCTCGGGCTCCGCCTCCACTTCGACAGTGGCGCGGTAGTTGACGCGCAGCGATCCCGGTTCCGCATTGAAGCGGACGAGGCGATTCTTCAGAACCGGGTCCGTATAGCGGTCGCACGCAAGCGGAGGATCGGTGACCAGGGATTCCTGCACCACGCGCTGGCCCGGCACGAATGCGGCCTCGACGTTAAGCAGAAAAGTGCTGGGGCCGCTTACGTCGTAGCCCAGCTCGCAGTGGATGTCGAATGTGTTCAAGCGTGCACTCCCATTTACGCGCGCGTCAAGGCGCGAACCCGAACGCGGTGGCCCGAATGTATACCACGGGCGCGACGACAAGTGTAGACCGGCGGGGCTGTGGCCCAGTTTGCGGCGAGCGCCGTCAGCGCAAACCCGCTCGAGCGCACCGCGTGGTTCGTTGCGGGAGCATTTGTCTGTCTTCCCCTCGCCGCGCTATCCATCCCCGCTCGCCAGGTGCAGAAACGGTGCCAACAGCCTCGCCAGCATCCATGCGGGTTCCCGCCTGTAGCACGGTGGCGATGTCGGCAACCCTTACCGAACATGTTCCCTTTCTTTCCCACTTGAAGGCCAGTGCATCTTCCGTAACTCACTGTGTAAGCTCGATAAACCTGCCTGGCACGACGACTGCGCACGACATCGGCGGGAAGCGAACGCGAGTGGTGCGTTCCCGACCCCAACCCCGACAAACTAGGAGGTAGTCATGAACTGGGATCGCATCGAAGGCAATTGGAAGCAATTCAAGGGTCAGGTCAAGGAGCAGTGGGGCAAGCTCACGGATGATCAGATCGATGTCATCAACGGACGTCGCGATCAACTCGCCGGGAAAATTCAGGAAACCTACGGCGTCTCGAAGGACGAAGCCGAGCGCCAGTTGAAGGACTGGGAATCGCGCCTCAACTGAAGTTGCACTGCTGAGTTCGCCATCGGCTAACGCACAATTTCTAGGAGAACTTCATGAGCAAGCTCACACACGCCCTGATTGCGGGGGTGCTTGGCCTCGGATTGGCCGGGGCCGCCTTCGCCGACGACATGACCAAGGCCGACAAGAAGGCGGCCGATGCCGGCTTTGACGCCACGGTGGAAAAGTCCAAGGCCGATTACAAGGTTGCCAAGAAACGTTGCGATGCCCTCGCCGGCAACGACAAGGACGTCTGCATGCAGGAGGCGAAGGCCCAGGAGCAGAAGACGCGCGCCGATGCGAAGGCTCGCAAGGAGTCCACCCAGGCCGGCGCGGAAGCTCGCGAGGACAAGCGCGAGGCGGATTACAAGGTGGCGAAAGAAAGGTGCGACGCACTTTCTGACGCCGCCAAGGACCGCTGCCTGGACGACGCCAAGGCTCGATTCAAAGG
>JBEVOI010000020.1:0-15109 GCA_040507665.1 Burkholderiales bacterium
GGCCCTCGACCGCAGCCTTGGTGGCGAAATTCGCCATCTCCTCGAAGGCGTGCAAGTACTCGGGGCGGCAGTCGGGGTACCCCGAGTAATCGACGGCATTGGCACCGATGAACAGGTCCGTCGCACCGAGCACCTCGGCCCACGCGAGGGCAAGCGAAAGCAGGATCGTGTTCCTGGCCGGCACGTAGGTCACCGGGATGCCTTCAGCGGGCGCCTCCGGGATGTCGATCGCCAAGTCGGTCAGCGCTGATCCACCAAAGGTGGTGAGGTCCAGCCGAACTACCCTGTGCGCGGTGGCGCCGAGGGCAGCTGCCACCCGGCCCGCCGCGTCGAGCTCGGCGCGATGACGCTGCCCGTAGTCCACCGACAGGCAGTGACAGGCGAACCCCTCGGCGCGGGCGACGGCGAGGGTAACAGCAGAATCGAGGCCGCCCGAAAGGAGGACGACCGCGGCCGGCTCAGCCATGCACGGCGCGGATATGCCAGCCTTGGTCGCGCAGGAAATCGAGGGTGGGTTTGACCGCCCGCTCCACTAGACGCTGCCGCACGGGATTCGCGAGTGCGCGCTTACGCCAGACCCGGGGACAGTCGAAACCCGCGGTCTGATAGATAACCGACGGCGGGAAGTACAGGTAGCGGGTGAACGCGCGAAACAGCGTGGCGAGCACCGGCGACTTGAGCAGTCGCTGCCAGCCGAGCAGGCGCTGCGAGGCATCCGAGAAGGTCGCCCGGGCCAGCGCGATGTGGCGAGCCTCATCCATGATGCGCAGCGTTGCGATGTGGTAGATGACGGCGCTCACGGGTGCGTTGTCGACCGCGTGGCGCACCGCCCGGTTCAGCTTGTCGGTCAGCTCCTCGCAGATCATCGCGAGCCCCCAGAACAGCGCCGAGTCGATGCCGACGTGCTCGGAAATGACCTTGGAGAGCAGCGGGCGATGACGGTAAGCCTCGGGGATGCGGATGCCGCTGCGGTCCATCAGCTCCAGAAACATGAGGCTGTGCCCGGCTTTCTCGCGGATCTCGTGCAGGTAGCGGCTGCGCACCGCGGTGTCCAACCCGTCCAGCGCCCTGGAAAGATGGCGCATGAACACCGACTCGAGCCAAAGGCCCGTCTCGAGAAGATGCGCAAATTCAATGTGAGACAGCCGTCGGCGCGTGACGACCGGCAGGCACTCGAACTCCTCGACGCCGGCCAGGGACAACGCATGGGGCGGCAGCCACCAGACATCGAGGTCGAGCGAATCCCAGTTCAGACGCGCAAGCGGATCGCGATATGGCGAGCTCGCGTCGTTCAGAAGATGGAGGAGTCCGGGCTGGTTCGTCATTTCGGGTGCCGGAGGGGATAGATTGCAATATACCGCGATCGCTGATCTTTGTTGAAGGAAGATGACGGGAGGGCAGCCGAAAGGCCCGAGGAAACCGGAGTGGGAAAAACGGGTCTTGCTGCGGAGAACTACCGCGGATTATCGCCCACGCTCGTCGCCCCAGAGGATCTTGTGCAGCTGGATCTGGAACCGGACTGGCAGCCGGTCGCACAGGATCCACGTTGCGAGCTGCGCCGCCGGAAGCTCCCCGTAAGCGGGCGAGAAGAGAACCGGACAAAGGCGATCGAGCGCTCGATCGGCAAGCTGCTGCACCGCCCACTCGTAGTCGAGACGGTCGCAAACGACGAACTTGATCTCGTCCGTCGGGTGCAGGTAGGGGAGGTTTTCCCAGCGATTCTTCTCCACTTCACCCGAGCCCGGCGTCTTGATGTCGAGGATCTTGGAGACGCGTGGATCGACAACGGAGACATCGAGCGCTCCGCTCGTTTCCAGCGAGACCGAGTACCCCGAGTCGGACAGCATCGTGAGCAGCAACAGAGCGTTCTTCTGGGCGAGCGGCTCCCCCCCGGTTACGGTAACGTAGCGAGCGCCATGGCGGCCAACTTCGGCAACGATGTCTCCGAGGGCCCACGACTCGCCGCCGTGAAAGGCGTACGCCGTATCGCAGTACCCGCAGCGGAGCGGGCAGCCGGTGAGCCGCACGAACACTGTCGGCAGCCCCGCACGGCTCGTCTCCCCCTGGAGGGAGTAGAAGATCTCAGTGACGCGCAGCGTTTCGCCGAGGACGGACGCCCTGGCGAGGGGGGCGGGAGCAGCGGGTTCCCCCATCGTATCGCAGGCGTGTGGGCGCCCCTTGGCGCTACTTTACGGACGCGAGCCGCCTGCGTGCCTTGTCCGCGGCGTCGCTCGCAGGATACTTCGCGACGAGAAACTCCAGCTGCTTCCGCGCGGCGGCGCCGTCACCCAACTCGAACTGCGAGCTAGCTAGGTTCAGCAGCGCGTCGGGAACGGAGGAGCTGTCCGGATACAGAGAGAGCAACTTTTGCTGGCTGGCGGCCGCAAGCTTGAAGTCCTTGAGGTTGAAGTAGGAGTCGCCGATCCAGTACTGGGCTCGCGGCGCAAGACTGCTGGTGGGAAATTTCGTCAGAAAATTCTGGAAAGCCACGATCGCACCCGTGTAGTTACCGGTGCGACGGACCGCCTGCGCCGCCTCGTAAGCCTTCGTTTCCGCAGCATCGGGCGGCGAGGTGGAGAGCGCGACTTTCTGCGGCGGAGGTTCGGCGGAGGCAGCAACCGGCCCGGTGCCCGGCGCGGCACCCCCTGTTTCCTCGATGCGCCGCACGCGGGTGTCCAGGTCCACGTACATGTCCTTCTGCCGCTTGCCGGCGTTGTCCAGACTGTTGTTCAGCACTTCCAGTTGGCCGCGCAGCTTGGACAGCTCGATGTTCGTCTGCTCGTTCTGGTTGAGCAAGGTGAGCAGGGACGACTCGAGCTTGGAGATGCGGTCCTCGAGCGCCTTGCGCCCCGCCATAAGGTCCTCGATCTGTTGCTGCTGCTTCGCGATCTGGTCCCGGGCTTCCTTATCATCGAAGAGGCCGGCGTGCGCAGACGACGCCAGCCATGGCAGCGCGATCAGGAGCAGAACGAGGTAGCGCATCTATTCACCCTGGTAGACCAGATCCGACCGGCGATTCTTGGTCCAGCAGGCCTCGTTCGCGTCGGTACAAGCGGGCTTCTCCTCACCGAAGCTCACCGCCTCGATCTGGACCTCCTCCACGCCGAGCACTTGCATCGCCTTCTTCACCGCCTCGGCGCGCTTCTGCCCGAGCGAGAGGTTGTACTCGCGGCTGCCGCGCTCGTCGGCGTTACCCTGCACTGTGGTCCGCGCAGCCTTGTTCTCGGATAGATACTTGGAGTGGGCCTGGATGACGGGCTTGAACTCTTCCTTGATGACGTAGCTGTCGAAATCGAAGTAGATGGTCCGCTTGGACAGGATATTGTTCGGGTCCCTGAGCCGGGGATCAATCGCAGCGGGCTTGCCTGCTGTGTCCTCGCCCTCGAGGGGCTTCGTGACCGGAACCGCCGGCGCAGAGCTCTTGTCCTCCACGCCAGCCTTGGTTTCTTCCTTGGTTCCCTTCGCGCAAGAGGCGAGCAGGACCATCATCCCAACCAACACGAGCTTTTTCATTCGACTAACCTCCCTTCATTGACTTCGTTTCGTGAACGGGCCCCACGCTGGCTCCCGTACGTCACCCTGCTGCGTGGACAGTCGCTGCTTCACTCGACCGTCGCTCGATACCGCGGCTAATACCCCGCGCCCCCTGACTTCCGTAGCGTACAGGATCAGCTTACCGTTGGGAGCGAAGCTGGGCGACTCGTCCAGCCCGGTATCGGTAAGCACGGTGGCCTGCCGCGAGGCAGCGTCCTGCACCGCGACGTTGAATTGCCCGCCGTTGCGCTGGATGAAGGTGAAGCTCCTGCCATCGGGGCTATACCGCGGCGAAACATTATAGCTTCCCTCGAAGGTAAGGCGTTCCGGCGTGCCCCCGCCCACCGGCACCCGGTAGATCTGCGGGCTGCCACCCCGGTCCGACGTGAAAAGAACATACTGACCGTCGGGGGAAAAGTACGGTTCGGTGTCGATGGAGGCGCTCGACGTGAGCCGGACCGGGTTCGATCCGTCTGCGCTGATGAGGTAGATCTGGGAGATGCCATCCTTTGTCAGTACCACCGCCAAGCGCCTTCCATCGGGCGACCAGGCCGGGGCGCTGTTGGAACCCTTGAAATTCGACACCACCTGCCGCGTGCCCGTCCCGAGGTACTGCACGTAGACGATGGGCTTCCTTTTCTCGAACGACACGTAGGCGAGCCTGCTGCCATCCGGTGACCACGCCGGCGAGATAATGGGCTCGTTCGAGACCAGGATCGCCTGCGAACCGAAACCGTCTGCGTCGGCGACCTGCAGCTCATAGCGCTTACCTTGCTTGACCACGTACGCGATCTTGGTGCCGAACACCCCCCTGTCGCCCGTTAACTTCTCGTAGATCACATCCGCGATCTTGTGGGCGATCGCGCGCAATTGGTTCGCACCCACCGTATAGGTGTAACCGGCCAGTACCGTCTGTTTGACTACATCCACGAGGCGGAATCGAACCTCGTACCGTCCATCCGCCAGCGGCGTCGCCGAGCCGATCGCGAGCGCTTCCACGCCGCGGCCCCGCCAGTCGGCGAAGTTCACCTCGGCCGGCTCAGCCGGCGTGGGTATCACGTTCGCGTTGACGAGCCTGAATAGCCCGCTGCGCTGAAGGTCGGCTGACACGACCTCGGTCACCTTCTGGGGCAGGCGGTCCTCTCCAGCGAAGGGAGCGATCGCGATCGGGATCTGATTCGCCCCGGAACCGACGATCTCGATGGTGAGCGCGGCCCCCGCGGGGCGCAGCGCCAGCGCCAGAAGCAGAACGAGGAGAACTGCCGTAAATCCGCGCCGGTCCGGAGCAACTCGAGTGAAAAATGAACGCATAGGGTCAGGCCGAACGCCGTTACTCATTCGGTCGGAATTTGAGGTGAAGGTTTCGGAAACGCGCGAACGACGCAGGATCGGAGGGTACCGGTAGCGGCTGCGCCTTCAGGATCGCCCGTTCGACGGCGTTGTCGTAAGCGGCCACGCCGCTACTCTTGAGCAATTTTACACTAAGGACCTCGCCCCCCGGCAGCAAGACGACGTCGAACTCGGCCTCGGGGTTGCCGGGCAGTTCCTGTGGGAGCACGACGAAGCCGCGGATACGGGAGCGGATGCGCGCGATCGCGTCGGCGTCCGTCGTCTTCGCCTGCGTCGCGGCTGCGACCGACTGCTCGCGGCGCGCCTGCGCGGCTGCGACTTCCCGCGCGTCCCTCTGCCGAATCTCCTCGAACCGCCTCTGTTCCTCGATTCGCGCGTGGTCCCTTTCGATCTTCTTCTGTTCCTCGAGTTTCTTCTGCTCCTCTAACCTTTTCTGTTCTTCCAGCTTCTTCTGCTCCTCGAGCTTCTTCTGCTTCTCCAGCTTCTGCCTTTCCAGCCTCTCTTTCTCGAGCTGGAGTGCGATATCGGGTTTGGGAGGCTCGATCTCCTTCGGCTCGGGCCTCGCCTCGACCTTGGGGGGAGGCGGCGGAGCCGGCTTCACCTCGGTCTTGGGCGGAGGCGGCGCAGGCGGGGGCGGGGGCGCCTTCTGCGCGGGAGGAGACGGGAGGTCTCGCCAGAGATCCACAGTGACCGGCTCGGGCGGCTTCCTTTGCCAGGTGACGGTCACAACCAGCATCGCGAAGAACACCAGGTGCACAGCGACTGACAGCGCTCCGGAGATTCCGCGCGCAGGCTCGCGTTGATCTCTGAACAGTCTCACTTCGTTTGCACCAGCAGTCCGACGCGTTTTACCTGGCTCCGTTGCAGCAGGTCCATCACCTCCATTACCGCCTCGTAGCGCACGTTCTTGTCCGCGGAGATCACCACTGCCTGCTCGGCATTCTTCTGCTGCCTTTCCTTGATGATCCGCAGCAACTCGTCGCGACCGATGTTCCGCTCGTCCCCGCCGCGCTCCCGGTCCCGAAACGCGAGGGATTTGTCAGCGCGAATGATGACCTCCAGCGGTGCCACCGGCACCTGCGTTGACTTGCCGACCGACGGCAGCTCCACCTGCCCCGGATTCACGAGCGGCGCCGTCACCATGAAAATGACGAGCAGTACCAGCATCACGTCGATATACGGCACGACGTTGATCTGGTTCATCAGTCGCCGTCCCCCGCGGCGCTCGATCATCATCGGCTGGACTGCCTCTGCAGGATGTTCGAGAACTCCTCCATGAAGCTCTCGAAGCGGGTGGCAATGCGATTGATGTCGTAGGCGTAGCGGTTGTAGGCGATGACTGCGGGTATCGCAGCGAACAGGCCCATGGCGGTCGCGACCAGCGCCTCGGCGATGCCCGGCGCGACCGACGCGAGGGTCGCCTGCACGACGTTGGCGAGGCCGCGGAAGGCGTGCATGATGCCCCACACAGTGCCGAACAGGCCGATGTAGGGACTGACCGAGCCGACCGAAGCGAGAAAGGAGAGATGGGATTCGAGGAAATCCATCTCGCGCTGATAGGTAGCGCGCATCGCTCTGCGCACCCCGTCCATGGCCACCGACAGCTCCATGTTCGGCTGTTGCTTGAGCTTGATGAACTCGCGGAACCCCGCCTCGAAAATCTTCTCCATGCTGCCCGTTGGGTGGGCCGCGCCCCGGTAGAGCTCGGTCAGGTCCGAGCCGCTCCAGAAGTTGCGCTCGAACTCGTCCGTTTGCTGGAGCGCGCGTCGAAGCGTAAACATCTTCATGAAGATGTACCACCAGCTCTGCATGGAGACGATCAGCAGAATCACCATCACGATCTGCACCAGAAGGCTCGCGTTGCTGATGAGTCCCCAAAGGGAAAGGTCTGTGGCAAGGCCAGTCTTCACGTCGTTATTCCGATTTGGGGGGAGCGATTCGATCGAGGACAGACTGTGGGATGCGGGCCGGCCTGATGGTCTGTGTGTCCACGCACACGGCCCGGACGCGTGCGGCTGCGAGCACCTCGCTCCCGCGCAGCACTTGCTGGACGACCGAGATCCGGCTTCGGCCATGCTCATCGAGTTCCAGCGTCACGTCCAGCGCATCGTTGAAGCGCGCGGGCTTGAGATACTCGATCTCGACCGCGCGCACGACGAAGAGGATGCCGTGTTCGTCTGCCAGCGCGGGCAACTCGAAGCCGTGGAAGCGCAGCCACTCGGTACGGGTGCGCTCCATGAACTTGAGATAGTTCGCGTAGTACACCACACCGCCGGCGTCGGTATCCTCGTAGTAGACGCGCACCGGCCACCGAAATACGTCGTGCCGGCCGTGATGGGCGGGGAGGTGAGCGCGTTCCGTCATCCGCCGCGTCGCCCGCGTGCGCGCGGCCTCACCATTGGACGATGCCTCACTCGTTGCTCTCCCACAGATCGCGATTGTCACCGCGGGCCGGAAGCGCGATGCCGAAATGCTGGAAGGCAGACAGCGTCGCCATGCGCCCTCGCGGCGTGCGCTTCAGGTATCCCTGCTGGATCAGGAAGGGCTCGAGCACGTCCTCGATGGTGTCGCGCTCTTCACCGATCGCAGCCGCGAGATTCTCGACGCCCACGGGACCGCCGCCGAACTTCTCGATCACCGCGTGCAGCAGCTTCCGGTCCATCACGTCCAGGCCGAGGACATCGACGTCGAGCATGATGAGCGCGGCGTCCGCCACCTCGCGCGTGATCGCGCCCCCTGCCCGCACCTGGGCGTAGTCCCGCACGCGCCGCAGGAGCCGGTTCGCGATGCGCGGCGTCCCGCGCGAGCGGCGCGCAATCTCCAGCGAGCCCTCGCCGGACACTTCCACGTGCAGCAGTGCGGCGGAGCGGTTGACGATCCGCTGCACTTCCTCCGCCGTATAGAACTCCAGCCGCGCGACAATGCCGAAGCGATCCCGCAGCGGATTGGTGAGCATGCCCGCTCGGGTGGTCGCACCGACCAGAGTGAACGGCGGCAGGTCGAGCTTCAGCGAGCGCGCTGCAGGCCCCTCACCGATCATGATATCGATCTGGAAATCCTCGAGCGCCGGATACAGGATCTCCTCGACCACGGGGGACAGGCGATGGATCTCATCGATGAACAGGACGTCGTTGGGCTCGAGGTTCGTGAGCAGCGCGGCAAGGTCTCCCGGTCGCTCCAGCACCGGCCCGGAGGTCTGTCGCAGATTCACCCCCATCTCGCGCGCGACGATGTGCGCAAGCGTGGTCTTGCCCAGCCCGGGCGGCCCGAAGAGAAGCACGTGGTCGAGCGACTCGCGCCGGCTGCGGGCGGCCTCGATGAAAATCGATAGCTGACCCCGGATCTTTTCCTGGCCCACGTACTCGGCAAGGTGCTTGGGCCGCAGCGCGCGCTCGACGGCTTCTTCCTGGGTGCTCTCTGGCGTGGGGGCGATCAGCCGGTCCGTTTCGATCATCGCGATATTATGCCTTCGACAGCGCCTTCAACGCCTGCTTGATGCCATCGGAAACACTGGAGCCTTCGGGCAAGGTCTTGATCGCAGTCAGCGCCTCGCGCTCGTTGTATCCCAGCGCGAGCAGTGCGTGCAGCACGTCGCTCGAAGCCGGTTGTGGCCTGTTCACCGCGAGCCCGGTGGTGAGCTCGACGCCCATCTTGTCCTTGAGCTCGAGCAATAGCCGCTCGGCGGTTTTCTTGCCGATGCCGGGAATCCTGGTGAGGCGTCCGGTCTCCTGCAGCGTCACAGCCTCCACCAGATCCGACACCGACAGGCCCGATAGGACCGCGAGGGCGGTGCGTGCCCCGACGCCTGCGATCTTCAGCAATTGGCGAAACGTGCCGCGCTCGGCCTCAGTGAGGAAGCCGTACAGTTGCTGCGCATCCTCGCGCACGACGAGCTGCGTATGCAAGGTCACCCTCTCGCCGACCCCTGGAAGCTGGAAGAACGTGCTCATCGGCACGTCGACCTCGTAGCCCACGCCCTGCACGTCGAGCAACACCAAAGGTGGCTGCTTCTGGGCAAGGATGCCGGTGAGACGTCCGATCACGCGTCTGCCTTCACCCGATCAACCGGCCGCGCCGCACCCGGAAACCGGCGGTCGCGAGCTTGCCGAGACCGAGGCCACCATGGGCGTGGCAAATCGCGCAAGCGAGAGCATCCGCCGAATCCGCGGTCGGCGCGCCCGGAAGATTGAGGAGTCGCTTCACCATTTCCTGCACTTGATCCTTGTGCGCATGACCATTGCCGACGACCGCCTGCTTGACCTGCAACGCAGTGTATTCGGCAACCGGCAGCGACCTCGACACCACGGCGCAGATCGCCGCACCCCGTGCCTGGCCGAGGAGCAGCGTGCTCTGGGGGTTCACGTTCACGAATACCTTCTCCACGGCAACCTCGTTCGGCAGGCTCTCCTCGATGACGCGCGACAGGCTGTCGAGGATGGTCTTCAACCGCGATGGCAGGTCCGACACTTCGGCGGTTTTCACGCAGCCGCTGGTTACGTAGGAAAGCCGCTGACCGGTCTTGTCGATGACTCCGAAACCGGTCACCCTCAGGCCGGGATCGATGCCGAGTATTCGCATGGGCGGCTCAAGCCTTGAACGCAGTGCGAACGGGATCGGGTTGACCCAGCCTCAGCACATCCGGCCGAATGCGCCGGCTGGCGTGGCTCGAAGGGTTGCGCGTCGCCATGGGGATCGGGCGCCCCGCCCGCGGCCTTACGCGTCCACCACGGCGGTGGTGTAGACGCTCTGCACGTCGTCCAGGTCCTCCAGCGCATCGAGCAGCTTGCGCATGCGCACTCCGTCCTCGCCGGCGAGCACCGACTCCGTGCCCGGCTTCATGGTCACCTCGGCGAGCTCCGGCTTCAGCCCTGCCTTCTCCAGCCCCGCCTTCACCGCCCCGAAGCGACCCGGCTCACAGATGACCTCGATGCTGCCGTCGTCGTTTGTGACGACATCCTCGGCGCCAGCATCGAGGGCTGCTTCCAGCACCTTGTCTTCGCTCGCGCCGGGCGCAAACAGGAATTGACCACAGTGCTTGAAGAGGAAAGCGACGGAGCCATCCGTGCCGAGGTTGCCGCCATACTTGGTGAACGCGTGACGCACATCCGCGACGGTGCGCGTGCGATTGTCGGTGAGGCAATCCACCATCACCGCTGCACCGCCGATGCCATAGCCCTCGTAGCGGATCTCCTCGTACTCCACGCCCTCGAGCGATCCGCTGCCGCGCTTGATCGCGCGGTCGATGTTGTCGCCGGGCATGTTCTCCGCCTTGGCCTTGTCGATCGCGAGCCGCAGCCGGGGATTCATGTCGGGGTCAGCGCCGCCGAGCCTCGCTGCGACGGTGATCTCCTTGATCAGCTTGGTGAAGATCTTGCCGCGTTTTGCATCCTGGCGTCCCTTCCGATGCTGGATGTTAGCCCACTTGCTGTGACCGGCCATGTCCTGTTGTAAGTAGCTGACTTGTGTGAAAGAAAATGCGTAATGGTACCATTCCGTCCTCGCCGGATGAACCCGATTCGAGGTGCCCCATGGCCGAACCCATGCTGATCGCGAAAGCGAAGGAAGAGATCTGCCTCCTGCCCGGACTCGCCAACCGCCATGGCCTGATCACCGGCGCGACGGGTACCGGCAAGACCGTGACCCTGCAGCGGGTTGCCGAGGCTTTCAGCCGCCTCGGAGTCCCCGTGTTCATGGCGGATGTGAAGGGCGACCTCTCCGGGCTTGCGAAGGCGGGTGAGCTCAAGGGCAAGATCAAGGAGCGCGTCGAGCAACTCGGCAGCGAGCTCGATCTCAAGGGCTGCCCGGTCGCGTTCTGGGATGTCTACGGCAAGGCCGGGCATCCGGTCCGCGCGACCGTTTCAGACATGGGTCCGTTGCTTTTCGGCCGTCTCCTCGACCTTAACGACACGCAGCAGGGTGTGCTGACGCTCGTGTTCAAGATCGCCGACGACAACAGCTTGCTGCTCCTCGATCTCAAGGATCTGCGCGCGATGCTCCAGCACGTGGGGGAAAACGCCAAACAGTTCCAGACCCAGTACGGCAACATCTCGGCGGCATCGGTCGGGACCATCCAACGCGGACTTCTCGAGCTCGAGCACCAGGGCGCGGAGCAGCTGTTCGGCGAGCCCGCGCTCGACATCAACGACCTGATGCAGACCGACCACGGTCAGGGCGTGATCAACGTTCTGGCTGCGGACCAGCTCATGAACTCGCCGAAGCTCTACTCGACGTTCCTGCTGTGGATGCTGTCGGAACTGTTCGAGCAGCTGCCCGAGATGGGCGACCCCGACAAGCCGAAGCTGGTGTTCTTTTTCGACGAAGCGCACCTGCTTTTCAACGATGCTCCGAAAGCGCTGCTGGAGAAGATCGAGCAGGTGGTGCGGCTCATCCGCTCCAAGGGCGTAGGTGTGTACTTCGTGACCCAGAACCCGCTCGACGTGCCCGAGACGGTGCTCGGACAGCTGGGGAACCGCGTCCAGCATGCCCTGCGCGCCTTCACCCCGCGCGATCAGAAGGCCGTCAAGACCGCTGCGACCACCATGCGCCCGAACCCGGGTCTGAACATCGAGCAGGCCATCACCGAGCTCGGCGTGGGGGAGGCACTCGTGTCGTTCCTGGACGAAAAGGGGCGGCCGAGCGTGACCGAGCGCGCCTTCGTGATCCCGCCGGGAAGTCAGATCGGGCCGATCACGCCCGAAGAGCGGCAGAAGATCATTGAGGGCTCGGCGATCTTCGGCCACTACGAGAAGGCTGTCGACCGCGAGTCGGCGTACGAAATGTTGACGGCGAAGACCGCTTCAACGCCCGGAGCATCGTCCGCAACCAGGCCCGCGGGCGGGCCGGCGCCGGCCGAGCAGGATCTCGGCTCCACGGTGCTGGGCACACTCAAGGACTTCCTGCTCGGCAGCACGGGGCCGCGGGGTGGACGCCGGGAAGGCATCCTGGAGTCGGTCGCAAAGACCGAAACGAAAAAAATCCTCAGGGGCGCTCTCGGCAGCATTCTCGGCGGGCGCCGCAGATAGCGTGTCGTGAGCTCGCCCGCGCGGCGTTCTGGGGCCGCATCGGGCCGACTGGCGGGCGTTGCGTGCGTCGTGGTCGCCGCGATCGGATTCTCCGCCAAGGCGGTACTTGTCAAGCTCGCCTACCGTGCCCACCCCGTCGATGCGGTTACGCTGCTCGCGCTGCGCATGCTGTTCGCGCTTCCCTTCTTCGTCGCCATGGGCATCTGGTCCCATCGATCGGGCCCTGACCATCACTTGTCTCGAAGGACATGGGGGCGCGTCATCGCGCTCGGGTTCGTCGGCTATTACCTCGCAAGCTATCTGGACTTTCTCGGACTGCAGTACATCTCCGCAGGTCTCGAGCGGCTGGTTCTCTTCCTCTATCCGACACTCACGATTTTGTTGTCGGCGTGGTTCCTGGGGAAAGCAATCGCACGGCGGGAGGTCGTCGCGCTGTTGATCACGTACGTTGGGATCGCCCTCGTCGTCGGACATGAGGTGCGGATCGCGGGCGCGGCCTCGAACGTGCTGCTCGGGGGTGGGCTCGTGTTCGCGAGCGCCGTTGCGTATTCCCTCTATCTCATCGGAAGCGGTGAGACGATCGCGAAGATGGGAGCAACCCGCTTCACCGCCTATGCGATGACCGTTGCTTCGGTGCTGTGCGTATTTCAGTTCGCGCTTATGCATCCGTGGTCGGTGCTTGCAATGCCTGCAATCGTTTACTGGCTGACCCTCGCGATGGCACTTTTCTCGACCGTCATTCCGGTGTGGCTCCTATCCGAAGGAATCAGGCGGCTCGGCGCAGGACAAGCGTCCATGATCGCGGCTGTGGGACCGGTCGCGACGCTTGCCATGGGCGCTGCGTTTCTCGGTGAGCAGGTGGGCTGGCTGGAGCTTGCGGGTGCGGTGCTCGTACTTGGCGGCGTCTTGCTGGTGAGTGCGCCCCGCGCTCGTAACCTCAAGGCCGCATGAGGGATCGAGGGGATCAGGCGGTGCGCGCCGACGCCCGCGCAGCCGCACAGGCCGCCGTAACCCGCCCGTAGAACTTCATCAGGCGGTCCGCCGTCGCCCGTGCTGACCATTGCCGCGCGTAACGTTCCCCGGCATGCCCGAGTCGTGTCCGGAGCGATTCGTCCTGGAGCAGCGCTGCCACCGCTGACGCGAACTCGGCTTCGTCCTCCCGCACAACAAGCGCGCCTTCCCCGTGACGCAGCACATCGCGCGTGCCCATCATCGCCGTCGACACCACCGGGGTTCCGAGCGCCATCGCTTCGAGCAGCACCAACCCCTGGGTTTCGGTGCGCGAGGCGAAAACGAAGGCGTTTGCAGCGCGATAGCAGTCGAGGAGCGGTCCGCGGCGGTCGAGGTAGCCGACGAAAAGCGCATGCTTCTCAAGTCCGGAACTTCTTGCCCGCTCTCGCAAGGCCGCGAGCGCGGGTCCCTCTCCCGACACGACGAACAGGATGTCTGGAATGACCCCCCGGAGCCGCGCCGTCACCCGCAGCAGGAAATCGATGTTCTTCTCGAATGCAACGCGTCCGACGTAAGCGATGACAGGGCGGTCAGGGGGAATGCGGTAGCGGGCTCGGAAGGCGATCCCGTCGCCGGCCGCAAAGTCCTCCAGCACGAGCCCGGTCGGGATCACCTCCATCGGCGCGGAGACGCCATAGCCCTCCAGCACCGCGCGCATCTGCCGCGATGGAACGACGAGCCCGTCGAGATCGTTGCACTGGCCGCGGGAAAAGCGCCGCGCGAGCGCCTTCAACGCGGGCTTCGGCAGGAAGCGGACGTAGTGGTAGAGGTACTCCTCGAAATACGTGTGGTAGGTCTCGACGCGCGGAACGCCCATGGCATCCGAAAACGCCACGCCGGCATAGTGTGCGAGGAACGGTGTCTGGATGTGGACGAGATCGAAGCCACCGCCGAGGCGGCGCAGCAGGCGGCGCAGGCGGCCCCAGTGCATGAGGCGATCTTCGGGATCGAGGGGAACCGGAATGGCGGGAACCCGCAGAATGCCGGCTTCGTCGTCGGTGACGGCGCCGTAATCGGGCGCGACGAGAACCACCTCGTGCCCGAGGGCGTGAAACTCGCGGCGGAAGGTCTGGATCGAGGTCGACACGCCATTCACCCGAGGGAAGTAAACGTCGGTGACCATCAGGATCCGCAAGTTCCGCTCCGCCGCTATCGCAAACTTGCGAAAGCTAGCAGCAGTGCGTGACAACTTGGCGACGGCGCGCGCGAGATATTGGGCGATCCCCCGTCGCGAGCACCAACAGCCTGAAGAATTCGCGTCAGGGTTTCTTGTCCGACCACAGCGTTCCCGCCGTGGCCCAGTTCTCGCGCTTGATGTCGTGAATGATGATGTCGACCGACGAGGCCTCGATTTTCAGCACTCTGCAGGTTTCGCTCGTGATCGCGGCCACGAGCTCGCTCGCGCTTCTGCTCCACGGTGCGGCCTTCGAACAGCTCGATGTGAAATGTCGGCATGGGGTTGGCTCCTGTCGGGTGTGAGGTCGGTTACGTCGCAAAGCTCGGATCATCGCGTTCCAGCCGCCGCAGCAGAGAGGGCCATTCCATCTCGCCTTCGGGCGTACTGTCGTCGATGAGTTGCGACACGGCAAGTTCGAGCACTTCCTCCGGCGGGACGACGACGTCCTTCGAGGCAGCCATGGCGGCGAGTTGCGTGACGCAAGCCTTCTCCAGGGTCGCCATCAGCACATAAGCCTCCGCCACCGTCACGCCGCAGGTGAGCGTGCCGTGATTGTGCAGGATCATCGCCTTGTGCTGGCCCAGGTCCTCGGTCAGACGCTTCTCCTCGGCGGGGTCGAGTGCGACCCCCTCATAGTCGTGGTAGGCAACGTTCTTGTAGAAGCGCATGGCATGCTGGGACAAGGGAAGCAGCCCGCAGCGGAGCATGGACACTGCGATGCCCGCGGTCGTATGCAGGTGCATGACACAGTGCGCGTCGGGCCGCGCCGCATGGACGGCGCCGTGGATCGTGAAGCCGGTGGGATTCACCCGGTAGGGCGACTCGCCGATGATGCGCCCGCGGACGTCCACCTTCACGAGGTTCGAGGCGCGCACTTCGTCGAACCCGAGGCCGAAGGGATTGATGAGGTATTGCCCTTCAGCACCGGGCACTGTCGCCGAGATGTGCGTGTAGATCAGGTCATCCCAGCCATTGCGCGCCACCAGACGATAGCAGGCTGCAAGGTCGACCCGCG
>JBEVOI010000029.1:0-8575 GCA_040507665.1 Burkholderiales bacterium
CGCACCTTGGGGCTGAATTCGGTCAGCTCCTCGCGGATAGTCTTCCGCGCATGGTGCGCGTCGCGGCCGCAGCCCTCGACCTTGGTCACCGTCATGCCGGGAAAATCCTTGACGTGGCGAAATGCACTGCGGATCCGCGTCAGCTTCGACGGCTGAATGACAGCCTTGATCTCCTTCATGGCAACCTCTCGTTGTCTCCTGTTTCCCAACCGAGTTGCGGGCCTACCCTGCTTGGACCCGCACGACTAAGCTTCTATCCTTCTTTCCTCGAACCAGCCGTATAAAGCAGGCACAACGACCAGAGTCAGCAAGGTCGAGGTGATCAGGCCGCCGATCACCACCACCGCGAGTGGGCGCTGCACCTCCGATCCCGGTCCAGTCGCGAACAGGAACGGGATCAGACCCAACATCGCCACGGTAGCCGTCATCAAGACCGGGCGCAGCCGCTGGCTGCACCCCTGCACGATCGCCTCCTGCTGCGGCTTGCCCTCTTCCCGCAACCCGCGGATGTAGGAAACCAGCACGACCCCGTTCAGCACCGCAATACCCCAGAGCGTGATGAACCCCACCGACGCCGGCACCGACAGGAACTCTCCCGTAACGTACAGCGCAAGGATGCCGCCGATCGACGCGAACGGGAGCACCAGGATGATAAGGGCCGCGTAGCGCACGGAATTGAACAGCACAAACAGCAGGAAGAATATAGCCAGAATCGTGATCGGAATGATGATCATCAGACGCTTGGTCGCGCGCTCCAGATTCTCGAACTGCCCGCCCCAGGAGAAGTAGTATCCCTCCGGCAGGCTGATCTGTTCTTCAGCGGCGGCTTGCAGTTCGGCAACGAACCCCCCCAAGTCGCGCTTATGCACATTGGCGCCGACGACGATCCGCCGCTTCGCCGTCTCCCGGCTGACCTGGGCCGGCCCCTCGCGCACCTCGATATGCGCGAGATCTTTCAGCGGCACCAGCGCTCCGTTCGGCGCGCGCAGCAAGATCTGCCCTATCTTGTCCGGGCGATCGCGAAACTCGGCGGGGAATTGGACGGCGGCGGAGAAGCGGCGCTCGCCCTCATAGATCTCCGTGGCCACGCGCCCCCGGATCGCGGTTTCGATAATGTCGTTCACGTCGGCGACGTTGAGGCCGTGGCGCGCGATTGCGCGGCGGTCGATGTCGATCGTGAGG
Source organism: Burkholderiales bacterium (assembly GCA_040507665.1). GTDB lineage: Bacteria > Pseudomonadota > Gammaproteobacteria > Burkholderiales > JAEUMW01 > JAEUMW01. The sequence continues at coordinate 1,183 of JBEVOI010000029.1, forward strand.
TACTGCTGACCGCTCACGCGCTCAAGGCGGACGTCGGACGCCCCGCGGATGGTGCCGAGCAGCTTCACCACTTCGTCCGCCTTCTGCTTCAGCACCTCGATGTCGTCGCCGAATATCTTGATGGCAATGTCGGACCGCACACCCGTGACCAACTCGTCGACCCGGTCCGAAATCGGCTGGGCCATCACGATCTGCACGCCCGGGAGCACCTGCAGCTTCTCGCGGATCGCCGCGGCCACGTCGTTCTGGTCCCAACCTGACGGCAGTTCCGATGCAGGCTTCACCGTGGCGATCGGAGTGGACTCATTCTCCGGCTGGGGATCGGTCGGGTTCTCGCTGCGGCCGAGCTGGGATACGACCATCGCGACGCCCGGCACCTCCATGACCAGCCGCATCGCCTCGGTCTCCAGATCGATCGATTCCTCGAGCGACATGTTCGTGACGCGATTGATGCCGGGCACGATCGACCCCTCCTTCATCTCGGGGATGAAGGAGGTGCCGAGAAACGGAACCAGCGTGACACTCGCGACGAGAAGGACTAATGCACCGAAGACCACCTTCTTCCGGTTGTCGAGGGCAGCTTTCAGCACCCGGAGATAGGGCCGCTTCACGATCTCCACGAGCTTTGTGTCGTGCTCCGCGCCGCCCTTGAGCAGGTAGGAACACAAGACAGGCGACAGCGTGAGCGAGATCACGAGCGAGATGAACATCGCGATCGCGATCACATACGCCAGCGGCGCAAACATCTTGCCTTCCATGCCCTGCAGCGTCATCAGCGGGACGAAGACGAGGCAGATGATGCCGACGCCGAAGAGCACCGGCTTGCCGACCTCGATTGCGGCGCGCAAGACCACAAAGTTCCGGCTTTCCCCGGTATTCTTGGTCTCGCCGAGATGCCGGAAGGTGTTTTCCACGACCACGACCGACCCGTCCACCATCATGCCGATCGCGATCGCGAGGCCGCCGAGGGACATCAGGTTCGCCGAAATGCCGTACTGGTTCATGACCATGAAGGTGACGAGCGGGGTCACGATCAGCGTCGCGACGACGATCAGGCTCGAGCGGATGTCGCCGAGAAAAAGAAACAGCACGATGACGACCAGCACGATGCCTTCGATGAGGACTTTCGAGACGGTCCAGATCGCGGAATCGACGAGGTCTGTCCTGTCGTAGTACGGGACAATCCGCAGGCCGTCGGGAAGCATGTGTTTCTCGTTGATCTCCTTGACCCGATTCTTCACGCGCCCGACAATCTCCTTCGCGTTGCCACCGCGGATCATCAACACGATTCCGCCGACGGATTCGGTATAGCCATTCTTGATCACCGCGCCGAAGCGCACTGCGTGGCCGAACTTCACTTCCGCGACATCGCGCACGAACACCGGGGTGCCCTCCCTCTCCTTGAGCACGATGCTGGCGATGTCTTCGAGGGATTCGATGAGTCCAATGCCGCGGATCAGATACTGTTCTGCATACTGCCGCAGAACGCCTCCGCCGCTGTTCGCGTTGTTGTTCGCGAGCGCCGTGTAGACGTCCTTCAGCGTTACGCCGTAGTGCCGCAGACGATCAGGGTCGGCGATCACGCGGTACTGCTTCTCGTAGCCGCCGATCGAGTTGATGTCCGCGATGCCTGGAATCCCGCGCAGCAGGGGGCGCACCACCCAGTCCTGGATTGTGCGCCGTTGCGTGAGCTCGGCCTCGCTCAGGACGCGCTCGCCATCGTCAGGCCGCTCCAGCGTGTATTGGTAAACCTCGCCGAGACCGGTCGACACCGGACCCAGCACGGGTTTTACTCCAGGGGGCAGGCGATCCTCAACCTCCAGCAGGCGCTCCATCACCAGCTGCCGCGCGAAGTAGACATTGGTCTCATCGGTGAACACGAGGGTGATCTGGGACAGCGCATTGCGGTTCACGGATCGCATCTCGACCAGCCCCGGCAGGCCGGTCATCGAAATCTCGAGGGGCACGGTGACAAAGCGCTCCACCTCCACGGGTGAGCGCCCGGGCGCCTCGGCCGCGACCTGCACCTGGACGTTGGTAACGTCCGGAAACGCATCGACGGAAACCTTTCTCAGCGACATTGCGCCGAAGACGGTGAGGGCGATGGCAACCACCACGACCACGACGCGCTGCTTGAGCGCGGTGCGAATGACGGCTTCGATCATCTAGCTGAGATTCTTGCGCTTGCGCTCGTTGTTGAGATGGAAGGCGCCGTCGACGACGATGGGATCGCCTTCTCTCAAGCCCTCGCGTACCACGACCACCGAACCGCTGGTCGGGCCAAGCAACACCGGCACGAGGCGGAACGCCCGGTCGGAGGTGTGAAGGAAGACAAAGTCCTTGTTGCCCTCACGGACCACCGCGGGGGCTGGCACCACGACCTGCTTCTGCGGTACACCCCTGATGAGGAGCGTCACGAGCATGGCCGGCTTGATCGCGCCTTCCGGGTTGAGCACATCGATGCGAACCTGCACCGTCCGTGTCTCCGGGTTCACCGTGTCGCTGATGAAGATGATCTTGCCGGTGATCTCGCGACCGGGAAGCGCGGGTATCTCGACTTTCACATCTTCGTTCAGCCCGACAAGATAGGCCTGCTGTTCGGGCACCTCACCCTGGATCCAGACGTGGGAGAGATCGGCGATCGTGTACACGGCATCCGCTGGCTGCACCACCTGACCCTGATTGATGTTGCGTACGATCACCGTGCCGGCGAGCGTAGAGACGATCTGGGCGACGGAGTTGATCTCGCGCGTGCGCGCGACGCGATCGATGGCCGCAGGGAACATCCCCATCAGCCGCAGTTGGTCGCGCGACGCGTGCATCGCGACCTCAGCGCCGAACAGCTCGTTCTCCCGCCGTTGCAGCTCCGCATTGCCAATGACATCTGCGGCGAGCAACTGCTTCGCCCGATCCACTGCGCGGGTCTTGAGGTCCACGTCGGCGATCGCGGTGAGGAAGCTCATCTGGGCCTGGGCAAGCTCAGTGCTGCTCAAAACCGCGAGCGTCTGGCCTGCCGTCACGCGATCACCACGGAACGCACGCACCTCGGTGATGCGACCGGTTACGTTGGAGCCGATGCGCGCTAGGCGGCGCTCATCGAGATCCACGCTGCCCGGCACCCGCAGGGTCTCGCGGATCGCCTCCTGGGCGACGGTCGCAATCTTCAGGCGGGCGACCAGCGTGTCATCGGCAAGCACGAGGTTCGGGTCCGGGGGCGCCGCCGCGGCTGCGCTCTTTTGCTCTTCCTTCTTTGCGCCGCAGGCCGCGAGCCCCATGACCAGCGTGCAGGCTACGACGACCGTGATGATTCTCCTCATCGAGGATTTCCAGTGGTTGCGATGTTCTGGCCGGCGAGCCGCTCGATCTCGATGATCGAGTACTCCAGCTCATAGCGTGCGTTCAGGTATTCCTGCCGCACCGCGCGGTACGTGCGCTGCGCGTCGAGATATTCGAGGATGCCGCGCTCCCCGAACCGGTAGGCGGCCTCGGCCGCTTCCAGCGTACGCTGCGCGCGCTCCAGAAGTCCTCCCTCGAAGGTCTCCACCTGCTGGCGCGCAACGAGGAAATGGCTATAGGCAGCATCCACCTCGCGGGTGAGCGCAAGCTCCTGCGTCCTGAGCTGCGCCTCGGCCACCTTCACTTCCGCGAGCGCCTCGGCGATCTGCCCCTGGCGCTGATTGAAGAGCGGGATCGGGATGGCAACGCCGAAGCGCGCGACTTCCTTGTCCGGCTCCTGCACGTAGCCCGCCTGCAGCGTCGGGGCTGGAACCCTCAGGTCGCGCTCGAGCTGCAGCCGGTTGCGCGCGCGCTCCTGATCTGCGAGTGCCTGCTGAATCTGCGGGTTGTCCCGGGCTACCTGGCTGCGCAAACCTTCGAGCGCGGGCAGCGCCGCGGCCGTCCCGACGTTTCCGCGCACCGCGTAGTCCTCATCCGGAGGTATGCCGATGAGATTGCCGAGGGCGAGCTTTGCCTGCTTCACCCGCACCGCTGCGCTATCGCGGGTGCGCTGCGCATTCAGAACTTCAGTCTCGGTGCGCACCAGGTCGAGCTTCGGCGACTCGCCGACCTGGGCACGCAGCGCGACGCGGTCACGGATCTCGCTGAGAAGCTTGACGTCTTCAACCGCGATACCGAGTTGCTCCTGGCGCTGGAGCACCTCGAAGAAGTTGGACTTCACCTGCGCCAGGAGCTGCGCGCGAAAGGTGAGGGTGCCCGCCTCGACCGAACCGAGATTGGCTTCCGCCGTGCGCCGGCGCGAATCGCGCACCGATGGGTACTCGATCGGCTGCGCGACCCCGACGCCCCACTGCGTTCCCGAGAGTGTACCGGAATCGTTGCGCGGACGCTGCGGTCCCGCGGAGACGTCGACCGTCGGATTCGGAAACTGCCGTGCGGTGGCGATGCCGGCCCGCGCTGCCTCCTCGCGACCCCTGCTCACGAGGAGTCGTGGGTTGTATTCCTCGGCCAGCATGATCGCATCATCGAGCGTGATCGTGCGCTGGGCGTGGGCCGACGTCGAAGGGAAGATCGCGCAGACGACGAGAAGAATGAGGCAACGCAGCAGCACACGCCGCGCGGCACGCAAGCAGGCGGCGCAACCTCGTGCCGCGCCACCGCACGCGACGGATAGATCCCTCATGGATGTTCTTGTGCGCTTGGAAGGCAAAGCAAAGGGTCGTACGATATCAGTCCCTCGTCGCATCGACCACTGGTCGTCGGCCGAGGTTTCCGACCGTCACCCTCCAAGAAAATTCCGTGGCTCGTCGCGCGCGGCGTTGTGAGGGCTATCCCTGGCCGCTCTCGGCTTCCGGCCTCCATGGCCCTACATCCATGCGGGTCTTCCTCGTCGGGATGCTTCGTTGAAACGTCCGGTACGCGGCGATGTCCGCGAGAATGTTCCCGCGAGCCTGTGCCCTTTCCACCGCTCGTAGTTAGTGATCGTCACGCGTGTTGCAGCGCGGTAAAATCGCGGTCTCGCCGATTCCATGCCCGCACACGGGGCAGAGGGAAGGCTCATGAGGCCATGACCGCGCGCCTGAGGGAGATCCCCTACAACTACACCTCGTTCTCGGATCGCGAGATCGTGATCCGCCTGCTCGGGCCCGAGATCTGGGACCTGCTGGATGAACTCCGCGCAAGCCGTCGCACCGGTCGCTCCGCCCGCATGCTTTACGAGGTACTGGGTGACATCTGGGTCGTGTCCCGCAACCCCTATCTCGAGGACGACCTGCTCGCCAATCCGCGCCGGCGTGCCATGCTGGTCGAAGCGCTGCGCCATCGCCTGCGCGAGATCGAAAAGCGCCGCGACAATGATGATGCCCGCGTAGCCCGTCTGCTGGAGGCCGCGCGATCCGCGGTCGACCGCTTCAAGGGCGAGTTCGACGAAGTCGAGAAGCTGCGCCGCAAGGTGCTGCGTCGATTGTCCCGGGTTTCGCGTAAGGACAATGTCCAGTTCGACGGCCTTGCCCGCGTGTCCCACGTCACCGACGCGACCGACTGGCGCGTCGAGTACCCGTTCGTGGTCATCCACCCCGACACCGAGGACGAGGTCGCGCCCATCGTCGCGGCGTGCATCGACCTCGGCCTCACCATCATCCCGCGCGGGGGCGGCACCGGTTACACCGGAAGCGCCATCCCCCTCACGAAGTACTCGGCCGTCATCAACACGGAGAAGCTGGAGGCACTCGGTGCGGTGGAGTCCACCGCGCTGCCTGGCGTCGACCGGCCGGTGCACACCATCCGCTGCGGCGCCGGCGTCGTCACGCGGCGGGTGATCGAAGCGGCCGAAGCCGCGGGGCTTGTGTTCGCGGTCGATCCGACCTCGGCGGACGCATCGTGCATCGGCGGCAACGTCGCGATGAACGCCGGCGGCAAGAAAGCCGTGCTGTGGGGCACGGCGCTCGACAACCTCGCTTCATGGCGTATGGTCACGCCCGACGCCGACTGGCTCGAAGTCACGCGCCTCGATCACAATCTCGGCAAGATCCACGATGTCCAGGTTGCGCACTTTCGCATCGACCGCTTTGCGCCCGATGGGAAGACCCCGCGCGGACCGGCCGAGATCCTTGCGATTCCGGGCGACCGCTTCCGCAAGGCCGGCCTCGGCAAGGACGTCACCGACAAATTTCTTTCGGGCCTGCCCGGCATCCAGAAGGAAGGCTGCGACGGCATCATTACGTCCGCGCGCTTCGTGCTGCACCGGATGCCGAAGCATATCCGCACCGTCTGCCTCGAGTTCTTCGGCCAGGCGCAGGAGGCGGTGCCGTCGATCGTGGAGATCAAGGACTACCTCGACCGGCGCCCCGGCGGCGCGGTCCTCGCCGGCCTCGAGCACCTCGACGATCGCTACCTCAAGGCGGTGGGCTACGCCACCAAGGCCCGCCGCGCCGGGCTGCCGAAGATGGTCCTGCTCGGCGATATCGTCGGCGACGACGAAAGGGCAATCGGCGAAGCCGCCTCCCACGTCGTGCGCATCGCGAACGGCCGCAGCGGGGAAGGATTCATCGCAGTGAGCGGCGAGGCGCGGAAGAAATTCTGGCTCGACCGCGCCCGCACCGCCGCCATCGCGAAGCACACCAACGCGTTCAAGATAAACGAGGACGTGGTCATTCCGCTGCCGCGGATGGGCGACTACACGGAGGGCATCGAGCGTATCAATATCGAGCTTTCGATTCGCAACAAACTGAAGCTCCTCGAAGCGCTGGCGCACCTCTTTGCCGGCGAGCTGCCGCTCGCGAAGGACGAAGTGCACGTCAACGCGAAGGAGGTGCTCGACACTCGCGTGGAGCAGGCGAACGAGCTGCTGTTGGCTTCGCACGCCCGGTGGCAGGCGCTGTTCGACGGGCTCGACGTGCCGTGCGCGCACTTCTTCGTCGAATATGCGGATTGGTTCGGCGCAGAAGCCGAAAGGCTCGCGGGTCACCCGGGAAGCGTCTTTTCGATCCTCCAGGACCACACCCTACGAGTCTCGTGGAAGCACGAGGTGCGGGTGCCGCTGCAGGACATCTTCATCGGGCGCGCATTCGTCCCGACCCTGGAAGCGTGCGACGCCATCCACAAGCGCGTGCTGAAGAGCCGCGTCTTCATCGCGTTGCACATGCACGCGGGCGACGGCAACGTGCACACGAACCTGCCGGTCAATTCGGACGACTACGGCATGCTGAAACAGGCCGAGGCGGCGGTGGTGCGCATCATGGCGCTGGCGCGCTCGCTGGACGGTGTGATCTCGGGCGAACACGGCATCGGCATCACCAAGCTGGAGTTCCTGACCGACGACGAAACGCGTGAGTTCCGCGCCTACAAGAACCGGGTCGATCCCGAAGGCCGGTTCAACGCCGGCAAGCTGTTGCCGGGCGGCGACCTGCGCAATGCGTACACCCCGTCGTTCGGGCTG
>JBEVOI010000056.1:0-8723 GCA_040507665.1 Burkholderiales bacterium
TGTCGCCCGGCAGGATGCGGATATAGTGCATGCGCATCTTTCCGGAGATGTGCCCGAGGACGATGTGGCCGTTCTCGAGCTTTACGCGGAATGTCGCGTTGGGCAAGGTCTCCACGACCTCGCCCTGCATCTGGATCGTCTCCTCCTTCGACATGCAGTCCTATCGCGTCCGCGCCACGCCGCCCTTGAAGGGTGACTTCTTCAGCAGCGGCTCGTACTGGTGCGAGATCATATAGGCCTGTACCTGCGCCCAGAAGTCCATCGTCACCACCACAACGATCAGCAGGCTGGTGCCGCCGAAGTAGAAGGGAACGTTGAACTTCACGATCAGGAACTCCGGCAGCAGGCACACCACGGTCACGTACACCGCGCCCGCCAGCGTGAGCCGCGTGAGGATCTTCTCGACGTACCTCGCGGTCTGGTCGCCTGGGCGAATGCCGGGCACGAACGCGCCGCTCTTCTTCAGATTGTCCGCCGTCTCCTTCGGGTTGAAGACGAGCGCCGTGTAGAAGAAGCAGAAGAACACGATCGCCGCGCCGTACAGGATCACGTAGACCGGCTGCCCGGGATGCAGAGTGGCGGCGATATCCTTCAGCCAGTTGGCTTGATCGCTCTGCCCGAACATCCCGGCAATGGTGGCGGGGAACAGAATGATGCTGGAGGCGAAGATCGGTGGGATCACGCCAGCCATGTTGAGTTTGAGCGGCAGGAACGAGGTCTGGCCCCCATAGACGCGCTTGCCGACCTGGCGCTTGGCATAGTTCACCAGGATCTTGCGCTGCCCGCGCTCGACGAACACCACGAACGCCGTTACCAGAATCGCGGCGGCGAACAGGAACAGGACGAACGGGATCGAGAACGCACCGGTGCGCGCGAGCTCAAGCGTGCCACCCACCGCACTCGGCAGCCCCGCAGCGATGCCTGCGAAAATGATGATCGAGATGCCATTGCCCAGTCCGCGCTCGGTGATCTGCTCCCCGAGCCACATCAGGAACATGGTGCCGGTCACCAGCGTGATCACGGTGGTGATCCGGAACATGAGGCCCGGATCCAGTACCAGGCCAGCCTGGCCTTCGAGCGCGACTGCGATGCCGACCGCCTGGAAGGTGGCGAGCAACACCGTGCCGTAGCGCGTGAATTGGGTGATCTTGCGGCGGCCTGCCTCGCCCTCCTTCTTCAGGGACTCGAGGGTCGGCACCACTACCGTCATCAGTTGCATGATGATGGAGGCCGAGATGTAAGGCATGATTCCAAGCGCGAAGATCGTGAACCGCGACAGCGCACCCCCCGAAAACATGTTGAACATATCCAGGATGCCGCCGCGCTGGGCCTTGAACAGTTCCTCCAGCACCACCGGGTCGATGCCGGGCACCGGGATATGGGCGCCGATGCGGTAGACGATGAGCGCCCCGAGCAGGAACAGCATGCGCCGGCGCAGATCGCCAAAGCGCCCGGTCATGCCGAGAGCGGAGTTTGCGGTGGCCACGGATGTCGTCTCGTCAGGCCTCGATGCTGCCACCCGCCGCTTCGATGGCAGTGCGCGCGCCCTTGGTGACCAGAACGCCCTTCAGTTTCACCGGTCGGCTGATCTGGCCCTTCAGGATCACCTTGGCGGAAAGCGCCGAGGGACCGACCAGGCCGGCCTGCTTGAGCGCGAGGATGTCGATGACCTCTCCCTCGACACCACCGAGGGCGGACAACCGTACCTCCTCCGTCGAACCGGCATTGAGCGGCGTAAAGCCGCGCTTCGGCAGTCGGCGCTGCAGCGGCATCTGCCCGCCCTCGAAGCCCACCTTGTGAAAGCCGCCGGAGCGAGCCTTCTGACCCTTGTGGCCGCGCCCCGCGGTCTTGCCGAAGCCGCTGCCGATGCCGCGACCGACGCGCTTTCGCGCGCGCTTGGCACCGCTGGCGGGTTTCAAGGTGTTGAGTCGCATTTTGATTAATCCTCGCACTTGACCAGGTAGTCGACCTTGCGGATCATGCCGCGCACCGCCGCGGTGTCCTGTAGCTCGACGGTCTGATGCAACCGCTTCAGGCCCAACCCCCGCACGCACGCGCGATGCGATTCGAGCGCCCCGATGGGGCTTTTCACCAGCGTCACCTTGAGCTTCTTGTCGGATTGGGCCACGGCTCTCACCCGGTAATCTCTTCCACCGTCTTGCCGCGCTTCGCGGCGATCTCCGACGGCGTGTTCATGGAGGCGAGCCCATTCAGGGTGGCGCGCACCACGTTGTACGGATTGGTGGACCCGAAGCATTTGGCGAGCACGTTGGTCACGCCCATCACCTCGAACACCGCGCGCATCGCGCCACCGGCGATGATGCCGGTACCCTCGGACGCGGGCTGGATGTAGACCGTGCTCGCGCCGTGCTTGCCGATCACGGGATGATGCAAAGTCCCGCTCCTCAGGCTCACCTTGAACAGCTTGCGGCGCGCCTCGTCGAGGGCCTTCTGCACCGCGACCGGAACTTCCCGCGCCTTGCCCTTGCCCATACCGACGCCGCCGTCGCCGTCGCCCACCACCGTGAGCGCCGCGAAGCCGAGGATGCGACCGCCCTTCACCACTTTAGTGACGCGGTTGACGGAGATCATCTTCTCTTTCAGACCGTCCCCGCGATCCTCGCCGGACTGCATCTTGGGTTGCATTCTTGCCATCTTCGCCCCCGCCTAGAACTTGAGCCCGGCTTCGCGCGCCGCATCGGCCAGCGCCTTGACCCGGCCGTGGTAGCGGTGGCCGGAGCGATCGAAGGCGACCTGTTCGATGCCGAGACCGCGCGCCTTTTCCGCGATACGCTTGCCCACCACCGCTGCCGCCGCCGCATTGCCGCCGGACTTGAGCGATTGCCGCACCTCGGGTTCCAGCGTCGACGCACTGGTCAGGACGCGGTCACCCTCGGGGCTGATCACCTGGGCGTAGATATGGCTGTTGCTCCGATGCACACTGAGGCGCACCTGCTTCAGCTCCGCGATCTTCGCGCGGGTCCGGCGCGCCCGGCGCAGCCGCGATTCGTTCTTCTCGCTCATGCTCGCCTCGTCACTTCTTCTTGGTCTCTTTCAGGACCACGATCTCGTCCGCGTAGCGCACGCCCTTGCCTTTGTACGGCTCCGGCTTGCGGTAGGCGCGGATCTCGGCGGCCACCTGACCGACCAGCTGCTTGTCGATGCCCTTGAGCAGAATGTCGGTCTGGGTCGGCGTTTCCACCTTGATGCCCGTCGGCATCTTGTGGGCGACGGGGTGCGAAAATCCGAGCGTCAGGTTGAGGGTGTTGCCCGCCGCTTGCGCGCGGTAACCGACACCCACCAGCTGCAGTTTCTTCTCGAAGCCCTTGGTCACCCCTTGCACCATGTTGGCGAGCAGCGCACGCACGGTGCCGGACATCGCACCGGATTGCTGCGATTCGTCGGCCGCCTTGATCTGGATCTTGTCGCCCTCGCGTTCGAGCACGACGTCCGGGCTGAGCGCCTGGGTCAGGGTGCCGAGCGGGCCCTTCACGGAAATCGCGGCCGGGGTCACGTTCACCTCCACTCCCGAGGGAAGGGTGACCGGAATCTTTGCGACGCGGGACATGGCTTCCTTCTCCGGATGTCGGTGGTCAAGCGACGATGCAAAGGACTTCGCCGCCCACACCGGATGCACGGGCCTTGCGGTCGGTCATCACGCCGCGGGACGTCGACACGATCGCGATCCCGAGACCGTTCATGACCCGGGGGATTTCCTCGGAGCCCTTGTAGATGCGCAGGCCTGGCCGGCTCACCCGTTCAATTTTCTCGATCACCGGTCGGCCCGAATAGTACTTGAGTCCAATGTCGAGCTGCGGCTTGCCATCCTCTCCGCGCACAGCGTAGTCCTCGATATAGCCCTCGTCCTTCAGCACCTGGGCAATCGACACCTTCAGCTTCGAGGACGGCATCGACACGGTGACCTTGTCCGCGCCCTGGGCGTTACGGATGCGAGTCAGCATGTCGGCGATCGGGTCGTTCATGCTCATGCGCGACGCTCCTACCAGCTGGCCTTGACGATACCGGGGATCTCGCCGCGCATGGCGATGTCCCGCAGCTTGCTCCGGCCGAGCCCGAACTTCCGGTACACGCCGCGCGGACGCCCGGTCAGCGCGCAGCGGTTGCGCAGGCGCACGGGGCTGGAGTTGCGTGGCAGCGCCTGCAGCTTCGCACGGGCAGTGTCCTTGGCATCGTCCGAGGCCTTCGCGGCACGCAGGACAGCGACCAATTCGGCACGCCTGGTCGCGTACTTCGCGACCGCCTTGCGTCGCTTCTTCTCACGGTTGACGAGGGATAGCTTTGCCATGACTTCCTAGTTCCGAAATGGAAATTTGAATGCAGCGAGGAGCGCCTTCGCCTCCGCGTCGCTCTTCGCGCTGGTGGTGATCGTGATGTTCATCCCCCGCAGCACGTCGATCTTGTCGTACTCGATCTCCGGGAAGATGATCTGCTCCTTGACACCCATGTTGTAATTGCCGCGACCGTCGAACGCGCGCGCGGACACCCCTCGGAAATCGCGGATACGGGGGATCGCCACGTTCACCAGGCGATCGAAGAACTCGTACATGCGCGCCCCGCGCAAGGTCACCATGCAACCGATCGGATAGCCCGCGCGGATCTTGAAGTTCGCGATCGATTTGCGCGCCTTCGTCACCACCGGCTTCTGACCCGCGATCTTTTCCATGTCGCCGAGCGCGCTCTCCATGATCTTCTTGTCGGCCACGGCTTCGCCCACGCCCATGTTGAGCGTGATCTTCTCGATGCGCGGCACCTGCAGCACCGACTTGTAGCCGAAGCGCTGCATCAGATCCGGAATCACGCTCTCCCGATAAAAGCTTTGCAGACGAGCCATCGGCCTCCCCTTACGCGTCGATGAGTTCGCCGTTGGACTTGAAGAAGCGGACCTTGCGCCGATCCTCAAGTACCCGGAAGCCGACCCGGTCGGCTTTCTGGGTGGCAGGATTGAAAATGGCGACGTTGGAAACGTGCAGCGCCATCTCTTTCTCGACAATGCCGCCAGACGTTCCCTTCAGCGGGTTCGGGCGTGCGTGCTTCTTGACTTTGTTCGCGCCTTCCACCAGAACGTGCTCGGTGTCGACTACGCGCAGCACCGACCCGCGCTTCCCTTTGTCCTTGCCGGCGATGACGATCACGTCGTCACCCTTCCTGATCTTTCGCATGGCGGCCCCTCTACAGGACTTCCGGTGCGAGCGAAACGATCTTCATGAACCTCTCGGTGCGCAACTCGCGCGTGACCGGACCGAAGATACGGGTACCGATCGGCTCCAGCTTGTTGTTGAGCAGCACCGCCGCGTTGTTGTCGAAGCGGATCAGGGAACCGTCCGGGCGACGCACGCCCTTCGCCGTGCGCACGACGACGGCACTGTACACCTCGCCCTTCTTGACGCGCCCGCGCGGGGCGGCGTCCTTCACCGTCACCTTGATCACGTCGCCGATGCTGGCGTAGCGCCGCTTGGAGCCGCCCAGCACCTTGATGCACATGACGGAACGCGCGCCGGTGTTGTCGGCGACGTCGAGCATACTCTGCATCTGAATCATGGCTGTTTCGCTTTCTCCAACTTGATCCGTCCCGAGCCACCACCGGCTCGAAAGCAGACGGTCAGTCTTGGAACCCGTCCGGGTGAGTTGACCGCCCCGAAAATCGGGAGCGGCATTCGCAAAACTGCGTAGTGTAGTCGAGCCGGCGTAAGCAAGCAAGCCGGATCTATACTCCCCGCGACTTCTCGAGCAGGCGCGTGACACGCCACGCTTTCGTTTTCGCGATCGGCCGGCACTCTTCGATTTCCACCAGATCGCCTTCGTGGAATTCGTTCTTCTCGTCGTGGGCGTGGTACTTGTTCGAGCGCGTCAGGACCTTGCCGTAGACCGGGTGTTTCACTTTCCGCTCCACGAGAACGGTCACGGTCTTGTCCATCTTGTCGCTTACCACCCGCCCGAACAGGGTGCGCGTTACGGTGCTGTCGCTCATGCCTGCTTCGCCTTCTCGTTCAAAACGGTGCGCACCCGCGCGATGTCAAGCCGAACCTTGCCGAGCTGGCTCGAGTCGGACAGTTGCTGGGTCGCGTGCTGCATACGCAAGCTGAACTGCGCTTTCAGGAGTTCCATGAGCTCCTGTTTCAGTTCCGCTGGCGACTTCGATCTCATTTCGGCTGTGTTCATCGCTCACCCCACCTGCCTGGTCACGAACGTAGTCGCGATCGGTAGCTTCGCCGCCGCCAGGCGAAATGCTTCCCGCGCCGAAACCTCGTCCACGCCATCCATCTCGTAGAGCACCTTGCCCGGCTGGATCTCGGCCACGAAATATTCCGGATTACCTTTCCCATTGCCCATCCGCACCTCCGCCGGTTTCCGGGAAATCGGCTTGTCGGGGAAGATGCGAATCCAGATCCGGCCACCGCGCTTGATGTGGCGCGTCATCGCGCGCCGCGCCGCTTCGATCTGGCGCGCAGTCAATCGCCCGCGCCCGGTCGCCTTCAGGCCGTATTCACCGAAGCTCACCTTCGCACCCCGGGTGGCGACGCCGGTATTGCGGCCCTTCTGCTGCTTGCGATACTTTTGTCTAGCTGGCTGCAGCATGCTTCACTCCCGCTTTCCTCGTCCTGCGCTCCCCATCGGCAGGCCGCGCCTTCTTCTCCGGCTCGGCCGCGGGCGCACCGGCAGGCTGGTCGCCATGCGCCATCAATTCACCCTTGAAGACCCAGACCTTGATGCCGATGACGCCATAGGTGGTCTTGGCCTCGGAGAAGCCATAGTCGATGTCGGCGCGCAGGGTGTGGAGGGGAACGCGACCCTCGCGGTACCACTCGGTGCGCGCGATCTCGGCCCCGTTCAGCCGTCCCGCGCTCATGATCTTGATGCCCTGCGCGCCGAGTCGCATCGCGTTTTGCATCGCGCGCTTCATGGCGCGGCGAAACATGATGCGCTTCTCGAGCTGGGCCGCGATCGAGTCGGCGATCAGCTGCGCATCGAGCTCCGGCTTCCGTATCTCCTCGATGTTGACGTGCACCGGCACGCCCATCATGCGCTGGAGCTGGTTGCGCAGGTTTTCGATGTCCTCACCCTTCTTGCCGATCACGACGCCGGGGCGCGCGCTATACACCGTGATGCGCGCGTTCTTCGCGGGGCGCTCGATCACGACCTTGCTGACCGCCGCGTTGCCGAGCTTCTTCCTTAGAAACTCCCGCACCTTGATGTCCTCGATCAGCATCGAGGGAAAGTGCTTCTTGTTCGCGTACCAACGCGAACTCCAGTTGTGGTTGACGGCAAGCCGGAACCCGGTCGGATGAATTTTTTGTCCCATGGCTACCTCTTGTCGCCGACGGTGAGAAAAATGTGGCAGGTCGGCTTCATGATCCGGTTGGCGCGACCCTTCGCACGCGGCATGAAGCGCCGCAGGAAGGTGCCGCGCTCGACGTGGATCGTCGCGACCTTGAGCTCGTCGATATCGGCGCCCACGTTGTGTTCGGCATTTGCGATCGCCGATTCGAGCACCTTCTTGATGATCGCCGCGCTGCGCTTCGGGCTGAAGGCGAGCACGTTTAGCGCCTTGTCGACCGGCAGCCCACGGATCTGGTCGGCAACGAGCCGCGCCTTCTGGGCAGAGAGCCGAACGCCGCGCAATACCGCTCTGGTTTCCATGGCTGCCTCCTGTTACCTCTTCACAACCGCCGCCTTCTTGTCGCCTGAGTGGCCCTTGAAGGTGCGGGTATGGGAAAACTCGCCCAGCTTGTGACCCACCATGTTCTCGGTGACGAACACGGGGATGTGCTGCCTGCCGTTGTGGACCGCGATCGTCAGTCCCACGAAGTCCGGCAGAACAGTCGAGCGGCGCGACCAGGTCTTGATCGGGCGTTTGTCGTTCGCCGCGCGTGCGGCTTCGACCTTCTTGATCAGGTGCAGATCGACGAATGGGCCTTTCTTGATTGAACGTGCCATTTTGGGACCTCTTACTTCGCGCGCCGACGCACGATCATGCCGCGCGTACGCTTGTTCTTGCGGGTGCGGTAACCCTTGGTGGGGGTGCCCCACGGGCTCACCGGGTCGCGGCCGGCAGCGGTCTTGCCCTCCCCGCCGCCGTGGGGATGATCGATCGGGTTCATCGCCACGCCGCGCACCGTCGGACGGATGCCGCGCCAGCGCTGAGCGCCAGCCTTGCCGATCGATTCCAGCGAGTGCTCTTCGTTGCCCACCTCGCCGATGGTGGCGCGACAATCCACGTGCACCTTCCGGATTTCGCCCGAGCGCAGCCGCAGCTGCGCGTAGCTCCCTTCACGCGCGAGGAGCTGCACCGAGGTGCCGGCGGAACGAGCGAGCTGCGCACCCTTGCCGGGCATCATCTCGACGCAGTGGATGGTCGATCCGACGGGGATGCTGCGCAAGGGCAGGGCGTTGCCTGCCTTGATCGGCGCTTCCACGCCGCTCATAAGCTGGGCGCCCAGGGTCAGCCCCTTGGCCGCGATCACGTAGCGGCGCTCGCCGTCGGCGTAGCAGAGCAGCGCGATATGCGCGCTCCGGTTCGGGTCGTACTCGATGCGCTCGACCTTTGCCGGAATGCCATCCTTGTTACGGCAGAAGTCGATGGAGCGGTAGTGCTGCTTGTGGCCGCCGCCCTGGTGCCGGGTGGTGATATGGCCATAAGTGTTGCGGCCCGCCTTCTTCGACTGCTTCTCGACCAGCTTCGGCTCCGGGCGGCCCTTGTGCAG
>JBEVOI010000065.1:0-4812 GCA_040507665.1 Burkholderiales bacterium
GTTTATGAGCCCGTCGTTTCAAGTAATACCGATCCAAGCTTTCAAGGACAACTATATCTGGTGCATCCGCGATCGCGCCCGTGCCGTTGTGGTCGACCCCGGTGATGCGGACCCCGTCTTCGCATATCTCGCGGTCGAACACCTCCAACTCTCGGCCATCTTGGCCACCCACCACCACAACGATCATGTCGGCGGGATCGGAGCGCTGGTCACAGCGCATCCGGTACCTGTCTACGCGCCGTTTGATGAACGCATTGACTACGTAACACATCGAGTCCGGGACGGTGACGTCGCAGAACTGCACGAACTCGAACTGACGCTACGGGTGCTCGAGATCCCGGGGCACACCCGAACCCATATTGCGTATTATGGGGCAAACCTGCTCTTCTGTGGCGACACGCTGTTCGCCTGCGGCTGTGGGCGATTGTTCGAGGGGACGCCTGAGCAGATGCACGCCTCGCTGGCTAAGCTGGCAGCGTTGCCCGACGATACCAGGGTTTACTGTGGTCACGAGTACACCCGGTCCAACCTGCGGTTTGGACGCACGGTGGATCCGACGAACCCGGCGCTGGCCGACTGGGAGCGGGAGGCAGACGAGCAACGCAGCCGCAATCGGCCTACCCTGCCTTCGTTGCTCGCCCGGGAGAAGCAGGCCAATCCCTTCCTGCGTTGCGAGGACCCGGTCGTTGTCGCGGCAGCAAACCGCTACGCGGCAGAGACACTCTCCGACCCGGTAAAGGTCTTCGCCGCCCTCAGGGAGTGGAAGAACCGGTTCTGACCAGAGGCATGGTACCCCTTCTCGCGGCGCTACCATCGGGGCGCCGGCCTCTTGCTCAAAAGCCGGACCGCAGCGAAACCTAGAGAGTGCGGATGAGCCAGTGCAGCGCATGAAAGCGGGCAAAAGCCTGTTCGGACCGATGGGCGGCGAACGGGGTACCGACCCCTTTCCCGCCCCCATGGGACAGGGCTTGCGGGATCGCAGGGCCGCTCGTGCCCCGCCCGCATGAGTCTTGCCTTTCTTGACCTTAGCATTACGGCTTGGTTACCATCGTCCAAACCCCAAACGACAGAAGAAGGAAGAAGCCAAGTGCGACCGTCCCTTCGAGTAGTTGCTGTCGCTTTAGCCGTTGGATTCGCTCAGGCGGCTGCCCACGGCCAGGAAACAATTGTGTCCATTCCCACTGAGGTGGGAGAAGGTCCGGTTGGCCTTCCAACCCCGACGGAAGGCGCGGCCACCGACCAGGATCACGCCGTGTCAACCATGCCCCTGGGTGACGCCGAGCAGATTCCGACTTACGTCAACGTGATCGATTTGGCCAAGGGTCACGATCTGACAATCGCTTCGTCGTCCCTTTGGGAGCGGATCCGATTCGGCTTCGCGATGCCGGATTGCGCGAGTCCGCTCGTTGCCGAGCACCTTGCCGTCTACTTGAACCGCCCGGACTACCTGGTGCGGATGCTCGACCGGAGCCGTCGCTACCTCCATCACGTCGTCGAGGAGGTCGAGAAGCGCGGCATGCCGACGGAAATCGCGCTGCTGCCCATGATCGAGAGCGCCTACAATCCCGTGGCACATTCCTCGGCGCGAGCCTCTGGCATCTGGCAGTTCATTCCGTCGACCGGGCGGAGCTTCGGGCTCGATCAGAACCGCTGGTATGACGAGCGTCGCGACGTTCTGCAAGCGACGGACGCCGCGCTCGACTACCTGGAAATGCTTTATGAGATGTTCGGCAGCTGGGATCTCGCGCTCGCTGCTTATAACGCGGGCGAAGGCACGGTGGGCCGCGCAATTTCGAAGAATGCCGCAGCGGGTCTCCCAACCGACTATCGGAGCCTTCAGCTCCCCGCCGAGACCCGGAATTACGTTCCGAAGCTGCAGGCGGTGAAGAGCCTCGTTGCCTCTCCCGAGCGCTTCGGGGTGAGCTTCGCGGATATACCGAACCAGCGGTATTTCACGGCTGTCTCCACCCGACGCCACATGGACGCGGAGGCTGCGGCACGGCTCGCGGGAATCACACTGTCGGAGTTCCTGTCGCTCAATCCTGCCTACAACCGGCCCGTCGTCATGCCCGATGGCGACCGGCAGCTGCTGGTACCCGTGGAAAGAGCGGATGAATTCGAGGCGAATCTCGAAAGCAATCGCGATCCGCTCGTAACTTGGCAGACATACACCGTGAAGCGCAAGGACCGTGTTGACCGCGTCGCTGCCCAATTCGGCATGGAAACTGGACGGCTGGCGGAGGTCAACGGGCTTGCCTCGGGATCCCGGCTTAAGCCCGGTCAAACCTTGCTGGTGCAGGTGCGTGGGCGTGCCACCGATCGCATCTACGAATCTACGGAATCTATCGCCAACCAGCTCGCGCTAGCCGATCAACGCGAGGCGAACCTGATGGACTCCAGCTCGGGCAGCGCTCCCAAAGGCAGGACCGCGGCCGCCAAAGGTGGTCAATCCGCGAAGGCAGTCAAAGGCTCTCAGTCGCGCAAGCTATCGACCGTCGCGCCCGCGAGGAAGTCTGCAGCATCACGCGACACCAAGGCGGCGTCCAAGAAGACTCTGCTCGCCCGCGCCGGGCGTTGACCTTTCCTATCTTCCATAGAGGTGGCAGTTCACCCTGTGGGTAGTCGTCACCGTGGTCTCTCCCGGATAGACAACGCTGCACTCCCCCATCGCCTTCGGGCACCGCGGGTGAAAGTGGCAACCCGCCGGTGGTTTCGCTGGCGATGGCAGATCGCCTTCCAGCTCGATCACCTCCCTCTTTGCGCGAGAATCCACCATCGGGACTGCTGACAGGAGCGCTTGGGTATAGGGGTGCCTCGGGTCGCCGAGCACCTCGTTCACTGACCCTCGCTCCACGATCCGGCCGAGATACATCACCGCCACTTCGTGCGCCAGAAACTCGACCACCGAAATATTGTGGGTGATAAAGAGGTAGGCGAGGCCCAGGCGCGCTTGAAGATCATGCAGCAGGTTGAGGATCTGCGCCTGCACCGACACGTCTAGCGCGCTCGTCGGTTCGTCGCAGATGACGAGGCGGGGTTCCACCGACAGCGCACGGGCAATTGCGATGCGCTGGCGCTGCCCCCCGGAGAACTCGTGCGGATAACGATTGCGCATGTCTGCGGAAAGCCCGACCTGTCGCAGAAGATCGTCGATGTGCCGGGCCCGGTCTTCTGCTCCCCTGCCGACGCCGAGCGCAGCCATGCCCTCCTCCACGATCTCCGCAACACGCATGCGCGGATTCAGCGACGAGTACGGATCCTGGAAGATGATCTGGAACTCGCGCCGGCGCGGTCGCAATGCTGCGCCCTCCAGCCTGAGCAGATCGACGCCATCGAATTCGACGCGTCCGCTCGTCACGGGCACCAAGCGCAGTACACCCTTGGCCACCGTGGTCTTGCCGCACCCCGACTCGCCGACCAGCGCCAGCGTGCGACCGGCGGGAATAGCGAGGGACACGCCATCCACGGCCTTCACTTGTCCTACCACGCGGCGCAGTAGCCCCTTGCGAATGGGGAAGTGAACCTTCAGTGCATCTACCTCGAGGAGAGATCCGTTGGGCGCGTAATCATGCAAGACAGGGTCGACCGCTGCGCGATCACGATCCTCCACCTCCCTCCGTCCTTCGCCTTCCCGCGTTTCACCATTGGCAAAGAGATGGCATCTCGTCCCATGCTGTGGGCCCACCGCGTGCCAGACTGGCACTATGCGGCTGCATACGTCCCACGCCTGATCACAGCGCTCAGCGAATCGACAACCCGTGAAATGGCGGGTAAGCGGCGGCACACTGCCGCGGATGACGGCGAGACGTGCGCCCCGCTTGGCGCGCTCTGGCAGCGAAGCGAACAGCTTTCTGGAGTATGGGTGCAGGGGATCGCGGAAGAACTCTGTCCGCGACGCGCTCTCGACCATCTGCCCCGCATACATTACACCCACGCGGTGCGCCGTCTCCGCGACCACACCCAGGTCGTGGGTGATGAGCAGGATTGCCATACCGCTCCGGCGCTGCAGGTCGCGCAACAAGTTCAGCACCTGGGCCTGGATCGTTACGTCAAGCGCGGTCGTGGGCTCATCCGCGATGAGCAGCTCGGGCTCGCACGCGAGCGCCATCGCAATCATGACCCGCTGCTTCATTCCGCCGGAAAGCTGGAACGGGAATTCGTCGAGGCGGCGCCGGCCGTCGGAGATGCCGACCGCCTCGAGCATCTCGAGGGCGCGGCTGCGGGCCGCCTCGCCTTTTTGGCTGGTGTGGCACTCAACCGCTTCGGCGATCTGGTCGCCGACGGTCATCACCGGATTCAGGCTCGTCCCAGGTTCCTGGAAGATCATGCCGATGCGCGCGCCGCGCACGTCGCGCATCTGCGCCTCGGCCAGCGCGAGGAGATCCTGTCCGTCGAGGCGGACGCTGCCATCGACGATGCGACCCGAGTCGGGCAGCAGTCGCATGATGGAAAGCGCTGCCATGGACTTCCCGCAGCCCGACTCACCGAGCAGCGCAAACGTCTCGCCGCGGGAGATCGAGAACGACAAACCGTCGACAGCGCGCAGCTGCCCCGCCGCAGTGTCGAGGACGGTACGCAGGTTTTCCACCTGCAGCAGTACGTTGCTCACCGGCGGGATCCTTCCAGCACCGGGCTCAACGACAGACCTGCGTCCTCCTCGCCGCCGGTCGCCGGGGCCGAAACACGCACGCGCGGGTCGAAGGCATCACGCACCGCGTCGGCGAAGAGGTTCGCGGCGAGCACCAGCAGGAACATGAAGGTGAACGCGGCGGCGAGCGACCACCACACCATCGGCTCCCGCGCCATCTCCAG
>JBEVOI010000083.1:0-4257 GCA_040507665.1 Burkholderiales bacterium
GATGTATGGCTGCTCAGCGTCGCCATGCTGATCATGGGGGCGGCGTGGATCAGCGTGATGTCATCGCTGCAGGTAGCGGCGCAGATGGCGCTCCCGGCGTGGGTGCGGGCGCGCGGGCTGGCGCTCTTCCTGACGGTGTTCCAGGGTGGCATGGCCGCTGGCAGCGTGCTGTGGGGCCAGCTTGCGGATCACGCTGGTATTCCCGTGGCGCTCTCCATAGCGGCTATGGGCGCGCTCGCGGGCATCGCTGCCACGAGACGGGTGCGCATCGGCGATGACGAAAAGGCAGATCTATCGCCGGCGATGCACTGGCCGACACCGCACGGAGGCGATAATCTCGAAGAAGACACCGGACCGGTGGTGGTAAGCCTAGAATATCGCATCGACCCGGCGCGGGCGGGGCCCTTCCAGCAAGCGATGGAAGAGCTGCATCGAATCCGCAAGCGCGACGGCGCCTTTTTTTGGGGTCTGTTTCGGGACGCAGCCGACCGCTGTCGCTACATCGAGTATTTCATGGTCGAGTCCTGGGTCGAGCACCTGCGCCAGCACGAGCGCGTGACAGTGGCCGACCGCGCGGCCGAGGCGAGAGCAAAGGCCTTCCACACCGGGGCCGAGCCGATCGTGGTCACTCACTGGATCGCCGCGACCCGCGAGCGCGATGCCGAGAGCGGCGCCATCGAGCACTTTGGCGATCCGCTAAGTCATCCGGAACCGCAGCACCTGCGGTGAGGAGGGTTCCATGCATACCATGCCAGCAATCTTCGTTTCCCACGGCGCCCCCACGCTCTCCCTGGAGCCGGTAAAGGCGCGGGATTTCCTGCGTGGCCTGGGCCGCCGCATCGCGAAGCCGAAAGCCATTCTCGCCATCTCTGCGCATTGGGAGACCGATGTGCCCACGGTGAGCAGGGTGAAGCAGCCCGAAACCATCCACGATTTCTTCGGCTTTCCGCAGGATCTCTATCGTTTGCGCTACCCCGCACCCGGCGCGCCCGAGCTTGCAAAGCGGGTGGCCGAACTGCTCGACGTGGCCGGATTCGCGGCCGACACGAGCGCGGATCGTGGGCTCGACCACGGCGCGTGGGTGCCGCTGATGCTCGCGTATGCCGACGCGGACGTCCCGGTCACCCAGCTTTCGATCCAGACGCGCCGGGGACCTCAGTGGCATTGGCGGCTGGGGGAAGCGCTACGCCCGCTGCGCAATGAGGGAGTGCTCATCCTCGCGTCGGGGTCGGCGACCCACAACCTGCGGGAGTTCGGCCGCCAGGGGCGCGACGCCGCGCCGCTCCCGTATGTCGCGGCGTTCAATGACTGGCTCGTGGATGCGGTGACGGCCGGCCGCCTGGATGATCTGATCGACTACCGATCGCGGGCACCGGAAGCGGCGCGCAATCACCCGACCGAAGAGCACCTGCTGCCGCTTTTCGTGGCGGTGGGTGCGGGCAGCACGGGACGCGGCGAACGCCTCCACGCAAGCTACACTTACGGTGCGCTGGCCATGGACGTGTACCGGTTCGACTAGGTTCCCTAACAGCCACCCGACATTCAAATCCAAGCGGGAGAGGCGAGATGAGCGGCAAGGTCCTGACCTACGACGGCAAGCAGGTGACCGTCACCTACGAAGTGAAGCGGTGCATCCACGCCTCCGAGTGCGTGCACGGCGCCCCCGAAGTATTCAATCCCGAAGCGAAGCCGTGGGTGACGCCGGATGGCGCTTCAGTAGACAAGCTCACCGCAGTGATCGAGCGCTGTCCGACCGGCGCGCTGCATTACGTGCGCAAGGACGGCGGAACGGCCGAGATGCCGTCCGCAAGAAACTCGATCACCGTGAGCGCCAACGGTCCGCTTTATCTGCGCGGACAGGTGCAGATCCTCGATGCCGCCGGCCAGGTCACCGCGCGCGAGATGCGCGTCGCGCTCTGTCGCTGCGGGGCCTCCGCCACCAAGCCTCTCTGTGATGGCTCTCACGCGAAGGCGGGTTTCGTGGACGCGGCGGCAGTGGCGCCGACAGCGCTCCGATCCGACAGGGTTGACACGGCGGACGGCGTGCTGCGGATCACGCTTCTGAAGAATGCGCCACTGCAGGTGAGGGGGCCGTTCGATCTGGTCGGCGCGGCCGCGAAGATCAGCGACTGCAACGAAGCCTGGCTGTGCCGGTGCGGCGGCTCGAAGAACAGGCCGTTCTGCGATGGGACCCACAAGAAGATCGGGTTCTCCGGGTGAGTGCCTCCATCCGTTGTTTCCCGTGCGTCGCGGGTCTCGGGCTGCTGCTGAGCGGCGGCTGCACCGGGGTCGACGTCCAGCGCACGCTGTACCCGGCACAGATAACCTATCAGTGCGGTGATGGCAAACTCCTGAGCGTGGCGCGATCTGCGGACGCTCGCTCGGCGTCGGTCCTGGCGGACGGCAAGATCGTCACGCTGCCGAGGGCGGACAGCGCTGCCGAGGAGAAATACAGCGACGGCACCTACGCGCTTTATCTCGACAAGGAGCGGGCCATGCTGGAGGAAAATGGCAAGGTACTGTTCGGCTCTTGTCAGTCGCAGACGCTGCTTCCCACCGCTCCGCGTCCACCCTACTGAAGCGACGACAGGCGCAGGGAGGCGCCCGAAGAATGAACAACGCCCTGTCGTTGCTGCTTGCCATCACGGTCGGCGCACTGCTTCCGCTGCAGGTGGCGATGAACATGCAACTGCGCGCCTGGTTTCGCGACCCGGTGATCGCTGCGCTCCCGAACTTCGTGGTGGGGACCGTGCTGCTTGTAGCTTACCTGCTGCTCGCGCGCTCGCGCCTGCCGAGCGCAGCGAGCCTCGCCGATGTGCCGATCTGGGCGTGGCTCGGCGGTATCATCGGTGCATCCTACGTGATCGCATCGCTCTACCTCGGCCCGAAGATCGGTGCGACGCTGTTGCTCGCGCTGATCCTCGCCGGACAGATGGCGATGTCGCTTGCCGTGGATCACTTCGGGTTGCTCGGTTTTCCCCAGCATCCGATCAATCTGCCGCGGCTCGCCGGGGTGGTGATGCTGGTGGCGGGTGCGGTACTGATCGTCAAGAACTGAAGGAGAAGAAGCGATGAATGCTTGCGAACTCGCACAACGTTACTTGCCCGTCGTCGGTCGATTCCTGCTCGCGCTGATCTTCGTATTGTCGGGCTGGGGAAAGATCACGGGCTTCGAGGGAACGGTGGGCTACATGGCCTCGAAAGGAATGCCGTTTCCGCAGTTCCTTCTGCCCGGCGCGATCCTGATCGAGTTGGGCGGCGGGCTTGCGCTGATGCTGGGCTGGCAGGCGCGCTGGGCGGCGCTCGCGATCTTCCTGTTCCTGATTCCGACGACCCTGATCTTCCACAACTACTGGGCCCTGCCGCCGGAGCAGGCAGCAGCGCAGCTCATCAGTTTCCGCAAGAACCTCGCGATCATGGGCGGATTGCTCTACGTGATGGCTTTCGGCGCCGGGGCTTTCAGCGTGCGCAGGAAAAGGCCGAGGCGCTTCTGATCACGCCGGCGCCGCGATCGCCCTCCGAGCGTGATGCGCGGATGACGATCGCGGTTCAGCGACGCTGCGATCAGCGTTGCTGTTGCTGCTGGGTGGCCTGCTGCTTACCCGCTTGCACGCCCTGATCGAAGGCGCGCTGCTGGGCGGCCTGCTGGTTCCGGCTCTGCTGATCGACGAGATACCCGCCCGCCGCGCCGGCGGCAGCACCTGCCGCGGCCCAGCCCCACTCACCGGTCAGTGCCCCCACCGCCAAACCGCCGATGGCGGCGCCTGTCCCCACACGCTGCTGCGTGTCGCTCATGCCGGCGCAACCTCCGAGCGCGACCGCAAGAACCAAGGCCGAACCGACTATCGTGTTTCCGTTCATGGCTGTGCTCCTTTGTACGGTTGGCGCGCGTTACCGCTTGCAGGGATAGTTCTGGGCGGCATAGCGAAAAAGCGTGTCGATGCCGCCATCGTTCATGTACTGCGGATTTTTCTTCGCCCAGGCCACGAAGTCCTGCGCAACCCGAGACCGCGTCGGCGGCGGATTCGGTGCGCAGACAAACCGCTCGGAGACCGGCGTCGAGCTGACGTAGAACCCATAGGCCCCCGCGAGAATCCCGTGGCAGAAAGCGACCGCAATCTGGTGGTCGGGCTCCGACGCAGGGGTGCTGCAGATGGCCACGAGCTCCGCGGTGGAGTGAGATCTGTATTTGTCTGACTGGGCTGCGTGGGCAGACGCGGCCAGCATGGCCGTGACGGCTAAAACTGCGATTCGCAT
>JBEVOI010000099.1:0-9601 GCA_040507665.1 Burkholderiales bacterium
TCCGTTTCAGATTATCACATCCCGCCTTAGGGGGCGCCCCGGCGTGGGCTGTAGTCTAGTCGGGAGCTCCTTGCGGCAGTTCTCGACGAGCCTCGCGTATCTCACCGACCGAGCTAACGATTCCGGCGCTTCCTAACGGCTGCGGAGGCAACGCGGGCGCCTCAGATCAGCCGCCAGCCTACCGTTCCACCTCCGCGCAACGGCACCAGGCTGTCATCGCCAAACGGCAGCTCAGCCGGTACTGGCCAGGTTTCCCGCACGAGCGTGATGGTGTCCTCGTTCTTGGGCAAGCCGTAGAAGAGCGGCCCGTGGATGCTGGCGAAGGCTTCGAGGCGATCCAGCGCCCCGGCGGTCGCGAACGACTCTGCATAAAGCTCGATGCCCGCATGGGCAGTAAAGATCCCTGCGCAGCCGCAGGGAGCTTCCTTCGCCACGCGCGGGTGAGGGGCGCTGTCGGTGCCCAGGAAGAACTTCGGGCTTCCGCTGGTCGCAGCATCGATCAAGGCCTGCCGGTGCTCCTCGCGCTTCAGGATCGGCAGGCAGTAATGGTGCGGCCGAATGCCGCCCGAGAACATCGCGTTACGGTTCAGCAGCAGGTGATGCGCCGTGATGGTCGCGGCAACTCGCGCTGGCGTTCCGCGCACGAAACGGACCGCCTCCCGCGTCGTAATGTGCTCCAGCACTACGCGCAGGCGCGGATGGCGGCCAAGCAGCGGCGCGAGGATCCGGTCGAGGAATATCTTCTCGCGATCGAAGACGTCCACCTCGGCAAAGGTCACCTCGCCGTGCACCAGCAGGGGCAGGTTCACCTCCTCCATCGCTTCGAGGGCGGCGCGGCAACGGGAAAGATCGGTTACGCCGGAGTCGGAGTTCGTGGTCGCCCCTGCCGGGTAATACTTAATACCGTGCACGACGCCACTCTTCTTCGCCCGGATGACCTCTTCCGCCGGCGTGTTGTCGGTGAGGTAAAGAGTCATGAGCGGCATAAAGCGGTCGTTTGCCGGCACCGCCCCGAGGATCCGGCGGCGGTATCCGATCGCCATGTCGGTCGTTGTCACCGGCGGCGTCAGGTTCGGCATCACGATCGCGCGACCGAACCGCCGCGAGGTGAACGACACCACCGCCCGCAGCTCCTCTTGGTCGCGCAGGTGCAAGTGCCAGTCGTCGGGGCGGGTGATGGTCAAACGGGTCATGGAAGACTCTCCCAGGCGGATTCGGACGCCGTTCGCGCTCCGCATCCCCATAAAGCTCGCGTTCTTGTTGTGAAGGCGGGCGCCGGCAGCGGCTGCTGGCTGCCGCGCATTTTACGTCCTCGGCCGCACCCTTAGCCAATCCGGGTAAGCAAGACCATAACGGATCGCCGCGGAGCGGAAGAGAATCATCACGAGCGCGGAGAAAGGCGCCGTGAATTCACGCGCTTGCGGGACGAGGAGAATCAGTGACGCGTAGAGAATCCCGCCGAAGAGAATCGGCGTCGCGTAGAGTTCCTTGCGCACGAGAAGCGTTGGCTCCCCAAGCAGCACGTCCCTGATTATGCCGCCGCCGATGCCCGTAACGACGCCCATCACGACCGCGACCGGTTCGGCATAGCCGAGCGACAGCGTCTTGTCCATTGCAAGCACCGCGAAAAGCGCACAGGCGAGGCCATCGAGGTGGAGCAGCAACGTGTAGGTATCCTGGAGGCGACGCTCGAGCACGAAAGCGACGATCGTGGCGACCATCGCGACGATCACGTAGTTGAAGTCATGCAGCCAGTAGACCGGCACGCCAAGCACCATGTCCCGGATCGTCCCCCCGCCGACGGCGGTGATCACGCCGATCACCACGACCGCGAAGAGGCTCAGGCGCCGATGGACAGCAGCGAGCACGCCGGTTACGGCGAACACGGCGATGCCGACCTGTCCTGCCCAATAGTTGAACATGCGCGCTTTCGATGCGTCTCGGCCGAGAGGATCAGTCCGCGCCAGCCCTGAGCGCCAGCGCACGCTCGTAGAGACGATTCCGGCTCGCGCCCGAGACCGCTGAGGCAAGCGCGACCGCTTGCTTCAGGGGCAACTCCGCGAGGAGCACCCGCAGCGCGTGTTCGGCTCTCATTTCGTCCACGTCCGGCGCAGTTGCGGCGCCCTCCACCAGCAGCACGAACTCGCCCTTCTCCCGGTTTGGGTCCGCCGCGACCCACTGCTCTGCCTCGCCGAGCGGGCAGGTATGGAACGACTCGAACTGCTTGGTGATCTCGCGGGCTATGGTGACCTCCCGACACGCTCCGAGCACATCACGTAGGTCAGCCAGGGTTTCCCGCACACGGTGGGGCGCCTCGTAGAACACGAACAGATAAGGCAGCAAGCGCAGTTGATCGAGCTCCCTCCGACGGGCCGCCTGCCGCGAAGGTAGAAATCCGTAGAAGAGGAAGCGATCGGCTGCACGCCCCGCCGCCGAAAGCGCTGCCGTCGCCGCATTCGCGCCCGGAACCGGGGTGACCTCGAACCCTGCCGCGCGTGCGGCCGCGACGATTGGCGTGCCCGGATCCGAGATGCCCGGTGTGCCCGCATCGGTCACGAGCGCAACCGTCTTGCCTTCCTGCAGCAGGGCGACGATGCGCTCCGCCGCCCGCCGTTCATTGTGCTCGTGCGCGGGAATCAGCTTTCCGTGAATACCATGATGGTGGAGCAGCTTCCGGGTGACGCGGGTGTCCTCGGCGGCAATCACGTCGGCGTCCGCCAGAACCTCGAGCGCGCGAATGGTCACGTCACGCAGATTCCCTATCGGCGTCGCGACTACATATAATCTCGGAGCCTCAACCCCCTTTGCTTCGCCATGCAAGGCTTGGTCACCTTCGTCCTGATCCTCGTCGCGACACTATACGGACCCGGCACAGCCGCGGCTACCGAGGCGGGCGCCGCGGCGGCCCCGAAGCCTCACATTGCTTTGCTCTTGCCGACAACATCCCCCAGCCTCGCGCAGCACGCGAACAGCGTGCGCCAAGGCATCCTCGCCGCCGCCCGAGTAGAGGGGAAGGGCGCGCTCCCGGTAACCGTGTACGCGATTGCCGACGAGGAGAAGGACGTCGTCGCGAACTACGAATTCGCAGTTGCCCAAGGCGCGAGAATCGTGATCGGCCCGCTCACCCGCCCCGGCATCAATGCCTTGGTCGCGCGCAATGCCGTCTCGGTGCCAACTCTGTCGCTGAATCTCCCCGATGCGAACATGCCGATGCCGGCGCTGCTTTACGTTCTCAGCCTGCAGGCAGAACCGGAGGCGCGGCAGGTGGCATCCTTTGCCCGGAACGAAGGTCGCATCGCAGCCCTGGTGATCACGTCCGACTCGCCGCTTGCCAAGCGCACCCAACGGGCGTTCAGCGAGGAGTTCGAGCGCGGCGGCGGCCGCGTGGCAGGCGTGGTGAAGCTTCCTGCCGACAGCAAGCTGCTCGGAAAGCTGCGGGGAACCTATGCGGCGAGCGGCGCCGACATGATCTTTTTCGCCTGCGACGGGCAGCGCGCGCGCTTCTTGCGCGCCTTCGCGGACAAGGGCACTCCGTTCTACGGCACCTCGCAGCTCTTCGCGATCCGCGGCGACTCGATGACGAACAGTGATCTGGAGGGCGTGCGATTCCTGGACATGCCATGGCTGCTGCAGCCCGATCACCCCGCGGTCATGGTCTATCCGCGGCCGAACCCCGCCACCGCGAGCAACGATCACGAGCGGCTCTATGCCCTCGGCATCGACGCGTACCGCGTGAGCCAGACGCTGCTGGACGCCCCGCCGCCGTCGGTGGCAAGCCTCGACGGTGTCACGGGCCGCATCGATCTTTCAGCGGGACCGATCTTCGAGCGCGCACTCACGCCCGCCGAGCTCGGGCAAGACCCGCCGAAGCTGCTGAACCCGTCGAGCCGGTGACGGTGAATGCACTCGAAGCCGGCCGACGCCCGTGAGCGACCGCGGGCAGGCGGCGGAGGCGCTCGCCGCCGACTACCTCCGACAGCACGGCCTCTCGATCCTGGAACGGAACTTCCGCTGTCGTTTTGGGGAGATCGACCTCATCGCACGCGATGGCGATGCGGTGGTGTTCGTCGAGGTGCGCATGCGGGGGCGCAGTGACTTTGGCGGTGCGGCCGAAAGCATTACCGCGGCCAAGCGCGAACGCCTGCGCAAGGCAGCCGGGCTTTACCTTTCGCAGCAACGCACGACACCCCGATGCCGGTTTGATGCGGTACTCGTGTCGGGCGCCGATGGGCGGATCGAATGGATCCGCGACGCGTTCGGGAATTAGCCGTCGCCGGCGCGCGCGAACGGATCGGTCGGCGCTTCGTGCGATAATCGCGGCCTTCTAGGTAACCGCAGGTGCATGCCGATGGATCTCATCGCACGGGTCAACAACCATTTCGCGGAGAGTGCGCAGCTCAAGCTGCAGGCGGCGCGGACGCTCGCTGAGCCGATCGCGCAGGCGGCCGAGCGCATGGTTCAGTGCCTGATGAACGATGGCAAGATCATGAGCTGCGGCAATGGCGGGTCAGCGGCCGACGCCCAGCACTTCGCGGCGGAACTGCTGAACCGGTTCGAGACGGAGCGCCCCGGCCTCGCGGCGATCGCCCTCACCACCGATTCCTCGACCCTCACCTCGATCGCCAACGACTACGACTATGACCAGGTATTCTCGAAGCAGGTGCGCGCGCTGGGACTGGCGAACGATCTGCTGCTCGCCATCTCCACCAGCGGCAATTCGAGGAATGTCGTGGAGGCGATCGAGGCCGCCCACGAGCGCGGGCTCGGCGTGATTGCGCTCACCGGCAGGAGCGGGGGTTTGATGGCCGGCATGCTCACGGAGGGCGACGTTCACATCTGCGTGCCGGCGACAAACACCGCGCGCATCCAGGAAGTCCATTTGCTTATCCTGCACTGCCTGTGCGACGCCATCGATTGCCTTCTTTTTGGAGTGGAATGATGCAAAGACTGATGATGCTCGCACTGGTAGCGCTGCTGCCTGTGCTTGGCGGCTGCGTTGCGGCAGCAGTTGTTGCTGGCGGCGGAGCGGCGGCGGCAGTCGGTTTCGACCGCCGCACCACCGGCGCGTACACCGACGACGAGACCATCGAATGGAAGATATCGCTCGCGGTCCGCGAGAAGTACGGTGACAAGGTGCATGTCAATGTCACCAGCTTTAACCGGATCGTGCTGCTAACTGGCGAAGCACCAACCGAAGAGATCCGGACGGAGATCCAGAAGATCGCTCAGGGCACGGAGAACGTGCGCGAGATCAGAAACGAGATCACCATCGGCACACCGACGTCGATCGGCACCTGGTCGGACGACTCGTACATTACGAGCAAGGTCATGGCAAACATGCTTGGCAACAAGGACGTCAACACCTACTACGTCAAGGTCGTCACCGAGAACGGCATCGTCTACCTGATGGGGATGGTGACCCGTAAGGAAGCGGAGGCCGCCGCCCAGGTGGCGAGCACCACGACCGGGGTGAAGAAGGTGGTGAAAGTCTTCGAGTACATCGATTGAGCGCTGCCCCTGGTATGCACTGCCCCATCTCCCATTCCGGAGCCCATGGCGAAGTCGCTGGCTCGCGCCGCGCTGCCCTCCTGGCACTGCTCCTGAGCGGAATTCCGGCCTTCGCGCAATCCGGTCTCGAAGGCCGCTGGGCCCTCGATGACCTGACCGTTCCCGGCAGCATGGCGACCGATCCGCCGACGCAGGTCACACTCACAATCCAACAGAACCGTCTGGGCGCCAGCGCGGGCTGCAATCGGGCGCATGCAGCGTTCGAAGACGACGGCAAGCGCCTTAAGGTAGGAACCCTCGCCAGCACCATGATGGCGTGCCCCCCCGAGCTCGCAAAGCTGGAAAGGCGCTTATTCGACTTGTTGGAGCGCAATCCGTCGTATACCGTCGACGGTGACACGCTCAAGCTCCGTTCGGCAGGAGACGCCCTTGCGTTCAAGCGCATGCCCAGCCCTAGCGCGAGGGCGGTCAAGAAGTTCATCTACGTCGCAGCCGAGCGGAAGGATTGTACCGGCGTGGCGCCGATGAAATGCTTCCAGGTGAGGGAAGAGAAGACTGATCCCTGGACTCTCTTCTACGGGGAAATCGTGGGCTTCGATCCAAAACCCGGCATCGAATATCGGCTGCGCATCCTCGAAGACACGGTGCCGAATCCTCCGGTGGACGCTTCGTCAAAGCGCTGGTATCTGGACCTGGTGGTCGAGCAGAAGGTCGTGACGCCGCAATAGCGGAAGGCGAGCAGCGCATCGCCGGTAGCCTCAAAATTCCGCCGCACGGGTCAGGAGCCGACCGCGCTGCGTTGGCCTTGACCGTCGTCCACAGCGTCGGCATCCATTGGCTTGCGTCTTGCTCTTCGGCGCCGCATCCCCCTTCGTCCTCTGCCCCTCTTGGCCAAGCCCGCATTTCGTGCCGTTCTCCTGCTGCTCGTGGTGCCGCTTGTGTTCGCGGGCTGCGATCACTTCCGGTCCTTCGAGAGCGTGTGTGCGGAGCGGGTCGGGCCGACCCGGATCGACGTCGAAACGATGCCCGTCCGCTACGAAACGGATCTGATGCGGTCCTATGCCGATCTCGCCGCGAAGGACCCAGGACAGCCA
The DNA here is from genome assembly GCA_040507665.1 of Burkholderiales bacterium. Lineage (GTDB taxonomy): Bacteria > Pseudomonadota > Gammaproteobacteria > Burkholderiales > JAEUMW01 > JAEUMW01. Next base: position 6,603 of record JBEVOI010000099.1, read on the forward strand.
GACCTTCTGACGCTGGGGCTGGTGGCCGCGGACATGAAGGCGACCGTCGAATACACTGCGAATGGGATCGTACAGCGGCGTACCGGCAGGTACTGCATGCGCCCCTCGGTCAGAGTGCGGCTCGCCTACGACCCGATGACGCTTTACGTCGCTCGCGAGCAGCCGGAAGGCTCGTGTGAGTTCAAGCTCACCATGGAGCACGAGCTCAAACACGTGCGCACCTTCAGGGAGTTTCTTCCCGACGCGGCCGCGCAGATCGGCCAGGCCCTGCGGGCTGAGTTCGGCAATCGCATCGAGTACTTCCAGAGCGAAGCCGAGGCGAATCGCCACGTCGAGGGGATCACGCGGAGCTTTCTCGGACCCTACGTTTCGGAGAGTCTGGCGGAGGTGAAACAACTCCAGGCCCGCATCGACGCACCGGAGGAATACGCCCGCATTCAGCTCGCCCAGGAAGCCTGCCGCCGCGACGACCCGCCCGCGCAGTAATCCATGGTGCCGCGAACCGCCGTGGCAGCAGCGGGTCTGATGCCCTGTCATGAATTCGTGGTCTGCCGCTGCCCGAATCCTCGCGCTTCTCGCTGCCCTGGTTCTTGGGGGCGACGTCCTCGCGCGCGAGGCCACCGCTAACCGCTACACGATAGTCCCGGCCAGCCTCGACGGCATCGGCAAGGTGTACATGGGGCGCGAGATCGCTCGAGTAATGGGCTTCCCGGGCGCGAGTTGGCTGGAACGGCCGGAGCGCACACGGGAAGAGCGCCCCGACCTCGTGCTTCAGGCACTCGACCTGCAGCCCGGGATGACGGTCGCGGACGTGGGCGCCGGAACCGGCTACTACACGCGGGCTATCGCGCAGCGGGTCGGCGATACCGGGGTCGTGTACGCGGTGGACATCCAGCCGCAGATGCTGGCCATCCTGGACCGTCAGTTGGTGCGGCAAGGTACCACCAATGTGAGACCCGTCCTCGCCACACCGATTGATCCGAGGCTTCCGGACGGCGCGCTGGATCTCACACTCATGGTCGACGTCTATCACGAACTCGAATACCCCCACGAGACGGTGGAGGCGATCGTGCGTGCGCTGAAGCCCTTCGGGCGGCTCGTGTTCGTCGAGTACAAAGGAGAAGACGCCAGCGTGCCGATCAGGCCGCTGCATAAGATGACCGAAACGCAGGTGAGAAACGAGGCTTCCATGCACTCCCTCGAATGGGAGAAGACCGTGAACACCCTGCCTTGGCAGCACGTCATCGTGTTTCGGAAGAAGGGCCCCGCGGATCGCGACGTGCCCCCGTGAAATGCCTTCCGGAGAACCACTCAGGCGTCGCGCACCAGCGAGGCGATATTGGCGGTGTTGATCCCGTTCGCCCTCTGCCGGATCTCGGCGGTGAACTTGCCCTGCAGCCTCCTCGCTTCCTCGGCCATGGCTGCGAACACCTGCTTCAGCTTCGCGGCATCGATGGTGCGTCCGCCAGCATAATATTCCCGCGCAACCTTGCCGAGCGCATAGGTGGTCACGAAGGAAAACGCGGAGCCGGTCGCCTGGCTTCCGGCCGAGCCTAGGACGCCACCAAGACTGCCGAGAATTCCGCCGATGATCTTCCGGCCGAGGTTCTCGACAATCTGTGAGGTCAGCCCGATGCCGGCGGTGGCGGCGAAGTCCTTGATGCTGTTCTGGTCGAGCTGGTAGCTGTACGCCTGCCCGATCCGGTAGACCATCTTCATCTGCAACGGAATGATCGCCATCGATGCAAGCGACTGGGGTAGAAGCTCCAGTGCGCCGTTCAGAATGGCGTAGTTCAGGATCATCTTGTCCTGCTCTTCGAGGCTCAACCCCGCCTTGGGCGCCGCGGTAGGCTCGAGAGCGGTAGAGGTGACCGCGGTCGCCGCGTGCTCGAACGCCTGCGCGGGCTTCGCCTCGAGGCCGAGCGCCTCGCGCAGTTCTCCCAGGAAGGCCGCCTCCTCGGCGTTCTGGGCGCCGTCGGCATTGCACACGCACACCGCCAGTTCGAACGCCGGCTGCCTGAGCTCCGGTGGAAGGCTGCCCGCTAGGGCGGCGAGATCGGGTTTGCGCGCGGTGACCTCGTCGTGGAGCCGCTGAAGGTCGACGCTCGAGGCATTGGGAAAGGTGTTCACGATGCGGTGGAGCTCTGCCCGTTCGCGCTCGTCCTTCGCGCCATCCACGAGGGCGGCCATCAGGCACAGGGTGATGATCGATTGCTGCTCTTGCGGCGTCATGGTGTGTCCTCCCTGGAGTGTTGATGGAGCCTTATAGCCGCGCCCAAGCGAAGTTTCAATCGTCCCGAACGCATTCGACTGCACGGACGCGAGTACAGGAACGCCGTCGAGGGTAGCGCCAACGGTCGATTTCCGGTGGCTTCGCTCGTATACTCTCAAGAACAGAACCGCCCGAGTAGCGGCGGCTGTTCCCTTTCACGCGCGAAGGAAAAACCATGGCAAATGTTACCGAGCACCTGTTGGACGAGACCCGTCGCATCGTCTCCAGCACCGAGGATCTCCTGAAGGCCACTGCGGGCCAGGTCGGCGAACAGGCCGATGCAGCACGCGCGAAGATCGAGCCCAAGCTGCGCCGGCTCAAAGGGCAGCTCACGGACCTGCAATACGACCTCGAGCGCAAGGCCAAGCACGCGGCGCGGGATGTCGACGCGTACGCCCACGACAATCCTTGGACCATAGCCGGCGCCGGCATGCTGGTGGGACTTCTGATCGGCCTTCTGGTCTCCCGCCGCGACTGATCCCTCCGAGGTCATGATCCGTGGACGGGCCGATGTCCCCTCGCGGTGGTGCTGCATCCGGAGCGAGGGTCTTGCCGTATCTTGGGCGTCAACCGTTCTCGGAGTACGCCCATGAGATCGAATGCCGCGCTTCGCGCCCTCGCAGCCGCGCTGTTGCTTGTCTGCGGCACGCTTTTGCAGCCCGCACTCGCCGAGCCGCCTGCCGCCGTGAAGGCTACGTTCGCCGGCGGCTGCTTCTGGTGCATGGAG
>JBEVOI010000103.1:0-16302 GCA_040507665.1 Burkholderiales bacterium
GTGCCGTTCGCGGCCGGCTCGCTGATGCTCTTCTCCAATACGCGTGTCAATCTCACCCGCACCCTCGGCTTTCTCTCGTGCACTGCGCTCGTCGCGATCGCGTTGGCGCTGTTCCAAGTCGCCTCGCACGGAACCTACATCGCCTATCCGATCGGCAACTGGCCCGCGCCCTTCGGCATCGTGCTGGTGCTGGACCGCCTGTCGGCCACCCTGCTGCTCATCACGTCGATCCTGGGCGTTGCGAACTTCCTCTATGCGCTGCGTGGCTGGGACGAGCGCGGCGCGCACTTCCATGCGCTGTTCCAGTTCCAGCTGATGGGCGTAAACGGCGCGTTCCTCACCGGCGACCTCTTCAATCTCTTCGTGTTCTTCGAGGTACTGCTCATCGCCTCCTACGGCCTGCTGCTTCACGGCGGCGGCGCCCCGCGCCTGCGGGCCGGCATCCACTACGTCGTGCTCAACCTCGCCGGCTCTGCGCTCTTCCTCATCGCGCTCGGCCTCCTCTACAGCGTGACCGGAACCCTCAATCTCGCGGACCTGCAGATCCGCTTCGCGCAGGTGCCGGCCGCCGACCGGGGGCTCGCGGAAGCGGCGTCGATGCTGCTGCTCATCGTCTTCGGCCTGAAGGCCGCTGCTTTTCCGCTCTACTTCTGGCTGCCCGGATCCTATGCCGCCGCCTCCGCCCCGGTGGCCGCGTTGTTCGCGATCATGACCAAGGTCGGGGTGTACGCCATGCTGCGCGTCCACGTCCTCACCTTCGGCGTCTCCGGTCCGGCGTCGGCGCTGTGGCCCGATGTGCTGCTGACCGCCGCCCTCATCACCCTGACCCTCGCTACGATCGGCGCGCTCGCCGCCCGCAGCCTGCGCAGCCTGGTGGCCAACCTCACCGTGGCCTCGGTGGGAACGTTGATGATCGCGGTGGGCATGGCGAGCACCGGCAGCATCACGGCAGGGGTCTACTATCTCGTCCACAGCACCTTCGTCGTTGCCTGCCTGTTCCTGCTCGCCGAGCTGATCGCGGAACAGCGCAGCGATCGGCACGACGCCCTCCTGCCGGGGCCGGAACTCAGGCAGCCAACGCTCCTCGGCGTGCTGTTCGTCGTCGGCGCGGCCGCGATCGCGGGACTGCCGCCCCTTTCCGGCTTCCTCGGCAAGGTAGGCGTGCTGCTCGCGGCGCGCGCGTCGAGCGCGTCGAACTGGATCTGGGTCGTGGTGCTCGGTTGCAGCGTGTTGACGATCATCGCGCTCGCCCGTGCGGGGAGCCAGCTTTTCTGGAAGACGACACCGCGGGAGCCCGATGCGGCTCCGGTGACTGCCCGGTTCATCCGTCTGTTCGCGGTCGGCCTGCTGATCGCGCCGCTGGTCGGGCTCGCGGTGTTCGCGCGTCCGGCCTGGGACTTTGCGGTCGCGACCGCGGAGCAGATCACGAACCCGAAGGGCTATCGCAGAGCGGTGCTCGGCGGCGACTTCGGCGGCGATGCCGTGCGACCGTTCCCGCCGGCGCCGAGTAAGGGAAGATAACGGATGGGCAGACGCGTCATCCTCGGCTGCGCGCTTTTCCTCGGCTGGCTCATGCTGGCCGGAGAAATATCCGTCGGGCAGATCCTGCTCGGCCTCGTACTCGCTTTCGCAATCGAACGCTACTCCCGGCGGTTCGGCGACGTCCCGAGGGGCAAGGTGCGGATCGGCGCCGTACCCGCGCTCGTCGGCGTCGTGCTGTGGGACATCGTCGTGGCGAACCTGCAAGTCGCGAAACGGGTGCTCGGCCCGCTGTCGGACATGCGCCCGCGTTTCGTGCAGGTGCCCCTCGACCTCGAGGACCCGACCGCCACTGCCCTGCTCGCAGCGATCATCACCATCACGCCCGGCACTGTTTCCGCCGCCCTCAGCCCCGACCGCCGTTTCCTCACGCTGCACGCGCTCGACCTGGTCGACGCTGACGCGCTGGTGCGCACCATCAAGCTTCGCTACGAGCGCCCGCTCAAGGAGATCTTCGAATGCTGACCGTTGCTGCCCTCTTCGCGATCGGCGCCATCACCCTCGCCCTGCTCATCGGATTGTGGCGTCTGCTCCGCGGCCCCGACGCCCCCGACCGCATCCTCGCCCTCGACACCCTCTACATCAACGTGCTGGCGCTGCTACTCGCGGTGGGCGTGAGATTCAACGAGGACTTCGGCTACACCGGCGCGCTGCTGATCGCGCTCATGGGTTTCGTCAGCACGGTGGCGCTCGCCAAGTACCTCGCCACCGGCGACATCATCGACTGAGGAAGACGCCGATGGCGGACCTGATCGCATCCCTTCTGCTCATCGTGGGTGGCGCGTTTACCCTGATCGGTGCGATCGGGCTCGCGCGCATGCCGGACTTCTTCACCCGTCTCCACGGCCCGTCGAAGGCGTCGACGCTCGGCATCGGCGGCATCCTGCTCGCGTCGCTCGTGCACTTCAACGCGGAGGGGATGTTCACGCTGAAGGAACTGCTCATCACCCTGTTCATCTTCATCACCACGCCGGTGAGCGCGCATCTGCTCTGCAAGGCGGCGCTCAAGATGCGGCTCAAGTCGGTAACGCCGTTGCCCGATTCGGGGAAAGAAGCATGACCGGACCCCATGCACCGATTACGGAAGACGCAGCGCTGGCGCGCCTCGCGGCTGCGTACGGGATTCTTCCCGCGTATCATGACATCGACGGGCGCGAGCATCACACGTTGGACGCGACGCGCAGGGCACTCCTCGCCGCGATCGGTGTGTCCGCCGATGACGACGCCACAGTGCGTGAAGCGCTGCGGGAATGGGACGCGGAGCGCTCGCGGCGCATCCTGCCAGCGGCCGTGGTCCTCCGCGATGGCGGCGGTCCGCTCGAGGTGCGTGTGCTGCTTCCGGAGCGCTTCGCCCACGCAATGATCGTCTGGCGTATCACACGCGAGGACGGCCAGGTCGTTGAGGGCGATGTCCCTGCCGGCCTGTCTGCACCCGACCGCACCGAGCACGAGCACGGCGTCCACCAGCGCTGGATCCTCCCGCTACCTGCGCTTCCCCACGGATACCACCACCTCGCCCTCTCAGCCGATTCGGCCCCGATTGCCGAAACGCGGCTCATCGTCGCGCCGGCATCGTGCTACTGGCCGCCCGCTATCGAGCAGGGCAGGCGACTCTGGGGACCGGCGGTGCAGCTCTACAGCGTGCGCTCCCGCCGCAACTGGGGCATCGGCGACTTCACCGATCTCGCCGCACTCGTCGATCAGTGGGGCAGCCGCGGTGCCGCGGTCGTCGGCTTCAATCCGCTGCATGCGCTGTTCGTCGGCAACCCCGCGCACGCGAGCCCGTACAGCCCGTCGAGCCGGCTCTTTCTCAATGCGCTGTACCTCGATCCCGAAGCGGTCCCCGATTTCTTCGAAGCCGAGGAAGCGCGCGGGCTCGTCGCAAGCAACGCCTTCCAGCAGCGGCTCGCTGCACTGCGCAGCGTCGATCTCGTGGACTATCCGGGCGTTGCGCAGGCAAAGCGCGAGGTGCTCGAGATGCTGTACGCGAGCTTCCGGGCACGTCACCTCGCACCAGGCACCGAACGAGCGGCTGCGTTCCGCGCGTTCCAGCGGGAGGAGGGCCACCTGCTGCGGCTCCACGCGCTGCACGAAGCGCTGGAGGAGCACTTTCATCGCGAGCACCCTTCGGTCAACGGCTGGCAAGAGTGGCCGGAGCCTTTCCGCCATCCCCAGCATCCGTCGGTCGCGCGCTTCGAGCGCGAGCATTCCGAGCGCGTCCAGTTCTTCGAGTATCTGCAGTGGAACGTGGCCCTCCAGCTCGCAGCGGCGGGCCAGCGAGCGCTAGATCAGCAGATGGAGGTGGGACTCTACGCGGACTTGGCGGTGTCCGTGGACCCCGGTGGCGCGGAGGTGTGGAGCGAGCGCGACAGTTTCGCGCTGGCGGCATCGGTCGGCTGCCCGCCGGACCCCTTCGGACCAGCGGGCCAGGACTGGGGCCTGCCGCCCTTTATTCCGCACCGGCTGCAGGAAGCGGGCTACGAGCCGTTCATCCGGCTGTTGCGCGAGAACATGGTGCAGCCGGGCGCGCTGCGGCTAGATCACGTCATGGGGCTGCGGCGGCTCTTCTGCATTCCTCGCGGACGGAAGGCGGCCGAGGGGGCCTATGTTTCGTATCCGTTCGAAGATCTGCTCGGCATCCTCGCCCTCGAAAGCCACCGCAACCGCTGCCTCCTGATCGGCGAGGATCTTGGCACGGTGCCCGACGAAGTGCGGACCGCGATGGCGCGAGAGCGGATTCTTTTCTATCGGGTGCTCTTGTTCGAGCGCGAGCACAATGGCGAATTCAAGGTCCCCGCGAGCTATGAGCCACAGGCCCTGGTGTCCGCGACGACCCACGACCTGCCGACGCTCGCCGGCTTCTGGACCGCCCGCGACCTCGCGCTGCGCGAGCAGCTCGGCGTGTTCGCGAGCCCGGAGCAGCGGGATGTCGCTTTCTGGAGCCGCGACGAGGACCGCGATCATCTGCTCGCTGCGCTCAAGCGGGAGGGCCTGTCGCCCTGGCCCGCTGACACGCCGCCTGTTGCGGTCACACCGCCTGGACTTCCGAATGCGGTGCACGCCTTCCTCGCCCGCACGCCATGCAAGGTAATGGTGGTGCAGCTCGAGGACGTCGTCGGCGTGGAAACGCCGGTCAACGTCCCCGGCACCACGAGCGAGTACCCGAACTGGCGGCGCAAGCTGCATGTCGACCTCGAGGATCTGCCTGGGAGCGAGCCCTTCGAATCGCTGACCGCCAGCTTGCGCGAGATTCGCGGCCCGCGTTCATCCAACCAGCAGACTTGAGCTGAGGGCAGGATGAAACCCCTCAGGCACGTCGCGCTGTTCATCGTGTATGGCGCGCTGGCAATCCTGATCGCGGCGGTCGCAGCGTATGTCTCCTATCTGCAGGATCGCGGTGACTTGAGGCCGTGGCACAGCGCGCACCTGGACGCAGAGTTCACTGCAGCGAAGCGCGACGACGTGCGCACCCTCGACGACTATCGACGCCTCGAGGACCGACTCTTCGAGCAACTGCGCTCGAAGGTGTACGAAAAGACAGCGTCTCTCGATCGCAGCATCATCAATCGCTACTGGTCGGGCAGCCTCGCCGATTCGACCGAATACCCGAAGAACTGGAATCGCACTTTCGAGCTGGATGCCACCCCGGCGCGTGGCGGCGTGCTGCTGCTGCACGGAATGTCGGACTCGCCCTACTCGCTCCGAGCGCTCGGCGAGCGGTTGAACCAGCTCGGATTCCAGGTTGTCGGGCTGCGCCTGCCGGGCCACGGTACCGCGCCCTCCGGGCTCGTCCACGCGACGTGGCAGGACCTCGCCGCCGCGACCCGCCTTGCCGCGCGCCACCTGCGCAACCGCATCGGGTCGGAGGTGCCCCTCTATCTCGTCGGGTACTCCAATGGCGCCGCGCTCGCAGTCGAATACGCGCTCGCGCGCCTGCAGGGCGAGGACCTGCCGAAGGTGGATGGGCTGATCCTGCTGTCACCGGCAGTCGGAGTCGGTCGGGTCGCGGCATTCGCATCATGGCAAGCGCAGCTCGGGAAGATACCGGGGTTGGAGAAGCTCGCCTGGAACTCGCTCACGCCGGAATACGACCCGTACAAGTACGCTTCCTTTGCGGTCAACGCAGGCGATCAGGTCTACCAGCTCACGCGCGTGATCGATCAGCGCATGACCGAACTGGCGGGCACAGAGGGAATCAGCGGCATGCCCCCGGTGCTCGCGTTCCAGTCCGTCGCCGACGCGACGGTGTCCGCCCCCGCCGTCGTCGACGTCCTGTTCCAGCGGCTCACGCATGGGGGTCACGAATTGGTTGCGTTCGACATAAACCGCAATACCGAGGTCGACGTGCTCATGCGGCCCGGCGCCGCACCCGGCGTGAAGCAGCTATTGGAAGGGCCGCCGCTGCCGTTCGAGCTCACCGTGTTGCAGAACGCGAGCCCCGACAGCGAAGCCATCGTCGCCGTGCGGCGCGCGAGCGGCGAGACCGCCCTGACCCAGGTAGAAACGGGGCTCAGGTGGCCGCTCGAGGTCTTCGCGCTTTCCCACGTCGCGCTTCCTTTTCCGCCGGACGATCCCATCTACGGTGCGCACCCTCCGCGAACGCCGACCGCGATCTACCTCGGCCGTCCGGATCTCCTCGGTGAGCGCGGGCTGCTTGCGGTGCCGGCGGCCGACCTCCTGCGCCTGCGCTTCAACCCGTTCTATTCGTACCTGGAGTAGCGCACTCTGCAGTTCACGAAAGTGGGGGAAGTGTCGGCGGCGAAATCCGCGGAGAGCCAACCCCGCTGACGCCCTGTGTGGAACGCCGGCCGGTGTAACGCAGGCTCAGCGGCGCAGTGAATTCGGCATGACCATCGCGCCACAAGGCTTCGGCAAGTTCCCGCGGTACCCTGCTGGTCTCGAACTCCCAGCACCTGCGGTTCGGCAATGGCGCAAGCCCTTGGAGAAGCAACGGATCTCTACTTTGCCGCCGGCCGGAGGACGAAGCGGCAGGACTGTTCGGCAAGCTGGAGTCTGCGCCTCGCGCTCGCACGCTGCGCCCGCGACAGCAGGGGCGGCCCCTAGACGGCCATGCGGCGCGGTGTCTCCCGACCCTTGCGGACTTCGGCGGTCCACGCATCGCTCTGCGCGCGCACCACGTCCGACAGCGATCCGCTCTCCGCGTAGACCCTGCGCAGCCAAGCGCTGTCGTTGCGCCCTTCGTCCGTCAGCGCACGCAGCTGCGCGAGCGGTGCGGTCGTGTCCAGTTCGGCGGCATGATGCGCGGTAAGGCGCAGCGTTTCCAGGATGTCTGTCTTGAGCAGCCGCTGCTCGCGCGTCGCGGCGTCGATGATGTTCCCGTCGAGCCCGAAGCGGCATGCGAGGAACCGGTTGTAGCCGTAGACCCGATACAGGTCCACGCACGGCTTCACCGGCCGTTCGTGCAGGAGGTAGCGCGCGAGGGTCTGCGCGTACGCCGCAAGCAGGGCGGCCCGCTCCACAGTGAGTGGCGTATCACACACGCGGATCTCGATGGTGCCGAATTCGGGCTTCGGCCGGATGTCCCAGTAGAAGTCCTTCATGCTCTCGACGATGCCGAAACCCTGCATGTTCTCGAAGTAGCCGTTGAAGTCATCCCACGTCTCAACGAACGGCATGTAGCCGGAGAGCGGAAACGCGTTCACCACATTCAGCCGCGACGAGTCGAACAAAGTGTCCGCGCCCTGGTAGAACGGCGAGGAAGCGGCGAGCGCGATGAAGTGCGGAATGTAGCGAGACATCCCGTGCACCAGGTACATCGCCGCATCACCGTCGGGACAGCCTATGTGAATGTGCTGGCCGAACACCGTGAACTGCTTCGCGAGGTAACCATAGAGTTCGCTCAGGTAGTGGAAGCGCGGTTTCGGAAAGATGCGCTGGTCGGACCACCGCTGGAAGGGATGGGTGCCGCCGCCGGCGATGCGCAGGTTCAGCCGCTCGGCGGCATCACGCATTGCGTCCCTGATGCCGAGCAGCTCGTCGAGCAGCGCCCCGTGGGAGCGGTGGATGGAGGTGCTGATCTCCACCATGCTCTCCGTGATCTCCGGCTTGATATCGCCCGGATGCGGTTTCTTCTCGACGAGCGCGAGCAGATCAGCTGCGCCGCGCGTCAGGTTGCAGTCCCGGTTGTTGAGGATCTGCAGCTCGAGCTCGACCCCCATGGTGAGGGGCTCGGAGGGGCTAAACCGCAGCGCTTCCATAGCGTGCGTCGGGCATCACTGCGGTCTCGCCCGCGTGGCGCAGCGCGAACTGCACCGCGAGGGGGCCGATCAACTCGAGAATCATGGCGGCGGAGAGCACCACGGCCGAAAGCTTCGCGCTGAACTCGGGGTAGAGGTTACCGGGACCCTGGGCGAGGACGAGCGCCATTCCCGACATGGGTACGAGCGCGAGGCTCAACATCCCCGCGGAACCGCGGCGCAACCGTGACAGCGGCGCGAACAGCATCACGCCGAGCGACTTGCCTGCGAAGCGCGAGAGCACGAATACGATCGCCATCAGCCCGCCGGTGGCAAGCTCCCCTGGCTGGAGCCCCGCACCCATGACCACGAACAGCACGACATAGAAGATCTGCCCCGCGTTGCCGGTGCTCACTGACATCAGCCGGTGGCGCGGATCGAGGTTGCGCGCGAGGATGCCGAACGTGAGTAACGCCACCAGTACGGAGAGCTTGAGGGCCTCCGCGGCGCCCACGGTGAGAACAAGCAGCGCAACCAGCAAAGCGAACTGCCGTTCCTCGCGCTTGCCGAGCAGCCACGCGCCCGCTATCGCCAAGCGGGCGGCAATGTAACCGAGCAGCGCCGAGCCGAACAGCAGGTACGCGGGATGGAACAGCGCGACGACGAAGCCCGCCTTGTACTCAATATGCACGAGCGAAGTGAGCAGCGTAACGGTGATGAATGCGACCAGGCCGTTCATGGCGGTCAGGCAAAGCGCGCGTTCGGTGACCTGGCCTTCCGCCTTCATCTCCTTCGCCACCAGCAGCACCACAGCGGGCGAGGTTGCCATGCCGATCGCGGCGGCGAAAGCGGCGAAAAGCGGTTCGGTGCCGAACCAGATCAGCACGAAATACATGCAGGCAAACGAGAGGCCGGCCTCGGCGATCCCGGTCACCGCGAGCCATCGGTCGCGCCGCAACCAGCGCAGGTCCAGTCTTTGGCCGAGCTCGAACAGGACCAGCCCTACCGCGAAGTCGAGGATGGCATCGGTCGCCTCGACCAGGGAGTGATCGAGCCAGTCGATGCCCGCCGGCCCGAGAACGAGGCCGATCAAAACATAGCCGGTGATCTTCGGCAGCGCGAGCGCGCGCCGGGCAACCTCGCCGCCGATGAGCCCCGCTAGCAGGATCAGCCCGAAGAGGACGAGCGGACCCGCAGACGGCGGCAGGGCGGGCAGAAAATCCTGCAGTGCCATGTTCCGCCTCCATGGAATATGAGGCGCCGGCAAGGCGGAGCCGGCGGCTCTGGATTGATGGACTCTAGCGCGCCCCGTGGGGGCAAACCGGGCGAAAGGCGTTGTTCGCGTTATTGTCGAGTCGCGACCCGCCCGGGAGAGTGATCGGTTTCTTGTGATGTACGACTGCGAGGATCAAAGTCTACCACTGTGAAGTGACGAGTCCAACCTCCCGCAATCATATTCATACTCCCCGCCGGGCCGGCGCAGCTCACCGGGAAAAGGCCTCCCTGTTGGCACAACTCGACGGGGCTCGGAACGCAACACCTGCGATAGCGGTGCTGCCGCCCCTCATCGTGTAGGCAGAATTCCTATGCGGCCCGGTACCGGGCCAGCAATCGATCCAGCTGGTTCGCGAAGGCCTGCCGGTCGGCTTGGCTCAACGGCGGCGGGCCTCCGGTATCGACGCCCGCACTGCGCAGTCCGTCCATGAGGTTGCGCATCGCGAGCCGCTCGCGGATATTGTCCTGCGTATACAGTTCGCCCCGCGGATTGACGGCGTGGCCTCCGCGGTCGATTACGTCGGCGGCAAGGGGAATGTCGGCAGTGATGACGAGGTCGCCGGGCCGGACTTCGTTCGCAATCCGGCTGTCGGCCATGTCGAAGCCCCGCGGCACCTGGATCGCCCGGACAAAGCGGGAGCGCGGTGTACGCAGGGGCTGATTGGCAACCAGCGTCAGCGGGATCTGCGTCCGCTCCGCCGCGCGAAAGAGAATCTCCTTGATGGCGAACGGGCAGGCGTCTGCGTCGACCCAAATATGCACGGGCCGCCCCGGCGGGTGGCCTGTTTCAGGAGGGCTACTTGCCCTCGGGAGGCGGCGGAGCCGGCGCTTCTTCCGGCTTCGCCTCTTTCTTCTCGAGCTTCTTCTTCAGCTTCTCTTCCTTCTTCTTTTTCTTGGCGAGATCCTTCTGGCGTTTCTCGTATTGGTAGTTGGGCTGGGCCAAGTTTTCTTCCTGTGCACGGGTTATGGTTGAGAAGTGAGGAGAGTAATGCTTTTCGACCCAAAACCCCAAATTTCCGCAAGCGGCGTGGTCGAGCCGGCGCTTCCTCAGGCCTTGCCTTGGGCGGGAATGAATCTCAGCGCGACGCCGTTGTTGCACCAGCGCTGGCGCGTCGGCGGTGGACCGTCGTCGAACACGTGTCCCTGGTGGCCGCCGCAGCGCACGCAGTGGTACTCGGTGCGCGGGAAGAGCAGCTTGAAGTCCGTCTTGGTCGCGAGATGGCCGGGAATCTCCGTAAAGAAGCTCGGCCAGCCGGTCCCGCTGTCGAACTTCATCGCAGACGTGAACAGCGGGAGCGCACACCCGGCGCAGACATAAACGCCGGGCCGCTTCTCGCTGTTAAGCGGACTGGAGAACGGGCGCTCCGTGCCCTCCTCGCGCAACACGTCGAACTCGGCCGCCGTCAAAAGCTCTTTCCACTGTGCATTGTTCCGCTTCAGCGGCTCGGAGGTGACCGCCACGTCTGCGCCCGCTGCAAGCAGGCCCTTCCAGTTCTCGCGTATTTGGCTCAGAGACGCGGCGGCCGCCCCATCGGGCTGCGCGGCCGCGGCAGCTTTGCTTATCGCCAGCGCCAAGGGGCCCGTCGCCGCAAAGGTAAGAAAGTCACGTCGCTTCATGTTCTTTCCTCGGGTACCAGAGTCCTTGAGACTCGCTGTGCCCCGAAAAATTGCGCAATGCGTGCGAGATGCAGCGCGCCGTGCGCTGCATCGTCACGGCCTCCGCCACCGTCCGCCGAGGCCTTCCCCTTATCGGCGAGTCTTCTCGATCACCGCCACCTCTCGTCAACGCAGGGCCTGGGTGCTTGGCCGCACTCCTGGGCGAGGGTTGGATAGTCGGTATAGCCTTTCGCGCCGCCACCGTAATAGGTAGCGGGATCGTCTCCATTCAGGGGCGCGCCGCAGCGAAACCGGGCCGGCAGGTCGGGATTCGCCAAGAACTTGCGGCCGAAGGCGATCACGTCTGCCTTGCCCTCCCGCAGCCATGACTCGGCGGTATCCCGGTCCAGTCCGCCGGCTACCATCAGGGTGCCGCGGTATTTTTCGCGAACGAGCTTGAGCATCGCGAGCGCGGTCGCGTCGGGTGGAACTCCTTTCTCCACGGCAGCGGTGGCGGGGTTGACGATATGGAGATAAGCGAGCGCGTAGCCATTGAGCTTGTCAGCAACATAGCCGAAGGTTTCTTCGGGATTGTCGTCGCCCATGTCGTTGAAGGTGCCCAAGGGAGAAAGCCGCACCCCAACGCGATCCGCACCCCACACCTCGCACACCGCCGCGACGACTTCCATCAGCAGCCGCGCCCGATTTTCGATCGGGCCACCGTACGCGTCGGTGCGCCGATTGGTGCGCGAATTAATGAACTGGTCGAGCAAGTAGCCGTTGGCGGCGTGAATCTCGACACCGTCAAACCCCGCTTCGAGGGCGTTCTTCGCTCCTCGTTCGTATTGGCGGACGACGTAGGGCATCTCTTCAAGTTGCAGGGCCCGGGGGGTCACGAACGGGACCAGCGCACCCTCGCCTTCCTCGTTCTCGATGAACGCTTGGCCGGCGGGCTGGATGGCGGAGGGCGCAACCGGAAGCATGCCGTCTGGCTGCAGCGCCGGATGGGAGATGCGTCCCACATGCCAGAGCTGCATGAAGATCAAGCCGCAGGCGCCGTGCACCGCGCCCGTGACCAGTCGCCAGCCCTCGATCTGTTCGTGGCTGTGAATGCCGGGGGTCCAGGCGTAGCCCTGGCCCTGCAAGGAGACCTGCGTGGCCTCGGTGATGATGAGCGCGGCCGAGGCCCGCTGCACGTAATAGCTCGCGTTGAGGGGGGTCGGAATATTTCCCGGCTGGCGGGCACGCGAGCGGGTCAACGGCGCCATGACGATCCGGTGGGGCAGGTCGTAGCGTCCGAGTTTGACCGGCTGGAAGAGCCGCTCCACGGTGGTTTGCTGCGCAGGGGCAGTCTGCGGGACGGATGCGGCTGATGCGGACATGTTGTTTTCCTTTAATCGAACGTCGGTCTAACTCAAAAGTCGCGGGACGGGAGGCGAAAGGTTACTACCGGTGGGATCTATTTCGCAAAGGGCCCGTTCACGACCGGGCCCCGGTTCTCGGGTTCCCTGCTCAGATCGAGAGTATGGCGCCGCTGGCGAGGGACCGAAGACGATGCTTTCAAAGCAGCGCCCGTCCGTTGCCCGGAATGTCTCAAGATCACGGATGCGGGTGAATCGGATCGACCCAGGGGACCTCTTCCGGCGGTTCGGCTGGCTCAATATCGAGATTGACCACAACCGGGTTTTGGCCGCTGCGGACCAGCACGCACGCAAGGACCTCGGTCCGGCTCGCGTTGATCTCCTGATGCGGAACGAAGGGGGGAACATAAATGAAATCACCCGGCCCCGCCTCCGCGACGAACTCGAGATGTTCGCCCCAGCGCATGCGCGCCCGGCCGCTCACGACGTAGATGACGCTTTCCAATTCTCCATGATGATGAGCGCCGGTCTTGGCATTGGCGTCGATATGTACCGTGCCCGCCCAGAGCTTGCTCGCACCGGTCCGGGCATGGGTGATCGCTGCAGCCCGGTTCATGCCCGGTGTCTGCGGTGTGTTGATGTCGAGTTGCGAACCCGGCACGATTTTCACGCCTTCGTCGCGCCAGTTGCGTCTGGATTCCGAGCTCATTTCACTCTCTCCCGCGGGAACCGGCGGTGAATCAGCATCCCGATCGCGGGACTACTCGGGCGAACGCCCGCCGCTCCACACCTTTCGGAGCGCATCGAGTTTTCTCCCGGAAGACAGTCGCTCGTCGGATAGCGCCTCCAGGAAATCCGACAGCCGCTTTGATTTGACGATGGTGTAAAGCGTTAGGCACACGGTCGGCGCAAGTACAAGCAGGAAATAGAGAACCCTGAGCGGCAACGGCTCCTCCGCTTCGGCGAGGAGGTTCATGCCGAGAAATCCCGTCACGATCGTCCCGATCAGCCCGAAGGTCGTCACCACGGTCAGGCGCACCACCGTGTTCGCCTGGCGGCGGAAGGAGTCGCTGTCGAGGTACTGGCTCATGTCGGCGATCTCTTCTTTCACTTCCCGGTACAGCGCATCGTTGCCGAGGTGCTCGGTACACATCTGGAACAGGGCCTTGATCTGCGCCTGCTCGGAGAGTTCATGGAAATAGTAGCGGTGGCTGAATCGCAGGAAGGTTCCGAAGTTCTGGCGAATGACGCGCTTGAAACGCCGGACCGAGTCGGCATCTTCGATGTCGAGCTTATTCAGCGCGTCCACGAGCCGGTCGGAGAACATGAGCAGCGCGGCTTTCTGGAGATGGGCGATCAGGAACAGCAGGAAGTGCTGGTGGCGGAACTGTGACAGCACGCCCGTCTCGCCGCTCGTGAACAGGTCCGACCGCGCGTCTCCGACCACGACCAGGGCGTGCCCGCAGCACATGAATCGCGTGTGCGGGCCTTCGTAGGCTTCGCTCCAGTAGCGGTCGTAGCAGTAGCGCTGCTCGAAGTCGGCGACGTGGCGGTCGGAGTAAGGCAGCGAGGTGTCGCTGCCGGCCGCGGTCACGAGGCCAAGTCGGACGAAGTCGATGCGCGAGAGCTGATGCGGATCCTCCATGGCGAGATAGGCCATGACCGGCATCCGGTGATACTCGATCAGGCGGAAGCGGATCGCGCCCTTCTCCTCGGAGTGGTCGAGGAGGAACGGACGAAGCAGAAACGCCCAGTGCGCCGAGATGCGCGGCGCACGGTGCCGGCAGACGAAAGAAAGATACTCTTCGCGCTCTGCGAAATCCGAAGCCGCGAGGACTTGACCGTCGTGGCCCAGCCACTCGACCCGATGCGGACAGTGCATGCCCTGGCCCTGATCGTCCCACGCGAGGGGGTAGGCGCGGCCGGTCCGGTACAGTGTGTCCTGCACTTGGTGAAGCGGAAGCCCGTCGCCGAAGAGCTCCACGTTCAGCAGCACGACGTCGATGTCATAGAAGAAGTAGAGATCGACGTGCGCGACGTTGAGCGTACGTGGTACACCGCCCGGCGTCGCAGTGAGCCTGACCCCTGAGACGTCATCGCGGCGGAACACCCGCATCGGCGAGCCAACCGGCTCGACCCCCTGTCCGCTGCGGCGCCCCTCTCCGTACAGGAGGCGCTGCACGTAGGGCAGAAAGGTGACAAACTCGCCGTAGTGCCGCTCTTTGAAGAGGCTGTGTTCCCCCGTGAATTCGTCCACGACCTCGTGCCACGGGTTGTCCGCCCCGTCCTGCTGGAGCAGCTCCCAGTGTTTCTCGATCTGCGCGCCGCCCCGGATCGGGATGAGCTGCAGCGGCCACAGCAGGATCTGCCGGAAGTGGCGAACCGGTTTCTCGGATGGGTTCATGGGTTCGACCGTCGTTACCCGTAGGCGGGTGATGCTATGAGTATAAGTCAGGTCACGCCTGTGCTCCCGGCGGCGCACACGGGTGGACCGCAGCGGACAACCGAAGTCTTGCACGCGTCAGCCGCATGTCCATTGTATGGCCGACGCGACCAGCGACATCTACTTCCGCTCTCCCAGCGAGACCCGCTCCGCTTCCCAGCCCCCACCGAGTGCCTTGATGAGCTGCACTGCGGCGGAGTGCTGCCGCACGCGTGCGTTGAGCTCCGCCTGCTCTGCCGCGAGGGCGGCGTTCTGCTGTACGACGACTTCGAGGTAGAGGGCAATGCCACCAGCGTAGCGGTTCCTCGTCTGCGCGAGGGCGCGCCGCGCATGCTCCGCGGCCGAGGCTTGGGCAGCGCGCTCGTCGCCGAGCTGTTTGATGGCGGCGAGGTTGTCCTCGACTTCCCGGTACGCGTCGATCACCGTCTGCCGGTAGTTCGCGACCGTTTCGTCATAGGTAGCTTCCGCATAACGATTGAGGCCAGCGCGCCGGCCGCCGTCGAAGAGCGGCCATGCGAACGCTGGACCCACAGCCCAGAAGCGATTGGGGGCGCTGATCCAGCCCCCGACCTGGTTGTTCTCGAAGCCGAAAATGCCGTTCAAGCTGAAGGTCGGGTAGTACGCCGCGCGGGCAACGCCGATGTCGGCATTGGCCGCAGCGACACGCCGTTCGGCGGCGGCGATGTCCGGGCGACGCTGCAGCAGTTCCGAAGGCAGCTCGGCTGGCACCGCCGGGACGCTGTGTTCGAGCGGAGCCGCGGGCACCGAGAAGCTCTCCGGCACCTGCCCGAGCAGCACGGCGATCGCGTTCTGAAGCTGCTCGCGGCGCAGAGCTGAATCGATCCGCAACGCGCGCGCAGTTTCGAGCTGGGTCCAGGCCTGCTCGACATCGGACAAGCGCGCGACGCCACCGCGGTAGCGGCTCTCTGTCAGTTCAAGCGCACGCTGATAGGCTGCCTGTGTCTCTCGCAGGAGCGCGATATTGGAATCCAGGCCGCGCAGGATGAAATAGTTGTCCGCGAGATCCGCCCCAAGGCTGAGCTTGGCAGACTCGTAATCATCGCCCGCCGCTTCGGCACGCACCCGTGCCGCCTCCACGCTGTTTCGAACGCGACCCCAGAAATCGAGTTCGTACGAAACGTTCGCCCACAGCACCGCATCGGTGTACAGGGTCGGCGAGGTGGCGCCGCGCAGCGGGCGGTTGGCCGACTGGCGATTGCGCGTGAGAAGGCCTTCCGAGCCCACCGAGGGAAACAGACCGGCGCGCGCGATCTGCGCCAGCGCGCGCGACTGCTGGTAGCGCGCGTAGGCCGCCTGCAACGTGAGGCTCGAAGCGGCGAGTTGCTCCTCCAGTTCGTTGAGGTACGCATCGCCGAAGAGCGTCCACCACGCTCCCCTCGATTCCCGGTCCGCGGGCACGGCTGCCTTCCAGGCGTCGTCACCGCGGTAGGCGACGACTTCAGGCGTCGCCGGCACCTTGTACTGCGGCGCAAGTGAACAGGCGGCGCACGCGAGGGCAAGGCCGAGCACCACGCGTTGCATACGCTCAGCCCTTGTCCCCATCGTTCGTGACGACGCGCACCGTCTGCTGCTCGAAAAGCGCGTCGGGTGGATTCACCACCACGCGGTCGGTGGGCGCGAGTCCGCCGTCGATCTCGACCTCGGTGCCGAAATCGCGACCGATCACGATCTTCTTGAGCGCAATGCGGTTGCCGTCGTCGACTGTCGCAACCTGACTTCCCTCGCGAGAGAAGATCAGCGTGTTCATCGGGACGCGCAGCTTGTTCTCGTCGGCGGGCAACACGAAATACACGCGCGCATAGGCGCCCGGCAAGAGCTCGCCGCCGGAGTTGTCGATCAGCACTTCTACCCGCAACGTGCGTGAAACGGG
>JBEVOI010000137.1:0-17563 GCA_040507665.1 Burkholderiales bacterium
CTCGCGCCGACGAGGCCGGCGCCGACGATTACAACATCGAAGTCCACGATAGGGGCGATGGGGAATTACGCGATGTGCCGAGTGTAGGCAGGCCCGCCCGCCAGCGCAAACGCAGGCCGACCGGGGGTGCGAATCGCGGAGCGGGGGGCGTTGATCCGGCTGACCGACGTTCAGCTTCGACGCTGCGCACGAATGAACACCTTCTCCTCCTGCATCGTCTTGTCGAGGAGTTTGGTCAAAGCATAGACCGCGTCGATGTGCGGGGTTGGTGTGTCGGTCATGCGACCGAGCTCGACCACCGCCCCTACCAGCGCATCGATCTCCAACACCCGCCCGACTTCCACGTCCTGGAGCATCGAGGTCTTGTGCTTGCCGACCTTCTCCGCGCCGGCGATGCGCTTGTCCAGCGGCACGCGGAACTCGATGCCGAGCTTGTTCGCGATCGCCTGCGCCTCGGTCATCATCTTGGCTGCGAGGTCGCGCGATGGCGGGTACTGGCAGATGTCCACCAACGTCGAATGCGAGAGCGCGCTGATGGGGTTGAAGGTGAGATTACCCCACAGCTTGAGCCACATCTCCGAGCGGATGTTGGGCAGGATCGGCGACTTGTACCCGGCACGGACGACGGCGTCCGAGATCCGCTTCGCACGCTCGGTCTCGCTTCCGTCCAGCTCGCCGATCGGGAAGCGATCGCCCTCGAACACGCGGATCACGCCGGGGGCCGCGATCTCGGCGGCCGGGTAGACGACACAGCCGACGATGCGCTCCGGCTCGATGTTTTTCACGCACACGCCGCCTGGGTCGACCGATTCGACGACACGGCCATCCAGTTCGCCACCATGCTTCTGGAAGTACCAGAACGGGACGCCGTTCTGGGTCGGTACCACGACCGTGTCGGGTCCGAACATGACCCGCAGATCCGCGGCCACCGGCGGCAACTGCTGCGCCTTCATCCCGAGGATCACAACGTCCTGCACTCCGACCTCGGCCATGCTGCTGGTCGCCTTCACGTTCTTGGCGACAGACTCCGCACCATCGTGGGCCACGAGCTTGAGGCCATTCTTTCTGATCGCATCGAGATGAGGGCCACGCGCAATGAGGGCAACGTCCTCGCCAGAAAGGGCAAGCTTGGCGCCGAGCATGCCGCCGATTGAACCGGCGCCGACCACGCAGATCTTCATGACTTTCTCCGTCACTTAGCTACTCAAAGACGTTGCTGAGAGTGCCGATACCGTCGATACGGATATCGATCCGGGAACCGGGCTTCATGGAACCTGCGCCGACCGAGGTCCCGCAGGCGATGACATCACCGGGATGCAAGGTCATGGTCGCGGAGATCGCCGCGACGAGCCGCGCCGGGGTGAATACGATGTCGCTCACCGGGTAATGCTGGCGCTCCTCGTCATTGAGCAGCGTCTGCACCACGAGCTCGAGCGGATTCAGTCCGGTAGCGATCACCGGACCAATCGGGCCAAACGTATCGAAACCCTTCGCGCGGTCCCACTGGGCAAACGCGGGATCCTTTCCGATGATGTCGACGGCGGTGACGTCGTTCACGCAGGTGAACCCGAAGATGCAGTCAGGCGCCTGCTCGACGCTGACGTTGCTGCAGCTCCTGCCGATTACGACACCGAGCTCGCCCTCGAACACCACCTTGCCGGCGTAGCCGGCTGGACGGCGGATCGTCTCGCCGGGGGCGAGAAGAGAGCTGGGCGCCTTCAGGAAATACAGCGGCTCGGCGGGGATAGCGAGGTCGAGCCTTGTTGCAAGCGCCCGGTAGTTGTTCCAGAGCCCCACGATCTTCGTAGGCTGAGTGGGCGTAAGGAGCTCCACTTCAGCGAGCCGAAGCACCTCGCCCGACGCCTGCGGGGTGCCGAACATATCGCCGCCATATGGCGCGACGCGCTCCCCCGAAAGAGTCCCGAAGCAGGTTTCACCACCGTGGCGAAACCGCACCCAGTGAACAATGGCCATGGCGAACGGGCGCAGGGTGGACGAAGGCGCGGATACTATCACCGGCGCGACCTGGGTGCCAATTTGCGCCGGCCTCCAGACGACCTAGCGGACCCCTGCTTTCGGCGGTGTGGCGAGGGTGATCGACCTTGACACGGCCGGACCGGCTCATTACCCTTCTGCGCCTCGCTTTCCTGCGCGATGCTGGCCTGGACGCGGATGGCGATCCCGGCACGTGGCGAATTAGCTCAGCGGTAGAGCAGAGGAATCATAATCCTTTGGTCGGGGGTTCAAATCCCTCATTCGCCACCATCCCCCTTGCGCTTCGTCGACTCTCCGCCAGGCACCAATCGTAGTAGCTCCAGTTCACCGCCTGCCGAGTCTGCATCGATCGAATCCCATACATGCGCGCCACGCATTGTGCGTGATTCGGCTTGGCCAGAGATTCGGCAGCGCCTTGCCGGACAGGTCCGCCGTTGGCGCCGCAGCCAGCTGCGGCCAAGATTGCAGAGACAACCAGTACGGCGCGGATGCTCATATTCCAGTATGTTCAGCGATTGAACCGGGGGCGCGGGAAAGGTCCCGAACTTGCATGGGACAGCCTTCCTTTCCCCCGTGATATCATTTTCCCATGCGTAACTCACTGCTTTTTATTGCCTTATTGATTGCACCTCTCACCGTGTTCGCAGACCGCCCGCTGCCCGAGGACGGCGTGCGCGCCAAACTCAGCGGCAACCTCGGGCACCCCCTGGTGCAGCTTGGCGGCAAGGTCTATCGCATGTCGCCTGGCAGCATCGTCCGCGATGAGTCGAACCGCAAGATCCTCCACGGCGAGCTGCCTGCGAACGCCGATGTCCTGTTCCTGTCGGATGCGAACGGTGAGATCGCCCGCATCTGGATTCTGACCCCCGAAGAAAAGACTGCCCTCTCGAATCTCAGCCGGAAATAGGCGTCGCCGCATTATTCACCACACGCTCCACGCAATGTCCAGAAAGGTCTACATCAAGACGTTCGGCTGCCAGATGAACGAGTACGACTCGGACAAGATGGCGGATGTGCTGCGCGAAGCTGAAGGAATGGTGCTGACCCGCGACCCGGCTGACGCCGACGTCATCCTCTTCAACACGTGCTCGATCCGCGAAAAAGCCCAGGAGAAGGTGTTCCATGACCTCGGCCGGGTCAAGCATCTGAAGCGCGAGAACCCCGGCCTGCTGATCGGCGTGGGGGGCTGTGTCGCGAGCCAGGAGGGCGCAGCGATTGTCGAGCGGGCGCCCTACGTCGATCTCGTCTTCGGTCCCCAGACCTTGCACCGTCTGCCGGACCTGATCGCAAACCGGCAGCGCACGGGCCGGCCGCAGGTGGACATCTCGTTCCCGGAGATCGAGAAGTTCGACGCAATGCCGCCGTCTCGGGTCGAGGGGCCGAGCGCCTTCGTTTCGATCATGGAAGGCTGCAGCAAGTACTGCACGTTTTGCGTAGTGCCCTACACGCGGGGGGAGGAAATCTCGCGGCCTCTGGACAGTGTGCTGGAGGAGGTCGCCGGACTGGCGCTAGGCGGCGTCAAGGAGATCACGCTGCTAGGTCAGAATGTGAACGCTTATCGCGGCGCGATGGCTGACGCCGAAGCCGCGGACTTCGCCTTGCTCCTCGACTATGTCGCGGTGATCCCCGGCATCGAGCGCATCCGTTACACGACCTCGCACCCGCGCGAGTTCACCCAGCGTCTAATCGACGCCTACGAGCGCATTCCGCAGCTCGTGTCCCATGTGCATCTGCCGGTTCAGTCGGGGTCGGACCGCGTACTCGCGTCGATGAAACGCGGCTACACGACGCTCGAATACAAGTCGATTGTCCGGCGCCTGCGGACGGCCCGTTCCAACCTTTGCCTGTCGTCGGATTTCATCGTCGGGTTTCCTGGCGAGACCGACGCGGACTTTGAAGCGACGATGCGGCTGGTGGAAGAGGTGGGGTTCGACGCGTCGTTCTCCTTTGTTTACAGCCCACGCCCCGGCACGCCGGCGGCGGAGCTGCCGAATCGGGTGCCGCAGGACGTGGGCCTCGCACGGCTCGCGCGACTGCAGAAGCAGGTGGAGATCCATGCGCAGGCCATCAGCCGCGCGATGGTTGGCACGGTACAACGCGTTCTCGTCGAGGGACCCTCCAAGAAGCACCCAGGCGAGCTTGCCGGGCGCACGGACAACAATCGGGTCGTGAACGTTCGGGGTGAACCCCGGCTCGCGGGAAAGTTTGTCGACGTGACTGTGACCGACGCCATGCCCCACTCGCTGCGGGGCGAGATCGTTCTTCTCGAAACCGCCTGAGCGTGGTTTCGGCGCGATCATCTTTCGCCCGCTTCGCCTTCGCCTGTAATCGCCCAATCGCGTAGAATTGGGGTCAGTGCGCTCAGCTCGACCCCGGCGAGTGGACCCCCAGCCCCTCGATATCACCTTCCAGCCCCTCGACAATCGCCGCCTCGCGAACGTCTGCGGCGTACTTGACGAGAACCTGCGCCAGATCGAGACCGCCTTCAATGTGATCATCACGCGCCGGGGCGAGCACTTCGCGCTGCATGGCCCGCCGTCCCTGACCCGGCTTGCGGGTGAGGTCCTGCATCGATTCTACGATCAGGCAGAGGAATCGCTCTCGGTGGAAGACGTGCAGCTCGGCCTGATCGAAGTGGCGCGCAAGCGCGGCGTCCCGCTCGCCAACGTCAGGGGACCGACCCTGCTCACGCGCCGCCCCGACCTCCACGGCCGCACGCCGCGCCAGGTCGAGTATCTCGAGAACATCCAGCAGAACGACATCACTTTTGGCATCGGCCCGGCGGGCACCGGAAAGACGTATCTCGCGGTGGCGAGCGCGGTGGACGCGCTGGAACGCGACCAGGTGAAGCGCATCGTGCTGACACGCCCGGCGGTCGAGGCCGGGGAGCGGCTCGGCTTTCTGCCTGGCGACTTCGCCCAGAAAGTCGACCCTTACCTGCGCCCACTCTACGACGCGCTCTACGACCTCATGGGCTATGACAAGGCGGGCAAACAGTACGAGCGCGGCACCATCGAGATCGCGCCGCTCGCCTACATGCGCGGGCGCACCCTCAATCACTCCTTTGTCATTCTGGACGAGGCGCAGAACACCACGCCGGAACAGATGAAGATGTTCCTCACGCGTATCGGTTTCGGCACCAAGGCGGTGGTGACCGGAGACGTGACCCAGATCGATCTTGGCCGAGGCCAGAAGAGCGGGCTCGTCACCGCGCACGACATTCTCAGTACGGTCCGCGGCGTTGTCTTCACCCAGTTCACCGCCGACGACGTGGTGCGCAATCCGATCGTGCAGAGAATCGTCAATGCCTACCATCAATACGAGCGCGACAAGGAAGAACGCTAGCGCGCGCGTGACCGTGCAGTTCTCAGTCCCGCGCAACGGCCTGCCGGCGGCGACCCGCTTCCACACGTGGGCGAAAGCGGCGCTGGACCGGCCCGCGGACGTGACGTTGCGGATCGTGGGCGAGGACGAAGGGCGCACCCTGAACCGCCAGTACCGCGGCAAGGATTACGCGACCAACGTGCTGACCTTTCCGTATCCGGACACCGAACCGCTGTCCGGCGACATTGCCCTGTGCGCGCCGGTGGTTGTGCGGGAGGCGAACCAGCGTTCGATCCCTCTCGACGCCCACTACGCCCACCTCACCGTGCACGGTGTACTGCACCTGCTGGGCTACGACCACGAGACCGCGCGCGACGCTGCGCTGATGGAGGCACGGGAGTCGCGCATCGTCACGGCGCTTGGATATGCGGACCCTTACGACATGAGGAGTGACGGGTGAGAAAAGCGATCGGGCGGTTGCGAGGCCCGCGGTCTTCGTTCGTGCGCAGCAGTGGAGAGCCGATCCTTACTCCTCTCTCCTTACCTCTCTCCGTCATTTATGGACGACTCCCCTAAACCCACCTGGCTCGAGCGTATCGGCGCGCTGCTGATGCGCGAACCCGAGGACAAGGAGCAGCTGATCCAGCTCCTCCACACCGCGTACGACCGTAATCTGATCGATGCGGACGCGCTTGCGATGATCGAGGGGGTGCTGCAGGTGTCCGAGATGCAGGCCCGGGACATCATGATTCCACGCTCGCAGATGGACGTGATCGACATCGACGACTCTCCCGACAAGTTCATCCCCTTCGTGATCGAGACCGGCCACTCGCGCTTCCCCGTGATTGGCGAAAACAAAGACGATGTGCTCGGCATCCTGCTCGCCAAGGACCTGCTTCAATACTACGCCGGCGAGGAAGAGTTCGACGTACGCGAGATGCTGCGGCCCTCAGTGTTCATCCCGGAGTCGAAACGACTCAATGTGCTGCTCAAGGAATTCCGCTCGAACCGCAATCACATGGCGATCGTGGTCGACGAGTACGGAGGAGTTGCCGGCCTCGTGACCATTGAGGACGTGCTCGAACAGATTGTCGGCGAGATCGAGGACGAGTACGACTACGACGAGCCGGGCGACGACGTCGTGCCGGAGAAGGGTGGCGGCTTCCGCGTGACGGCGATCACCAAGATCGCGGACTTCAATGATGCCCTCGGCACCAGCTACAGCGACGAGGACTTCGATACCGTCGGCGGGCTCGTCATCAGCCGCTTCGGGCACTTGCCCAAACGCGGCGAGCAGGTCGCCTTCGACGGCCTCAGCTTTCGCGTGCTGCGCGCCGACAGCCGTCGACTGCACGCGCTGCGAGTCGAGCGGGTCAAGGAGACATAGGCAATGTCTGAATGAGTCACCGATGGAGCGCGTTTGTCGCGAAATGCGGATGATGGCCAGACGAGCGACGAAGGTCGTAGCCTGGCCTACGATGCCGAGGAGCCCGGCACCGCCAGCGCCGCTTTCGCGCAAACCCCTAAGGGACAGGGCTTTCCGGGCGGCTGGCATTGTCGCTCCGCTTGCCGATATTCCCGATATCGGCTGCGCGTCGCTTCGCGCCATGCATCCCGGAAAGCCACGGTCGCGCCCATCGTGACTCATTTAGAGGTTCCCTAACGTGCCAGAGGCGGCGCCCGCTGCGCAATCCCGCGCGGCGCGTCCTGCGCGCTTCCGAACCTTGCGCGGTCTGCTCCCGGCCTTCGGGCTCGGTGCGGTCACCGTCTTTGGCTTCGCTCCATTCCATCTCTTTCCCCTACCGGTTCTGACGCTCGCGCTGCTGTTCACGCTCTGGGAGAGGACTTCCGGCCCGCGCGCGCGTTTCCTGTTGGGCTTTGCGTGGGGCCTCGGCTTCTTCCTCTGCGGGGTGTCCTGGGTCTATGTGAGCCTGCACACCTTCGGCGCGATGCCCGCACCGCTCGCCGCCCTGTCCACCCTGCTGTTCTGCGGCCTGCTCGCGCTCTTTCCCGGCCTTGCCGGCGTCGGGCTGGCGCTGGACGGAACCAGCATCACGACCCGCGCGCTGCTCACATTCCCCGCGTCGTGGACCCTCACCGAGTGGGCACGTAGCTGGCTATTCACGGGATTCCCCTGGATCGCCCTTGGCTACTCGCAGGTGCCGGACAGCCCCCTCGCGGGCTATGGACCGGTGCTCGGCGTGTTTGGCGCGTCGCTGGCAATTGCACTGTCGGCGGGCCTCGGGTACCTGGCGTGGCATGGGCGAAATAGCAAAGCAGCAGTCGCGTGGGTCGGAGCGCTGGCAGCGCTGTGGGTTGGGGGCACAGTGCTGAAGGCGGTGCATTGGACGCAGCCCGTGGGCGAGCCGGTGAGTGTGAGCCTGATCCAGGGCAACATCCCCCAGGAGATGAAGTGGCGCGAGGACCAGGTGCGCGCGACCCTGGACACCTATCTGCGCCTGGTGCGCTCGACCCAAAGCCGGCTGGTCGTGCTACCGGAGACGGCGCTGCCGATGTACTACCAGGATGTGCCTCCCGAATATTTGGCGCGGGTGGCGGCTCACGCGCGCTCCGCCGGCGCGGATGTGCTGATCGGACTGCCCGAGTACGGTACCGGTCCCGCCGAATATTTCAACAGCGTGATCTCGTTCGGAACGTCGCCGTCGCAGGTCTATCGCAAGCACCACCTGGTGCCGTTCGGAGAGTTCGTGCCGTTGAAGCCCGTATTCGGATGGTTCATCGAGGTCGTCGCGATCCCTCTGCTCGACTTTTCGCGCGGTGCGCTCGGCCAACCCCCGCTCCCGGTGGCGGGTCAGAAGGTGGCGGTGAACATCTGCTACGAGGATCTGTTCGGGGACGAGATCATCCGGCAATTGCCGGAGGCAACCCTGCTGGTAAACGCGAGCAATGTGGCGTGGTTCGGCGACTCGCTCGCGCCCGCCCAGCACCTCCAGATCAGCCAGATGCGCGCGCTCGAGACCGGACGCGTCATGCTGCGCGCGACCAACACCGGCATGACCGCCGTGATCGACCCCTCGGGCCGGGTAGCTGCTGTTGCCCGGCCATTCACCGAGGCCGTGCTGCACGCCGACGTGCAGGGCTACACCGGCTCGACGCCTTTCGTACGCTGGGGTAATGTCGCCGTGCTGATTCTCTGCGGCGTCCTTCTCGCCGCCGCAATCGCGTCTCGCCGCGTTGTGAGATCCGGCATCCGGTGAGCACGCCCGTTTCCCACGAGAACGACCCCGTCCCCTTCCTCCGCGGGCGTGATTCCCTCCCGCGCGTGTGCAGGTTCTTTTGCCGCGCGCACGGCGCGGCCGGTAAAATCGCGCCTTTGCGCCTTTTGCCAAACGTTGCAATGCTCACCTTCCAGCAGATCATCCTGCGCCTCCAGCAGTATTGGGACGAGCAGGGTTGCGCGCTCCTCCAGCCCTACGACATGGAGATGGGCGCGGGAACCTTCCATACGGCCACATTCCTGCGTGCAATTGGCCCGGAGCCTTGGAAGGCGGCCTACGTGCAGCCCTCGCGGCGACCGAAGGACGGCCGCTACGGCGAGAACCCGAACCGGCTGCAGCATTACTACCAGTACCAGGTCGTGCTCAAACCGTCGCCCGACGATATCCAGGACCTGTATCTGCGCTCGCTGGAAACACTCGGGATCGATCTTCGCAAGAACGACGTCCGCTTCGTCGAGGACGACTGGGAATCGCCTACGCTGGGCGCGTGGGGTCTCGGCTGGGAGGTGTGGCTCAACGGGATGGAAGTGACCCAGTTTACCTACTTCCAGGAAGTCGGCAGCCTCGCCTGCAAGCCGGTGCTGGGGGAGATCACCTACGGTCTGGAACGGCTGGCCATGTACCTGCAAAGCGTGGAGAACGTATTCGACCTGCTTTGGACTGAGGGTCTCACCTATCGGGACGTCTACCACCAGAACGAGGTGGAGCAGTCCACCTACAACTTCGAGCGCAGCAACGTGCCGTTGCTGTTCCAGCAGTTCAATGAGTACGAGTCCGAAGCCAAACGGCTGATCGTGGACAGGCTAGCCCTGCCTGGCTACGAGATGGTCCTGAAGTGCTCTCACACATTCAACCTGCTCGACGCCCGCGGCGCGATCTCCGTGACGGAGCGCGCGGCCTACATTGGTCGCGTGCGCGCTCTGGCGCGTCTGGTCGCCCAGGCGTACTACGAGTCCCGTGAGGCGCTTGGGTTTCCGATGTGCGCTCCGGTTACAGTCGCGGCCTGATCCGCAATCAGCGCCGCGATGACAGATACGCTCTTGATCGAGCTCCTCACCGAGGAGCTGCCGCCAAAGTCGTTGTTCTGGCTCTCGTCCACTTTCGCACACAACATCTGGGAACGGCTGTTCGACGCCGGACTTCGGGACGCAGATAGAGCCGTGACCGCGTTTTCGACGCCGAGGCGCTTGGGCGTACTCATTACTGGTGTCCGTGACATGCAGCCCGAACGCGCGATCGAGCGCAAGGGCCCGGCCGTCGCCTCCGGCCTCGACCGCGAGGGCAAGCCAACCCAGGCGCTGCTGGGATTCGCGCGATCCTGCGGAACCACGCCCGAAGCGCTCGAGCGCGTATCCGATGGCAAGGTGGAGTTCTTCGTCTTCCGATCCCGGAAGGCGGGCGAATCCCTCGACCAACATCTGTCACGCATCGTGGCCGAGAGCGTGAAGGCCCTGCCGATTCCGAAGCTCATGCGCTGGGGAGATTCCGCGTTCGAGTTCGCGCGGCCGGTGCATGGGCTCGTGATGCTGCACGGGAGCCGCGTAGTGCCGGGTACCGTGCTTGGCGAGGAGAGCTGTAACCGCACGCAAGGCCACCGGTTCATAGGAAATGCCGCGATCGCGATTGCACGAGCGGATGACTACGAGGAGTTGCTCGAAACACAGGGCCGCGTGATAGTGAACTCCTCGAAACGGTACGGCCTCATCGAGTCGAAGCTGCAGGATCAAGCGAAGCGAGCAGGTGCGCAACTCAATCTTGCCGAACGCAAAGCGTTGCTCGATGAAGTGACCTCCCTGGTCGAGTATCCCACGGTCTACGTCGCCGAGTTCGAGCCGGAGTTCCTGGTAGTGCCGCAGGAATGCCTCATCCTCACCATGCAGCAGAACCAGAAGTATTTCCCGCTTTTCGACAGCGAAGGAAAGCTACTGCCGAAATTCCTGATCGTGAGCAACATGGAGGTCGACGATCCCTCCGCGATTATCGACGGCAACCAACGCGTGCTGCGAGCTCGGTTGGCGGACGCGCGTTTCTTCTTTGACCAGGACCGCAAGCAGTCCCTTGCGAAGCGGGTGCCGCAGCTCGGCAGTATCGTGTTTCACAACAAGCTCGGAAGCCAGCTCGACCGGGTGAAGCGAATCAGCAAGACCGCGACGGGGGTTGCTGAACGGCTAGGCGCGAATCCGGATTACGCGGAGCGGGCGGCGTACCTGTGCAAGGCGGATCTGGTCACCGGGATGGTCGGCGAGTTTCCCGAACTCCAGGGGATCCTGGGAATGTACTACGCGCGCCATGATCGCGAGCCGGAGGCCGTCGCCCGAGCAATCGAAGCGCACTATCACCCCCGCTTCGCCAACGACACGCTACCCGTCGATAACGTGAGTTCGGCAGTTGCGCTCGCGGACAAGCTCGACACGCTGGTCGGGATCTACGGCATCGGGCTCGGCCCCACCGGGGACAAGGACCCGTTCGCGCTACGCCGCCAGGCACTCGGCATCCTGCGCATCCTCTTCGAGAAAGCGCTGCCCCTGGACCTGATGTACCTGTTGAATCACGCCAAGAGCCAGTTTCCTTCCGAGGTGCTGGGGGACAGCGTCGTGGTTGACGTGTACGCCTTCATGCTCGAGCGTCTGCGCAACTATCTGCGCGAACGTGGGTTCGACGTCCTCGACGTGGAAGCGGTGCTGGCTCAGAACCCAACGCGCATCGATCTCGTGCCACCACGGCTGGAGGCCGTCAAAAGCTTTCGTCAATTGCCCGAATCGGAGAGCCTTGCAGTCGCCAATAAGCGCATCCGGAACATCCTGAAGAAGACCGAAACGCCGGATACCCGGGCCGATGTGGCGCTGCTGGCGGAGCCCGCCGAGCAAGCGCTGTTTGGTGCGCTGTCGGCTCTGGAGCCGCAGGTCGCGAGCCTGATCGCGAATGAAGACTACGAGGATGCGCTCAGGCTGCTCGCGTCGGCGCGGGAGCCGGTCGACCGCTTCTTCGACGAAGTGCTGGTGATGTGCGACGAGCCCTCGCTGCGCGCGAATCGCCTCGCGCTGCTCAAGCAGCTCGGCGACCTGATGAACCAGGTGGCAGATATCTCGAAGCTCGCCGCCTAACTCGGGAACGGTAAAGGGGTACGCGAGAAGCGTAAAATCACGACTATAGTGGTAGGGTATCTCGGAACACGTTGCCGATGAAGCTCGTCATCCTCGACCGCGACGGTGTCGTCAACCTTGACAGCGCCCAGTTCATCAAGTCGCCGGCGGAGTGGATTCCCATCCCCGGCAGCCTGGATGCGATCGCGCGCCTGAACCAGGCAGGGTATCGGGTGGTGGTGGCGTCAAACCAGTCCGGCGTGGGGCGCGGGCTGCTCGACATGAGCACGCTGAACGCCATCAACGACAAGATGCACAAGACGCTGTCGGTCGTGGGCGGACGGATCGATGCGGTGTTCTACTGCCCTCACGCGCAGGAAGCCGACTGCGCCTGCCGCAAGCCCCGGCCCGGGATGTTCGAGGAGATCGCGCTTCGCTTCAACGTCGATCTCGTGGGCGTCCCCAGCGTCGGCGACTCGATGCGGGACCTGCAGGCTTCCCACGCCATGGGCGCACGGCCGTTCCTGGTGCTCACCGGGAAGGGTACGAAGACCGCGGAAGCCGGTAACCTGCCCGAGGGCACCGTCGTGGTCGCCGACCTCGCGGAGGCGGTGAAGCGCATCCTCGCAGCATGAGGCAGATCGCTGCTGTCCTGCGCTCGACCCTGTTCCTGCTGCTCCAGGCAATCATCACCCCACCGTACGCGATGCTGGTGCTCGCCACCGCCGCGCTGCCGCCCCTCGCGCGTTATCGCGTGATCAGCTACTGGTCGAAGATCATGGTCTGGCTCGCCCGCCTCGTGCTCGGCATCCGCTGGGACATCGCGGGCCGCGAGAACATTCCGACCGTGCCGAGTATCGTCATGGCCAAGCACCAGTCCGCGTGGGAGACGATGGCGCTGCAGCTCTTCTTCCCTCCCCACGTGTATGTGATCAAACGCGAGTTGCTGCGTATTCCGTTCTTCGGCTGGGGCCTGGCGCTGATGTCCCCGATCGCCATCGACCGCGACGCCGGCTTGCGCAGCATCAAGCAGACACTGCAGCAGGGCAGGGAGCGGCTCGCACAAGGCTTTTCCGTGGTCATCTTTCCCGAGGGCACCCGGGTCGAGCCGGGTGCGCGCAGAAAATACCAGCTAGGCGGCGCGTGGCTCGCGTGCAAGGTCGGCGCACCAGTCGTGCCCATCGCCCATAATGCCGGCGAACTCTGGGGCCGTAACGCCCTCGTCCGTTATCCCGGCGTGGTACGGATGGTGATCGGCGCCCCGATCGATTCGCGGAGTCTGGAGCCGGAGGAACTCAACCGTCGCGTCGAAGACTGGATAGAGAATCAGATGAGCCAGCTCGGCGGAATCGCCATTTAGACTGCATGAAGCCCCTGGAGCGTATCGAGGAGAGCCGCACGGTACGACTCGGCGACGCCCACGTAAGCTTCCTGCTCCGCCGCAGCAACCGGCGGCGCAGCATTGGCATTCAGGTCGACGAGAACGGACTGACCGTCAGCGTGCCGTGGCGCTGCTCGGAGCAGCGGTTGCATAACACCCTGCAGGGGGCGGAAGCATGGGTGCTGCGCAAGCTTGCCGCGTGGACGCGCGACCGGCCGCCGCCAGTCGCGTGGCGCACCGGCGATTCGCTGCACTTCCTCGGGGTAACGCTGACTCTCGAAGTCGCCACGGCTGCGGGCCGGCCGTGTGCGGCGCGTATGCACGACCGGCTGCTGGTCACGGTTCCGAAGCCGACTGATGCGCTGGCGGTGCAGAAGCTCGCGTTGAAGTGGTTGCGTCGCGAGGCGCTCGAAGTCTTCGCCAGTCACAGCGTGCGCCTCGCGCCACGGATGGGCGTCGCGCCGCCACGGGTATTTCTCTCGAGTGCCCGCACACGCTGGGGAAGCTGCAACGGCGATGGCTCCATCCGCGTGAACTGGCGTCTCGTGCAGGCGCGTGAGGCGCTGATCGAGTACGTGGTCGTCCATGAGCTCGCCCACTTCCACGCGATGAACCACAGCGCCCGTTTTTGGGGCCACGTTGCGCGTGTGTGTCCGGACTACCGGACGCGGCGCGCGGAGCTGAACGAGGTCGGCCGCCGCCTGCTGCTGATGCCGGTGCCCTGAGCCGGCCGACGCGCACCGTATAATGGCGTGAACCATCCAGCTCATCCCCATGCGCCGCCTCGCCCCTTTTCTCGCCCTTCTTCTGCTCGCCCATGGCTGCGGCATCAAGGGCCCGCTTTACATCCCGACGCCAGAGCAAATAAAGCAGGCAGAGGAACGCAAGCAGCGGCGCGAAGCCGCCAAGCAGCGCGACGCCGCGCAGGCACCCGCACGCACGCCCGAGAAAGCAACCGATATCGCGACGCCGGAGCCGACCGTCGCGCAGCCCGACGAATCGCCATCACGAATGTTCGACGAAACACTCAGCCCCTCGACTCCGCCTCAGTAAGTTCAACCTCGTGAGCTCCTTCTGCTATCGCGACGGCACGCTCTGCGCCGAGTCAGTACCCCTGACGCGCATCGCTGAGGAGATCGGAACGCCGTGTTATGTCTATTCCCATTCCGCATTGATTGAAGCGTATGCGGACTACGCCCGGGCATTCGGGGATCTGCGTCCTCTCCTCTGCTACGCGTGCAAAGCCAACAGCAATCTGGCGATCCTGAATCTGTTCGCGCGCCTGGGCAGCGGCTTCGACATCGTTTCCGGCGGTGAGCTGGCACGGGTCCTCGCCGCCGGTGGAGCACCCGGTACCGTCGTGTTCTCGGGCGTCGGCAAGAGCGAGGCCGAGATGCGCATCGCACTGGCGCACAGCATTCTGTGCTTCAACGTGGAGTCGGCATCGGAGCTGGAGCGCCTGAACTGGGTCGCGGGTGACATGAAGCGGGTCGCCCCGGTGTCGTTTCGCGTGAACCCCGACGTGGACGCCGGCTCCCATCCCTATATCTCCACCGGACTCAAGGAGAACAAGTTTGGCGTCCCGCATGGCGACGCGCTCGTGCTCTATCGGCGGGCGGGGCAGCTTGCGAATGTGCGTATCGTCGGCATCGACTGCCACATCGGCTCCCAGATCACGGAGCTGTCGCCATACGTGGGTGCGCTCGACCGCATTCTCGATCTCGTCACCCAGCTCGAGGCCGAAAACATCGAGCTTGAGCACATAGACCTCGGCGGCGGCCTCGGCATCCGTTACCGGGACGAGACGCCGCTCGCGCTGTCGGACTATGCCCATGCCATTCGCGACCGCCTCGTCGGCCGGCGCGAGCGGCTCATCCTCGAGCCGGGCCGTTCCCTCGTCGGCAACGGCGGACTGCTCTTGACCCGGGTCGAGTACCTGAAGCACGGCGAGGCGAAACACTTTGCCGTCGTCGATTCGGCGATGAATGACTTGATGCGCC
Source organism: Burkholderiales bacterium (assembly GCA_040507665.1). Classification (GTDB taxonomy): domain Bacteria; phylum Pseudomonadota; class Gammaproteobacteria; order Burkholderiales; family JAEUMW01; genus JAEUMW01. Next base: position 15,023 of record JBEVOI010000137.1, read on the forward strand.
CCACCCTTTACGACGCATACCACGCCGTGCTGCCGGTCACGGAGCACAGCGAAGCGCCACGTGTGCTGTACGACGTGGTCGGACCGGTTTGCGAGAGCGGTGACTTTCTCGCACGCGACCGAGAGCTCGCGGTGGCGGAGGGTGATCTGCTCGCGATCATGTCCGCCGGCGCTTACGGCATGAGCATGAGCTCGAACTACAACACCCGCCCGCGCGCTGCGGAGGTAATGATCGATGGCGCCACGTGGCGGTTAATCCGCACCCGAGAATCGATCGCCGAGCTCTTCTCCCGCGAGCAATTGCCGCCCTGACCGAACTCCTTGTCCTCGCGTTTTGCTCCTAGTTGTTGCATTCGCTGCAACTTTGCACCCGAAAACTTGCCGAAATGTTGCGTGAATTGTTGTGCGCGGTTTGCATACGTGCATACAATCCGCCAAGCGCGTGCTGTCGCGGATGATGTTTGCATGCGCGCCAAGGGCTGCCTGCGATGATGCACAGGTGGCGGATGAAGGAAGGTCCTTAACGGAGGACCATACCAACTGGAGACATTGATGGCAGAAGCAAAAGCAAAGAAACCCGCGAGGAAGGCTGCGGCGAGAAGGCCCGCCGCGAAGAAGGCTGCACCAAAGAAGGTAGTGAGGAAACCTGCGGCGAGGAAGGCGCCGGCGAAGAAAGCTGCCGCGCGCAAGACCGCTGCGAAGAAGCCGGCTGCGAGAAGGTCAGCAGCGAAGAAGTCACCAGCGAGGAAACGTGCGGCGAAGAAGGCGACCGCGAAGAAGCCCGCTGCGAGGAAGGCGGTCAGGAAGATCGCGAGGAAAGCGCCGAAGAAGGCAGCGCGGAAACCTGCGGCCAGGAAATCAACGGCCCGAAAGCCCGCTGCGAAGAGAACGGCCAGGAAAGCAGTGAAGAAGGCAGCGCCGAAGAGGGCCGCGAGGAAGCCAGCAGCCAAGAAAGCGGCGCCCAGGAAACCTGCCGCCAAGCGTGCACCGAGGAAACCGCGTGCACCGGTGGCAGTCGCAACGCCCGCGGTGGGCAGTGGCACCTAGGCTTCATCCACGAGGGGGCTGTCCGCGCGAATCCCGCGGATAGCTCCCGTTTCGCGGCGACGAAGGCCAGCGACCAAAAGGCACAAGGCCCGCTGCGGCGGGCCTTTGTCTTGCGTAGATCAGACGCGTGGGCGAGCGGCACGATGTGCTACCTTAAGCGCTCACCCGGATCCGTCGTTCGGCATTCTTCAGGCGGTCCCTGCAGCCTTGGCGACACTGCCGCCATCTACGCCGCCGGGTAAGGGCACCAACCATCCGCGTGGGCACGGCGCAATTCCGCCTTGTCTCCACTCTTGCATGGTGCATCTCCCGGGTTCGCTGAGTCGAGAGATTGTGCGACGTCGCCCTGCGCGCGCACGCAACCCAAGGCGAAGCGAATTGGCCAGAATCTTGCTCACAGCGCATCGCAAATCACGAATTCCTTGTGGGGTGATGCGGTGGATTTCGGTGTTCTCCTGTGGGAAGGTTTCCGGTTTCTGCTGGCGGCAGCGCTAATTGCTGGCCTGGGATTCACGCCCGTGCTGTGGCTCTTCCGCAGGCACCTCGCGTTGCTCAACGATCCGTCCAATCTCCTCAGCCACGGCGTCGTCGTACGCCGCTTCGAAGCGCTCGACGGTGTTGCCGAAATCATCGGGCGCTATCGAGACTCCGACATCTACCGCTCGGTCACCTTCAAGGGCATGCGCTACGACTTCGAACGGGTGGTGCCGATGCCCAAGGTGTTCCAGGTCGGGCCGAAAGAGCTTTTCATAGAACCCGGCATCCTCTATGTCGCCCACCTCTGATCGCGAACAGCACGACAGCGTGTTGCATCTCCTGCTGGATCGATCCTGGGATTCGAGAGAGCGCTGCTGCGGCCGTGATCCAGTGTGTCGCGTGCTCAGGCAGGAGGTAAAGCGCGTGGGCAGGGAGTTCGAGGCGCTGCCCTACGAGCGCCTGCTCGAGCCCGCATCGCTCTCCTTCTCGCGAACGGTGGACGGCACGGAGATCTTCTTTGCTGCCGAGGCGTTCCAGATCGACCGCAATGGCGACCTGCATTTCTGGATCGACGCCCGTGCCCGGGGGTGTGCACCCACATGGCAGCCGTCCTACCGGTTCGTCAAGCGCAAGGACGGAAGCATCTACTACTGACCCGGCGAAAGCGCCCGTCAGGCGCTGCCGCTTCGTCCCTGCCTCCTCTGCAACGCATCCCGGAGGAACTTGAGCGAGGGCGTATGCCCGCTTTCGAACGTACAGAGATGGAATCGGGACGGCTGAAATAGCCGCGCGGGCTCATACAGTGTGAAGCGGGAGGCAAAGGCGTCGTCGACGAAGAACGCGTTCGCGCCGGAGATGTTGCAGGTCACGAGGGTGTAGCCGAGCGGCCTGAGGGCCGACACGTAAGCCATCAGAGACGCCCCATGGTAGTCGTCGCCGGTCCAGATGTGCTTCGGATCGTACTCGACACAGACTTCCAGCGGTGGTGGAAACTTCGCGTTGTACTCGACGCAGATCA
>JBEVOI010000285.1:0-4150 GCA_040507665.1 Burkholderiales bacterium
CGCGAGCGTTGAATCTGTAGAAAAACCTTTCGCACTTCGCGGCGCATCGTCTATCTTGAGAGAGGCAACGACACCTCGCGAGGGATGAGCGGACGATGGCGAAGTACAAGCACTACGACTACGCCCAGGCGAAGATGCTGCCGGTGCGCTTCGAAGAGCAGATTCTTCCGGGCACCTTCGAGTCCACGCTGAACCGGCTGATTGACGAGCGCTTCAATCTCGAAGTCTTCGACGCCCACTACAAGAACGACGACACCGGGGCACCCGCCTACGATCCGGCGATCCTGCTCAAGATCATCCTCTACGCCTACGCCCGCGGGGTCACCTCGAGCCGCGAGATTGAGCGGCTGTGCCGGGAGAATGTGGTGTTCATGGCGCTGTCGGCCGACAGCCGACCGCACTTCACCACGATCGCCGCCTTCATCGCCAGGCTCGGGGATCCGATCGTTTCGGTGTTCCGCGATGTGCTGCTCGTCTGTGACGAGATGGGGCTGATCGGCCGGGAGATGTTCGCGATCGACGGGGTGAAGCTCCCCTCGAACGCCTCCAAGGAGTGGAGTGGGACGCGGGCCGACTTCGGCAAGAAGATCGAGAAGATGGAGCGGGCGGTGGAGCACCTGGTCAAGCGCCATCGCGAGGCCGATGCCAGTGGCGAGGAGACACCGCTCGAGCGGGCGCGCGCGAAGCAGATCGATACGCTGGAGGCGGCGCTCACCAAGGTTCGGGGGGTTCTTCGATGTCACGAGGATAAAGTCGGGGCCGGCGGACGAGTGAAGAAGTCGAACATCACCGACCCCGAGAGCGCCAAGATGAAGACTTCCAAGGGCGTGATCCAGGGCTACACCGGGGTGGCGGTGGTCGATGGCAAGCACCAGATCGTGGTCGGCGCGGAGGCCTTCGGCGAGGGTCAGGAGCATGGGCTGCTCGTACCGATGCTCGAGCACACGCGTGAGGCGTTTCGCGAGCTCGGTTGTGCCCAGGACGCACTGAGGGGGGTGGTTCTCACCGCTGATGCCGGGTTCCACACCGATGCGAACATGGCCTACCTCGAGCGCAACGGCATCGACGGCTATGTGGCCGATACGCTGTTCAGGAAGCGCGACCCGCGCTTTGCGACGGCCGAGCGGCACAAGCCGCCCGCAGCACCCGATCCGGATCGGCTGTTCCGCCCCGAGGACTTCCAGTTCGACCCGACCACCAGGACGTGCATCTGCCCAGCCGGCAAGCAGCTCTACAGCAGTGGCCAGCACAACCGTCCGAACGGCTACCGTGCGCTCATCTTCCAGGGTGCCAAGCGCGACTGTGGCCCCTGCCCGTTGCGACATCGGTGTCTGCGCCACCCCGAGCGCACCACTACGCGCCAAGTGGTGTTGTTCGTCGGGCGGGTCAAATCGGAGAACGCCAGCGTGCGCATGAAGCGCAAGATCGACACTGAGCAGGGCCGCTATCAGTACGGCCGGCGGCTCGGGACGGTGGAGCCGGTGTTCGCCAATATCTGTAGTGCCCATCGCCTCCGGCGATTCACCCTCAGGAGCAAGAAGAAGGTGAACGTGCAGTGGCTGCTCTATTGCATGGTGCACAACATCGGCAAGCTACGGTGCTTCGGGAACGCCAGAACATAGTGAAGGCGGATCGGGCGAGGATGGCGGATCGGGCGCGAACCGGGCGGCCATAACCCCCGCTCAGGTCCTTCGCCCCCGCAACCAGGCGCTGCTACGCTTGCACCATGAGCGTTTTTCTACAGACTCGTTGGGCAACGTAGGAAGCGATGTGGCACGTGGAAACCCTGATCAACATCGACGTCCCAGACCTGGAGGCGGCAATCGAGTTCTATCAGCGTGCCACTGACCTTAAGCTCGGTCGCCGGCTATTCGAGGGCACGGTCGCCGAGCTCACGGGAACTTCGGTGCGCGTACTTCTGTTGCAGAAGGAGACGGGCAGCTTCCCCGTTCCTGGCGCGTCACTGTCACGCGACTATCGGCGCCATTGGACGCCAGTCCACGTGGACTTCGTGGTTGCCGACGTCGAGGCAGCCACCGAAAAAGCCATTGCCGCCGGAGCCAAACTCGAGGGACCAGTTCAGAGTTTCGTGTGGGGTCGCCAAGCCTGTCTGAGCGATCCCTTCGGCCACGGCTTCTGCCTCTTGCAGTGGCAAGGTAGTGGTTACGATGAGGTTGCGTAGTACGCCGCCCAACCTGTCGATGCACCGGCCCCGCCCGGAGCCAGCGTTGACTACACCGCTCGGTTCATAGCGCAGCGGCTCTCCTCGGCGATGGGGCCGCAATTCATCGTCGAGAACAAGCCCGGGGCGGGCAGTACCATCGCTTACGCGGCAGGCATCAAGTCGCCGCCCGACGGGTACACGCTCACGCTGATCACGGTGACCTATACGGTCAATCCAAGCGTGTACAAGCTCAAGTTTGACCCGGTCAACGACATCACCCCGCTAGATGCGAAAGTTCAGTTTGTCGATCCCGCACCGCACTCGGCCGGTCAGTTCGTAGGAGACTTGGTTCGCCGATATGTGATGTGTCAGGCAACTGGCCTCACGCATGAGACGCTGCAATGCCCCGGCTCGGCGCACGGCGCTCGCTCCTGAAGCATCGTAGGCGGTGCGGACAATTTCCGCCCCTTTATGCACTGCCGTCACGGCTGCCACGCGAGCATTGATACGCATGTCCGCCGTCGCAGGCTCACCGCGCAACCCGCTTTCCCACATCGCTGCTAGCGCCTCGCGCATGCCCGCGCGACAGGCAAACCAGAGACCCTCGGCGGCCTCCAGGCTTCGTTGTGTGGCTGGATGCTCGAGCAGCGGTCTCTGCGTATAGCGGTCGGTTTTGCCTCGCAACTCGTTGCGGGCCTCATCGAGCGCTCGACGTGCAAGGCCCAGATGAGTGGCGGCGGCGCCGATCGCGATGAACCATGTACCCGGCACGAAAACCGCGGCCGGATACGCCGAAACGGGAATGCCGGAAGGCCACGGGAAAGTGCGATGCCAAGGGACGAAAACATCGTCAAAGTGCACATCGTGACTTCCCGTCCCTGCGAGGCCCACGGGATCCCAGGTCTCTTCGATATTCGCCTCACTCACGTGGGCCAGCGCCGCGACCATTCGAGGCGGCCCCCCTTCGGCGAGCGGCGACAGGGTTACCATGCCTCCAACGAAAGTCGCCATGGTGCATCCCGACTCGAAACCCCAACTCCCCGTAATGCGAATCCCATCGTCCTGCTCTTTGATCTTTACTCGCGGGAGATTGCTCCACGCAGCGTAGGCACCCGGGTCGGCGAAGAACTCATCGCGCAACCGAGGCTCGGCGGACGCATAGATCAGTCCGGCACATATGCTGCCATGAGCGGATACCCATCCCGTCGAGGCGTCGGCTTCAGCCAGCCCCATGATGATTTCCAGCCATTGGGAAAGGGATCCGGCGAGGCCCCTCGCATCGGCCGGAATCAAGAGCTTGAAAACGCCTGCGCGCTTGAGCTTGTCCGTGAAGTCTGGAGCGAGCCTGCGACACTCTTCGAACTCAAGAGACCGAGCCCTCGCCTCGGTCGCCAAGGCGGGTAGTGCGGCCAAGAGATCGTCGATGGAAGATGCGGTGGCACTCATCCTGGCTGTCCCTTCTCGTGTCAAAGCCCAAGACTTCATCTGCGGAACTACCATGGCCGCCCCTCAACTGACTTTGCATCGTCGCGCATTCCTTGGGACATTGCTATGTTGCCTAAGTGGCACAAGCCCGTAACGACAGCGCACTGAAAGTTCGCTGAAATTTGGGTGAATCAGGAGGCCATCGCCGGGATCAGAACATGCCCACAGCCTTCCCAAGCGTCGTGCGCTTCGACGCCTACACTTTGGACGTGCAGCGATGCTCGCTGCGACGGGGTGACGACCCAATTGAGCTGCGGCCGAAAGCCTTCGACGTCCTGCGCTATCTAGTCGAGAACTGGGGCCGGGTGATCAGCAAGGACGAACTGATCAAGGCAGTTTGGCCCGGCCTCGCGGTCACCGACTATGCACTGGTCCAGTGCGTAAGAGATGTGCGGCATGCATTGTGCGACAAGGATCGCCGAATCATTAAGACGGTCCCACGCCGCGGCTATCTTTTTTCCCTTGAGCCATCCCAGATCGCCAAGCACTCGCCAACCCGTT
>JBEVOI010000155.1:0-5885 GCA_040507665.1 Burkholderiales bacterium
TAGCCCCCGGTCACGGGCTGCAGTGTCCACTGCTCGTTGAGGGGACCTCGGCATGGCTGCTGAACCATCTGTACGCCTAGTTGCGCCGAACTCCCGGGATTGCCGGCGCAATACCCACTCAGACGGGAGATCAGGATGACGGGGCCGGTCGGAATGCTCGTCGCCTTGGCGAAAGAAGCGGCGAACATCAGTGTAGCGACAAGCCCTGCGCCCGCCAAGTCACTCCAGCGTTTCCGGCCCGAGAAGCACCGCGTGGTTGGCCGGCAAGTGGCGACCCCCAAGAGGTGTCCAGCAGGTCCGTGCTTTGATGGGGTCACCAGTCGCACTGCGTTTCTGATTAGTGTTCTTTGGACCTAACCTTCCCGCTTTTATTTCAAGACAGGCTCTGTCGAAATTCTACTGAATCGTGAGGTATTGTACCCGTAAGATCAGCTCCCCATCACCCCGCCGTCATCCTTCCGAATCACGATTGTCGCCGACCGCGGGCGTCCGCCGTCGGGCCACCTCGACACCGCATTCGGCTTGTCGGGGTCGCCGCGCTCGTTGGCGGCCTCTCCGGGATGCTGGATGTTGATGAACATCGTCTTGCCGTCGGGCGTCTCCGTGATGCCAGTGATCTCGCAACCATTGGGTCCGGTCAAGAAACGCCTCACCTCGCCTGTCACGGGGTCGGCGGCGAGCATCTGGTTGTTGCCGAGGTTCGCGTAGTCACCCTGCTTCAAGGTCCGGGTGGTGACGTCGGTCTCGATCCAGAGCACGCCGCGCGGATCCACCCATAAGCCATCAGGGCTCCCGAACGCATCGCCCTTGATGTTGCCCCGCTTCGCCGGGTCGGCGTTTGCTGGGTCACCGGCGAGAAGAAAGATATCCCATTCGAAGGTGGTCGCGGTCGGGTCACTGCCAGCCTCACGCCAGTGGATGATGTGGCCGAAGCTGTTCTCGTTACGCGGATTGGCCGCGCCGGTGCCCACCTGTCCGGTGTCGCCGCGCTTAGGGTTGTTCGTAAGCGAACAGTACACATCGCGCGTCTTTGGATGCATCGCCACCCACTCCGGTCGGTCCATGGGTGTCGCGCCGACCTTGTCCGCTGCGGAGCGGGCGTAAAGGAGCACGTCGGCTTGCGATGCGAATCCGTTGCCGGCGGTGAGCCCATTCTGCCCCTGCACGAGTGGCACCCAGGTTCCGTTGCCGTCGTCCAAGAACTTCGCGACGTACAGCGTGCCCTCGTCTAGAAGACGACGGTTCGCGGCCCGATTCTTGGGATTCCACGGCTTCGCACTGACGAACTTGTAGATGTATTCGAACACCTCGTCGTCGCCCATGTAATACACAACGCGTCCATCCGGCGCGAGCGCGAGTGCCGCACCCTCGTGCTTGAAGCGTCCGAGCGCCGTGCGCTTGACCGGTTTCGACGCCGGATCCCAAGGGTCGATCTCCACGACCCAGCCAAACCGGTTGCACTCGTTCGGCTCCTTCTGGCAGTCGAAGCGCCCATCGAACTCGTGCCAGCGAAGGCCCTGGCGCTTCACGAGACCGTAGCGGCCCATCTCCGGCGTGATGGTCTTGCCGCCGTCAAAGTAGAAGTTGAAGTTCTCCTCGCATGCGAGATAGGTGCCCCAAGGCGTGACGCCGTTGGCGCAGTTGTTGAACGTGCCGAGCACGTCGCGACCCGACGGATCTGCCGCCGTCCGTAGCGCCTCGTGGCCCGCAGCCGGACCGGAGATCGCCATCGGCGTGAATGCGGTGATGCGGCGCGCGAAGCGGGAGGGAGAGACCACTCGCCACTCGCCGTTCGCTTCCTTGATCTCAATCACGGACACGCCATGTGCCGCCTGGGACTTGCGCACCTTCTCCGCGGTCCACGTCTTCATACCGTCCGCGTGCAGGAGACCGTCATCGGTGTACTCGTGATTGACGACGAGCAGCCCGTGACTCGAGCTGTTCGAACGGTAGGGCAGCGGGAAGAAGTGCATCCCGTCGTGATGCATGCCCGCCTGCAGCATCTGGTCCTCCGCGCTGTTCGAGGCGTCACTGCGGAACGGGGGCTGGCCCTGCTCGCTGCCGGTCGGATCGCCCCAACGCCAGAGCACGGTGGCGCGGTAACCTTCGGGCACGCGCACCGTGTCGTCGCCCGACACCGGTACCGCGTTGAACCCGAGGAGCGGTCCGCCCGCTGGGGGCGGCGCCGCAGGCAGCGGACGCGCGACGCCGAAGACGGACAGGACTGCGAGACCAATGCCGCCCTTGAGCACCGCGCGGCGCGTCACCGGGGTCTCGTACCCGGGCGCCTGGGCGATGGGGTTGCTAAGCTCGGATTCGTCGATAGGATGCATGGCAGGGAAACGCGGATATCAAACTGGAGAGCATAGCCAGCGTGGATTACAGCCAAAAGACAGCACGGACGGAAGCCGCCAGGGGCGGCGTTTGAAGATCGCGGTCCTCGGCGCCGGCGTGGTTGGCGTCACCAGCGCCTGGTATCTCTCCGACCGGGGCCATGAGGTCGTCGTTCTCGACCGCGCCGCCGAGCCAGCCCTCGAGACGACCTTTGCAAACGGCGGCCAGATTTCCGTCTCGCAGACCGAGCCGTGGGCGAATCCCCGCGCCCCGGCCCAGCTGCTACGCTGGCTCGGGCGCGAGGACGCGCCGCTGCTGTTTCGCCCGCGCGCCGACCCGGCGTTGCTCACGTGGGGTCTGCGCTTTCTGCTCGAATGCCTGCCCGGCCGCACCCGGCGCAATTCCCTCGACGCGCTCGCCCTCGGCCTCTACAGCCGCGAGGCGCTGCGGGCGCTCCGCGCGGAGCTCAGCCTCGATTACGACCAACAGACCCGTGGCATCCTGCAGTTGTACGAGGACAGCGCGGCGCTCGCGGGGGCGTCGTTACGCGCACGGGAACTGACTGCCCACGGCTGCCGGGTCAATGTCCTCGGCCGCGATCAGTGTCTCGCCCTTGAACCGGCACTCGCGGGGTCGGAACTGAAGATCGCTGGCGGCACCTATGCGCCCGACGACGAATCGGGCGACGCGCGCAAGTTCACGGCGGCGCTCGCGGCGTGCTGCCGTCGGCGTGGCGTCGAGTTTCGCCTGGAGACGACCATCACCACGTTTCGACGTGACGGAGACGACGTACTCTCGGTGCGGGTGAAGGACGCATCCGGTGCAATGGGCGAGGTCTTCGCGGATGCCTATGTGGTGAGTCTCGGGAGCTACAGCACAGAGCTTCTGCGCACCGCGGGCATCGCCATCCCCGTCTACCCGGTAAAGGGTTACTCGGTGACGATTCCCATCGACGACCCCGGTGGCGCGCCCACCACCAGCATTACCGATGAAGCGTACAAGATGGTCATATCGCGGCTTGGTGAGCGACTGCGGGCGGCGGGAACGGCGGAGATCGCGGGCTACGATAGGTCTCTCAATCCGGTGCGGTGCGCCGCGATCCGCGACCGGGCACGGATGTGGTTCCCGCGTGCGAGCGACTACACGCGGGTCGAGTACTGGACCGGCCTGCGCCCTGCGACCCCGGGCAACGTGCCGATCATCGGTCACACGCGCTTCGAGAACTTGTTCGTGAACACAGGACACGGCACCCTCGGCTGGACGCTCGCGTGCGGATCGGGCAAGGCGCTCGCCGCGATCGTGGATGGCGATGATCCAGGCGTTGCGTTTCCGTTCCGCGGAAGGCCGCAGCCGATCTGACAACTCAGGACACTAGCGGTCCATCCCGCTGTGAACCATGCGCCCGGTGCGTCGCGCTCACCCCTTTCCCGCGCGCCAGATCCCGATGATGATCCAGATGCTGTTCACGAACGCCACCACGTAACCGGTAAGGCCAAGCAACCCGAGCAAAGGGATGCCCATCATCTCCGGTCCGCCAGAGATGGTCATGATGATCGCGGAGCCGATCACCAGGGAGGCGGTCATGACGCCCATCGTGGCACGGTCGAGGGTGCGGTCGAGCTGGCGGCCGAAATCATCGAGCCGCTTCAGGTCGAGGTCGATCCGCGTCTTCCCGCGCCGTGCCTCGCGCAGCAGGCGCGCGAGGTCGCGCGGCACGCTGCCCACCACGTTCAGGAAGCCAGTGAGGGTGCTGCGTCCGCGCTTGACCACCGCATCCGGACGGTAGCGCGCGCGCAATGCCTGGTGCAGCAGGGGCGTGAGATGCTCCACGATGTGGAATCCGGGGTCGTACTGCCGGCCCAGGCCCTCCATGGTGATGAGCGCCTTGAACATGAGCGTGAGATCGGGGGGCAGAACGATCGAGTGCTCGCGGATGATCGCCGCGAACTGCCGCAGCAGGACGGCGATGCGGATATCCTTGAGCGGCACCGACTCGTAATCGTAGACGAGCTCGTTCACGTCGGCGGCGAGCTTGAGCTCGTCCACATACGCGTCGCCTGCCCAATCGAGCAGCACCTCGATCATCGCGTCCTCGTCCATCTGCGCGAGTCCGGCGAGCAGGTCCACGACTTGGTTGCGCCGCGTCGGGCTCAGCCGGCCGACCATGCCGAAGTCGATCATGACGATGCGGTTGCCGGGCAGATAGAACACATTTCCGGGGTGCGGATCGGCATGGAAGAAGCCGTCCACAAGGATCATTCGCAACACCGCCTCGGCGCCGCGCGCGGCAAGCAGCTTGCGATCGAGCCCGGCCGCTTGGACGCCAGCCAGGTCGGTACCCGGAATCCCCTCGATGTGCGCCTGCACGTTCATGACTTCGCTCGTCCAGGCGGTGAACGCCTTCGGAATCACGATGAACGGGTCATCGGCGAAGTTGCGGGCGAAGTGTTCGATGTTGCGCGCTTCCAGCGCCAGATCGAGCTCGCGTTCGAGCGACCGTGCGAACTGGGCGGCGATCTGGGTCGGCTGGTAGCGCCGCGCCTCGGTGATCTCGGACTCGATCAGCTCGGCGAGCTGGGCGAGGATGCGCAGATCGGCCGCGATCTTCGCCCGGATTCCGGGACGGCGGATCTTGAGGATGACCGGCGTCCCATCCTGCAGGCGGGCGCGATGCACCTGCGCGATCGACGCCGACCCGTACGCCTTCGTGTCGAGGCCGCTGAAGACTTCGAACGGCGAGCGGCCAAGCGCACGCTCGACGTCGGGCAGCAGTTCGTCAAACGGGACCGGTGGTACCTCGCTGTGCAGTTTCTCAAACTCGACTATCCAGTCGGGTGGGAACAGGTCCACCCGGGTCGCCATGACCTGTCCCAGTTTGACGAACGTGGGGCCGAGCTCCTCGAGCGCGAGCCGGAGCCGCTGCGCCGGCTCGAGGCGCACGCTCTCCCCGACGATGCCCCAGTGCATGATCTGACCGGCCCGTTCGAGCACGCCAGCGATCCCAATGCGCCGGACGACGTCGCCGAGGCCGTGGCGGATCAGGACCGAGGTGATCTCGTGCAGGCGCGGCAGGTCGCGCATGACGCCGATGGTTTCCCTCAGCATCAGCCGGCCTTGTGTGTGTCCTCGTTCTCGGTTTTGCGTTCGTGCAGTGCCTCGGCCAGGCCGGCCAGCATGCCGCTCGCAAGCTTCGCGAAGCGTGTGCCGAACTCGCTCGCCGCCTCGAGGCCCGCAATCGTGGTGTCGATCGAGGCGACGGAGAAACGGTGTGCGAACTCGGTCATCACGGAAGCCAGCTGCTTGCCGGTGTCTGTGCCGGTGCGCCGCGCGTTTCCGATCAGTTCGCGCAGTTCGGGCTTGACCCGTTCGCTCGCCGCCTCCGCGACCTGGCTGACGGTCGCGAGAAAGTCATCCTCCAGCTTTTTCAGATTGGCGAGGGAATGCTTGAGCTCGCTGTCGGAGAAATCCTTGCCGGTTGCGGCGAGTTGCTTGAGCGCGCCGGCCCCCGCTTCAGCCGATTTGACCAGCGCCTGGTCAATGCCGCGCAGCGC
>JBEVOI010000189.1:0-3299 GCA_040507665.1 Burkholderiales bacterium
TCATCCAGTTCACGTCGCCGGGCGCGATCCGCTGCACGCTGCCGAGGCTGTCCCGGTGCACGAGCGCGCCTTCGAACAGATACGTCACGGTGGCGAGACCGATGTGCGGGTGCGGGCGCACGTCCACTCCTCCGCCCGGCGCGAGGATCACCGGCCCCATGTGATCGAAGAAGATGAACGGCCCGATCATCTTGGTCGGGAACGCCGGCAACAGTCTTCTGACCTGAAATCCACCCAGGTCCTTGGTGTGCGGTTTGAGTACGTTGTCCGAAGCTAGTGGCATGGCGTCGTGATGTGCGGGGGTGACGATGCGAGTGGTCCCTAAATGATAGCGCGCCGACGCAGCGCGCGGTTCAGGTACCCTCTAGCAGGCTGTTGAAAAACCCTTCGGGAGCCGCGTTTGACACGAAAAATGCTCAGATGCGAGGTGCGCGACGAAGGTCGTAGCTTGGTCTCGATGCCGAGGAACGCAACGAAGCAGATGGGCATTTTCTCGTGCAAACCAGAAGGGGCGGGGCTTTCCGGGCGATCTGCTTTGTCGCGCGCCTTGCGAAGGGAATCGACCATTCGCTGCGGCCCGCTTCGCGCATCTCATCCCGGAAAGTCACCGCCGCGGCCCCGAGGATTTTTCAACAGCCTGCTAGGCGCCGCAACTCCCGCTACACCGTCACGGGCGGGGACGAGTGGCAGCAAAGAGGAGCGCGACCAGTCTGCGTCCCCGAACGGGGACAGAAGGTACGGATATGAGGCGCTACAAAACAGCGCGTGCGACTCAAATGGCTACCTGACCGCTCAGAAACGGTCCGGCAGACCGATCAGTACGAATTGGTCCAGCAGTTCCCCCAGGGTACTGTTCCAACTCCCCGATTGAAGCATCTGAATATCCGTCGCGCTGATGGTTGCGAGTCTCGCGTGGTACTCGAGCATCTGGTGGTTCTCATATGCGTACCACGGTCGAGGAAACTTGAACCAGAGGCGCGTTTCTCCTTCAACAACGGACTTGGCGTATATTGGATTGAGCCCTACGTGACCGACAGCGTGAGGCCAAAGTGCGCCGCGGGCAGGCACGGCGATGGGCTTGGTCGGCCGGTTAGTCACGAACGCCAGCCATTTGGACCCCTCAAGAGCGCTCTCGGATTCCGGCTCGCTACCAAAAGGATCGCGCCGGGCGAGGTAGTCGCGCACCAACCTGCATTCTGAGAAGGTCCGTATGTTCGCACCGCCCAGTTCCGCGAGGTATTCGCGGAACGAGAGTTCGGCTCCTTCATTTGGACGAACAGCCCGGTTCCCCACCCGGGTCAGTATCTTGATGCACCCGGGAGCAATTCGCTCTACCTCCCGGTTGAAATGCGCGCGTTTCGGGAAATAGTGGTAAGCATCGGAGACAATGGTGGCAGACATAGAGTTAGGCCTGAATGGCAGCCCGTCGGCCACATTGCAGCAGATGTAATGTCCCCGCGGAGCAACCCAATGGCGGGCGAGCCAAACGTGATAATAGTTAAGGTCAACGCCGATCACCCGAAAGGGGTGAGGACGGCACGTCAGGTAATGGTCGAGGTGCCCGCATCCACAGGCGACATCGAGTATCGGCCGGTCCGCTTCGTCAAGATTGGACAGCAACGCCAAGGCCGCCAAATGGCGAGGCTGCCCGAATCGAAGAATGAAATAGTCACCCATGTCCGCGCTAAGCGTCTCGCCGGTGTAATAGAAACCGAGAACATCCCTGGCAGTAAGCAGATCGCGCTTCCGCAACAGAGCGGCCATTCCCTGCTTTCCGTGCCAGCGAGCGACCCGCTCTCCCCACGTGGAAGAAGCCAGTCTCGAACGCAGTCTTCGCAGCCACGCAGGCCAAGACGGCGGAGCCAGGCACTCGACTAGAGCCTCATCACCGCGTCCCTCGACGAGAAGTCGAACCAAATCCGCTGCGGTTGGTCCGGCGACCTCGGCGGCGCCAGTGGTGTGCTCGAACATTCCGACTCGGCCGGCCAGGATAATGGGGATGCCGTCCAAGACGGGATACTGCCCGCATCGGCAGGAGAGCAGGCCGCATTCAGCCCGGGTTAATTTTGACGTTGGGACGGCCCGGAATACGAATGGCGCGCTGCAGCCGGGGCATTGGAGCAGCGGCAGCAAGTCATCGACAAACGTCACTCGTCTTCCTTGTTGGTGGTCTGGCTATCGGAGCACTACAGCATCCCTGCGACAGCGCCCGCTCAGATTCCCCCAGAACAATTCGCGCGCCGAGCGTTGCCTTGACCCAGCGCTCCCTGGTACGTCGGAGCAGGCCCTATCGGCGCAGTATAGCCGTGCTCCGGTATCCGCCGGTTTTCGCGGAACGTGCGCGCCGTGTCCCCAAGACCGTTCGCATCTCTAGCTAGGAACTCAAGCGACCGGCACCAAAAAGCGTGCGGCCTTTCCCGACGCACCAGCACGTCACGCGCGCCGAGTAAGACCGAGCGGTGTTCGCGGCAAAGGATGCGCAGCACATGGTGGGCGTGATCGAAAGGACGAGCCACACCGAACGATACCGGCGCGCTCAGCCGTTTTGAAAACGGATCGTCAGTCGGTTCTTTCCCTGCAATCGCTCGTATTCGATTCCCTTCGCTGTCATGCGCACGAGCCTGAGGCCGAGGCCGCCGATCTTCGCGTGCTCGATGGAGGAAGGGAGAGCGGGCTCGGGGACTTCCAAGGGGTTGAAGGGCGGGCCATCGTCTTCGACCGTGAGAGCGATGTCCTCACCGTGGATGCACAGGCTGGCGTCAATCGGGTGCGCGCCTTCATCGCGATCCCGGTAGGCGTGGCGGATGACGTTCGTGACCGTTTCCTCGAACGCAAGCTCGACCTGCTGCACCCCGCGCGCGCTCACGCCTTTCTGAAGGAGGAAATCGCGCAGGGCTCGCCCGCCGGCTTCGAGCCCACCGGTGTCGCTGTCGAGCCGAATGAACAGTCGGCCGTCGACGATGTGCATGCGTCGCAGGCCAGGGCCGGTCACGCAGATCACCATGGGTGCGCCACAGGCTGAGGTCAAAACATACGCTGCGCGAAACTGCGTGGGCGTCCGGAAAATCCGCAGTGCATGCCAGTCACGACTTCAGCAGCTCGAGCGCCTGCCCTTCGCCGTCGACAATCGGGATGATGTCGCTGAGCGAGACGTGGTCCAGCGATTCCTTCACCAGGGGTTGGGCACCCACGAGGACCATCTTCGCTTTTTTGAGACTCAGCGACCGTGCGGTGGTGATCAGCATCCGGATGCCCATCGAAGACACGAAGGTCACACCGGACAGGTCCACCACGGCGTG
>JBEVOI010000203.1:0-2675 GCA_040507665.1 Burkholderiales bacterium
CTTCCGACACGCGCAGTCCGGCGGCATAGACCGTGGTCAGCGCGGTGCGGCTTTTGAGGCTCGGGATTGCCTCCAGGAAGCGCACGACCTCGTCGGCGCTCAACACGACCGGCAGCTTGCTCGGCTCACGCGCATAGGCGATGCGCTCGGGCACCGTGTCCTGGCCGAGCGTTACGCCATAAAAGAACCGCAGCGCGCAGACGATCTGGTTCAGCGCAGGCCACGAGATCCCCGTTGCAACCAGATGAACCTGGAACGCGTGGACATCTTCCAGGCCGAGACGATCAGGGGAGCGACCAAAATAGCGACTGAACTTCAATACCGCATTGAGGTACGATTGTTGCGTCGCCGGCGACAGATTGCGGACCGTCATGTCCTCGATCATGCGGCGGCGAAGAGGGCTGATCTCAGCCATCGGAAAACCTCCTGTCTGAAGGGTGGGGCTGCGAAAAACCCACGATCCTCTCAGACAGGAGGCAACTACTGCGACCGCCCCTTAACTGCCGCGCCAGCGGCTTCGTTGTGTGCTGGGCATGCTCAGCAGCTTGGAGGTGAAAGTCCTCCGCTCAACCTGATGGAGGTGAAGAGCTAGCAAAGTGCAAGGGCTATCGCCGCGAGGCGGGGTCTGAAGGAAGCACCAAGCAAACGTGCGAGTTGATGGACAAAAACCGAATACAAGGCGCAAGCGCCGGACGAGTGGGCAACGTACCGCGAAGTCCATATCCATCAAGGGTGCGAAGCGTAGATTCGGCGACTGTGCACGGAAAGCGGCTGAGCTTACCCCAGGAGATCTGCTCTGTGTCGCTTCGGCGACTGAGACCACCGAGAGGCGGTCTGATCGCAGGGCAGAAGTCAGCAGAGGGCATATTAGGCCATGTCGTCGGCAAGGCTAGTGAGGCACTCCGAACCGAAAGGTGGAGACAACAGATAGGCCAGCACCGAAAACGATGGCCGAAGGCCCGAACGAGAGGAGAGGCAAGTAGGACATGAACCTCGGAGGCGACAAGCGGCTGAACCTCCAGTTGAGACTGGACTTCTCATCGGCGCCGACGGGTGAAGCCCGGCAGGCGGGATGGGAAGACATCGAATCGCCCTCGGCGGTAAGTGAACCCGAACGCCCAGCCAACACGCGTCGAGTCATGGAGGAAATATGTGAACGAGCAAACCTGAAGGAAGCATTGCGGCAAGTGAAGAGCAACAAAGGTAGTGCAGGCGTCGACGGGATGACCGTCGATCGACTTGGTGACTATCTCAAGCAGCACTGGCCGGTCATTCGGGAGCAATTGCTGAGCGGGACCTACGAGCCGCAACCGGTGAGACGGGTGGAAATCCCGAAGCCGGATGGAGGAGGGGTGCGAAAGCTTGGCATCCCAACCGTGCTGGATCGCTTCATCCAGCAAGCGGTGATGCAGGTCCTGCAGCGGCAATGGGACCCGACATTCTCCCGTTACAGCTATGGGTTTCGACCGCGGCGGTCGGCGCATCAAGCCGTAGCGCAGGCGCAGCAGTATACTGCGCAAGGCTACGGCTGGGTGATTGATCTTGATCTGGAAAAATTCTTCGATCGGGTCAATCACGACAAACTGATGGGCCAGATCGCCAGGCGCGTCGAGGACAAGCGGCTGCTGAAACTCATCCGGGCATTCCTCAATGCCGGGGTGATGGAGAACGGGCTGGTCAGCCCGAGCGTGGAGGGGACTCCGCAAGGAGGCCCGCTTTCGCCACTGCTGAGTAACCTCGTGCTCGATGAACTCGACCAGGAGCTGGAGCGCCGCGGACACCGCTTTGTTCGTTATGCGGACGACTGTAACATTTACGTTCGCAGCGAACGCGCGGGCCAACGGGTGATGGAGAGCATCACGCGCTTCATCACGCAAAAGCTCAGGCTCAAGGTCAACGAGGCAAAGAGCGCGGTGGCACGACCGCAGGAACGCAAGTTCCTCGGGTTCAGCTTTACAGCCGGTCCGGACACCAGGCGCACGATTGCGCCGAAATCTCTGGAACGGTTCAAGCGACGAATCCGGGACATCACGCACAGGGCCAAGGGCGTCAGCATCAAGACGACAATAGAAGAGTTGGCCCCTTATATGCGGGGCTGGCGCAACTATTTCGGCTTCTGCGAAACACCCGAGGTGTTGGTCGCTCTCACTCGCTGGGTCCGGTTGCGATTGCGAGCCGCTCTGTGGCGTCAGTGGAAAACACTACGGCGCCGGCGTGCGGCACTTATCGCAAACGGGGTCTCGCCCTGGGCTGCCAGGAACACGGCCGGCAGCGGCCGGGGTCCTTGGTATCTCGCTCGAAGTAGGGCCCTCTCCACCGGGCTCTCAAATGCATACTTCAGATCGCTCGGTCTCCCCTCCCTGTTCCAAGCGTGTTAGCGCAACTTCTCGAACCGCCGTGTACGGACCCGTACGCACGGTGGTGTGGGAGGGGTGGGGCCGCGAGGCTCCCCCCTATCCCGATCAATCAACGTTGCACATCGGCTCATGATCTTGAATCAATCTTGCGCGCTCGGATGCGCAAAATCGTTTTGCAACACAATCGGCACTCTTCTGCCGTGCCAACCGCGCCGAGCGATGTCCGATTTCAGGGGTAAAGCAGCCGTGCCGCAGAAATCCTGAGACGGCAGAGGTTGACCCGAACCGGACATTGGCGGGATTGAAATCCAGCAGTGC
>JBEVOI010000288.1:0-13259 GCA_040507665.1 Burkholderiales bacterium
CTGAGGTTGGAAGCACAGTTCAACCGTGCGGGCGCGTCGCACGACCCTTGCGTTGTCAGAACACAGACTTCCGGAGACTCGCCCACGGTTGGCAAGTGGAACCGTGGACCGGCACTTCTTTCTCCGACCCGACTTCGCCGGTGGAATATACGCTGATGCGATCCTTTTGGATGTAGGCAGGGGGCCATTGCGTCGCGTGGGTGCTGTGGTCAAGACGTCACGCGGAAAGGACAGGAAACGGAAGAAGGTTTCGCGGGTACGGGCGGGTAAAATCTGACCCAGGGGCGCGTATAGCGCGGAGGCGTTCGAATCCCGCCCGAGCCCGGGAACCTTGAATTCCAAGCGAGCACAGACTTACTGGCCCTGGTGCAGTCCCTCTGACTGCACCCTCAGCATTGCAACGTGTCGTCCAAGCGCCAATCCGGAATTCGCGCTATATCCTGGCGTGCCAACTGTCGGTGCTGTGGGGATCCTGGCCATCCGCGTCGCGCTTCGAGCGGTCCTTCTGGCGACGATGTGCGTCGCGCGCCTCGCGGCGTGCGGTGAACGTCTTCGAATTGCCCATCGCGAGCAATGCACCGTACCCGAGTCCCAGCAGGCACAGCGCCTGTCCGAGCGAATAGAGAAAGTCGAGCATTCTCGTTCCCCTGGAAAGTCACGGGAGCTGCCCGGAAGATCCACCGCCGAGGGGGCGCGGTCGGGCACGCGATCAAGTGTGCCAGCGGGGACGTTACAGATACCGTACAGATCGCGAGATTTCTTGTGGAGCAACCGGAGTAGCTTGGTATTGGGCGCAGGCCACTCGGCAGTTGCGGCCATTCCAGCGCGATAACGCTCGCCGGACACCATCAATGGCTGCTTGCTGTTAAGAAACGGTTTTACGAACAAGCACCGACACGCTACATTTCCCTGCATCCAGAGGTTCCAATGATTCAGCGTGGTGAGACGAATGGCAGACGACATCCTGGCGATAGGCTGTGCCGCGGGATTCGCGGGTGACCGCATCGACGCGGCGGGTCCCGTGGTGGACACGTTGATTGCGCGCGGCGCCCCCGGCGTGCTGATCTTCGAGATGCTCGCCGAGCGCACGCTCGCGCTCGCGCAGTTGGCGCGGCGGCAGAATCCAGAAGGCGGATTCGCGCCGCTGATGGAGCCTGCGCTGCGGCCGATTCTGAAGCGCTGCGTCGAGCATGGCATCCGCATCGTCAGCAACTTCGGATCCGCCAATCCGAGGGCCGCAGCCAACCGCATACATCAAATCGCTCGCGAACAGGCCATTCCGAAGGTTCGCGTGGCGGTCGTCGAAGGCGACGACCTGTCGGATGCGCGAGGACGGGAAATCCTGCACGCTTACCTCGATCCCGCGTACGCCAGCCGCGAGCTTGTCAGCGCGAACGTGTATCTCGGCGCCGGAGCGATCGCGGAAGCGCTGCAGGGCGGCGCGCAGGTCGTCGTCACCGGCCGCGTCGCGGATCCGTCCTTGGTTGTCGGCCCGGCGACGGCCCATTTCGGCTGGTCGGAAACCGATTGGGACAGGCTGGGGCGGGCGACGATGGCGGGCCACCTGCTGGAGTGCGGCGCGCAGGTGACCGGAGGCTACTTTGCCGATCCGGGGTTGAAGGATGTTCCCGATCTGGCGACGGTGGGCTATCCCATCGCGGAGATCACGGCGGACGGCGCTTTCGTCATCGCCAAGGCCGAGCCCACCGGTGGCGTGGTGGATAGCCGTACCGTGAAGGAGCAACTTCTCTACGAGGTGCACGACCCGGCCGCGTATCTCACGCCTGATGTCGTCGCCGATATTTCCCAAGCTGAGGTACATGAGATCGGCCGCGACCGTGTTGCCGTGTCGGGAGTACGGGGACATCCGCGCCCAGACACGCTTAAGACGACCGTGTGCTTCTCAGGCGGCTGGCTGGGAGAGGGCGAGATTTCCTACGCCGGGCCTAATGCGGAAGCGCGCGCCCGGCTCGCGGCGGATATCGTCAGACAGCGCGTGGGCGACGCGCTTCTGCTTCGATTCGATCTCATCGGCGTGCTCAGCGTGTTCGGCGACGACCGCAACCGCATGCTCTCCGATGTCGCGCCCGGCGATGCACGCGACGTGCGATTACGCGTCGCGGCGGCCGATCCGGATCGAGCCAAAGTCGAACGCGTGCTGGGTGAAGTGATGGCGCTCTTCACCTGCGGTCCCGCGGGAGGCGGCGGGGTGCGGACGGCGGTTACGCCGCGACTAGGCTCGACCTCGTGCTACGTGCCACGAGAGTTGATTCACCCCACGTTTACCATGATGGAGTGAGCCATGAACCAGCCTCAGGTTCCGCTATATCGCCTGGCTCACGGCCGCACCGGAGACAAGGGCAATCGCTCCAACATCAGCGTGATCGCCTATCGCCCGGAGTTCTTTCCGGTGCTGTTGGAGCAGGTGACCGAGGAGCGGGTCGCCGCGATTTTCCGGCACCGCGCGCCCGCCGCGATTCACCGCTACGTGCTGCCCGGGTTGGGCGCCCTCAACTTCGTGCTCGACGACGTGCTCGACGGCGGCGTCAACGATTCATTGAATCTCGATACGCATGGAAAGAATCTCGTCTTTCTGCTGCTCGGTCTCGAGGTTTCGGTGCCTTCCGAATGGGAGGCGCTCCTCGCTGGAATCAAATGAAACGAAAGCCCGCTCAATTCAGAAAAGGAATGTGCTGATGCGGCGTCTTACCGCACTTTTCTCCGCGAGCCTCGCTGCGCTCTGCGCCGTGGCTGTCTCCGCTGCCGTAGCGCAAACGTATCCGGACCGGCTGATCACGTTCATCGTGCCTTTCGCCGCGGGCAGTGCCACCGACCAGCTCGCGCGTTCCCTCGGTCAGGAGCTGACTGCGGAAACGAAGCAACCCGTGATCGTCGAGAACAAGCCAGGGGGTAACGCGTTCATTGGTGCACAGGCGGCCGCCAAGGCGAAGCCGGACGGCTATACCGTATTCATCTCCACCAACACCACGCAAGCCGCCAATCCGCATCTGTACAAGAAGCTGCCGTACGACCCGGTCAAGGATTTCGAGCCCGTGACCGCGCTTGGCAAGGGCGGACAGATCATGCTGGTGAATCCGAAGGTGCCTGCGAAGAATGTCGCGGAGTTCATCGCGCTTGCGAAGAAGCAGCCCGGCAAGGTGTCGTTCGGCAGTGGCAGCTCTTCGAGTCGGATTGCCGGAGAGCTGTTCCAGCAGATGGCGGGCGTGGAATTGCTGCACGTGCCCTACAAGAGCAACCCGAACGCGGTATCCGATCTGCTCGGCGGCCAGATCGACATGATGATCACAGACACCGCTACGGGCGTGCCGCAGGTCAAGGCCGGCAAGCTGCGGGCTCTCGGCGTGAGCGGGAAGACGCGCTCGCCGCTCGCGCCCGACATCCCGACCATCGACGAGGCGGGCGTGAAGGGTTACGAGATGGGTTACTGGTTCGCAGCCTATGTACCGGCGAAGACGCCGCCCGCGATCGTCAATCGCCTGCGCGAGCTGTTGGTAAAGGCAACGAGCGGATCCGCGGTGCAGAACTTCTACAGCAGCACCGGCACCGAGCGATTCGTGACAACGCCGGAGGAGCTGGCGAAGTTTCAGACCGCCGAATCGGAGAAGTGGGGCAGGATTATCAAGGCGGCGGGGATCGAGCCTGAGTAGAGGGCCGCCTCGGCCTCCCAGACTGCCGTTCTTGAATGGCTACTTCACTCCGCGAAGAACTCCTTCACCTTATCAAACCACCCCTTCGCGCGCGGATTGTGTGTCCCCTCGTCGCTACGGCTGATCGCCTCGAATTCCTCCAGCAATTCCCTTTGACGTTCGGTGAGACTGACCGGCGTCTCCACGACGACGTGGCAGTGCAGGTCGCCGTGGGTTGCGGAGCGCACGCCCTTGATGCCCTTGCCGCGGAGGCGGAATACCCGGCCACTCTGGGTTTCGGCAGGGATCCTTACCGTCGCGTGGCCGTCGAGAGTCGGGATCTCGAGTTCGCCGCCGAGGGCGGCCGTCGCGAAGCTGATCGGCATTTCGCAGTGCAGGTCGTTGCCGTTGCGCTGGAAGACGGGGTGCTCCTTGATGTGGACGACCACATAGAGGTCGCCGGTTGGGCCGCCGTTGATCCCCGATTCGCCCTCGCCCGCGAGGCGGATTCGGTCGCCCTCGTCGATGCCCGCGGGAATCTTCACCGACAGGGTCTTGTGCACCTTCACGCGTCCGGCGGCATGACACTCCGGGCACGGCGAGCCGATCACACGGCCGCTGCCGTGGCACGTCGGGCAGGTCTGCTGCAGGGAGAAGAAGCCCTGCTGGATCCGGACCTGGCCGTGGCCGCCGCAGGTGGAGCAGCTGGAGGGCTGGGTGCCGGGTTTCGCGCCCGATCCGTGACAGGTGCCGCACTCCTGCATGCTCGGGATGCGGATGCGGGTCTCGGTGCCGCGCGCGGCTTCCTCCAGCGTGATCTCGAGGTTGTAGCGCAGGTCTGCGCCTCGATAGACGTTGGAGCGGGCGCCGCGCCCGGCGCCGAAGATGTCGCCGAAAATGTCGCCGAAGGCATCGGCAAAATTTCCGAAGCCCGCTCCGGCGAATCCCGCCCCCGCGCTCGCATCCACGCCCGCGTGGCCGAAGCGATCGTACGCGGCGCGCTTGTCCGCATCGCCTAGAACGTCGTACGCCTCCTTCGCTTCCTTGAAGCGATCTTCCGACTTCGGGTTGTCCGGATTGCGATCCGGATGGTGCTTCATGGCGAGCTTGCGAAATGCCTTCCGGATCTCGTCCTCCGACGCGTCCCGATTCACGCCGAGTATTTCGTAGTAGTCGCGTTTGGACATTTTTTCTCGAAAGTCGTGAAGGAGTGACGGCCCTTGAGCCATGTCGAGAGAGCGACCCGCTCGGTGAACACGCCATCCATTCTGTTCTTCTATCGATCCTTGATCAGACCCTATGCCAGCGTGAAAAGGATCGCGAAACCCGAGCCATCGGCCTCGTCAATCCGAAGATCTCTTCACGCGTGAAGGCCGCAGCGAGCTGGTAGATGACCTCCTCCAACTCGACTGCGGCCTGCCGGGTACGGAGGTCGCGATGCTTCCGCTGCAACCTTTCACCCCTTCACGCATTTACTCCTTCACGTCTTCACGCAGTTACGCCTTCTTGTCTTTCACTTCCTCGAACTCCGCATCGACGACGTCGCCTTCCGGCTTCTTCTCGCCCCCGCCACCTGCGGGGCCGTCTCCCGGTCCGGGTCCGCCCTGGCTCTGGGCATACGCCTGCTCGGCGATCTTGTGCGAAGCCTCGGCCAGCGCCTTGGCTTTTGCGTCGATCGCGTCCTTGTCGCTGCCCTTCATCGCCTCTTCCGCGGCCTTGATGGCATCTTCGACTTTCGCCTTGTCTTCGGCAGAAACCTTGTCGCCCAACTCGGTGAGCGACTTGCGCACCGTGTGCACGAGTGCGTCCGCCTGGTTGCGCGCGTTGACCAGCTCGTGAAACTTGCGGTCGTCCTCGGCGTGGGCCTCGGCGTCGCGCACCATCCGTTTGATCTCTTCCTCGGTGAGGCCGGAGTTCGCCTTGATGGTGATCTTGTTCTCCTTGCCGGTCGCCTTGTCCTTTGCAGTCACGTGCATGATGCCGTTCGCGTCGATGTCGAAAGTGACCTCGATCTGCGGCAATCCGCGCGGCGCGGGCGGGATGTCGGCCAGGTTGAACTGTCCGAGGCTCTTGTTGCCGGAAGCGATGTCGCGCTCGCCCTGCAGCACGTGGATCGTCACCGCGCTCTGGTTGTCATCGGCGGTCGAGAACACCTGCGACGCCTTGGTCGGGATCGTGGTGTTCTTCTGGATGAGCTTGGTCATCACCCCGCCAAGCGTCTCGATCCCGAGCGAGAGCGGAGTCACGTCGAGCAGCAGCACGTCCTTGACCTCGCCCTTAAGCACGCCGGCCTGGATCGCTGCGCCGACAGCCACGGCCTCGTCCGGGTTCACGTCCTTGCGCGGCTCCTTCCCGAAGATTTCCTTCACCTTGTCCTGCACCTTCGGCATGCGCGTCTGGCCACCGACGAGGATCACGTCGTCGATGTCGCTCACCTTGACTCCGGCGTCCTTGATCGCGATGCGGCACGGTTCGGCGGTGCGCTCGATCAACTCTTCCACCAGGCTCTCGAACTTGGCGCGGGTGATCTTCATCGTCAGGTGCTTCGGGCCGGAGGCGTCCGCCGTGATGTACGGCAGGTTGATTTCCGTCTGCTGCGAGGATGAAAGCTCGATCTTGGCCTTCTCCGCTGATTCCTTCAGTCGCTGCAGCGCGAGCACGTCCTTCGACAGGTCGACACCCTGCTCCTTCTTGAACTCGGTCACCACGTAATCGATCACGCGCTGGTCGAAGTCCTCACCGCCAAGGAACGTGTCGCCGTTGGTGGAGAGCACCTCGAACTGGTGCTCGCCTTCGACGCTCGCGATCTCGATGATCGAGATGTCGAACGTGCCACCGCCGAGGTCGTACACCGCGATCTTGCGGTCACCTTCCTTCTTGTCCATGCCGAAGGCGAGCGCGGCAGCGGTCGGCTCGTTGATGATGCGCTTCACATCGAGGCCGGCGATGCGGCCTGCGTCCTTGGTGGCCTGGCGCTGGGAGTCGTTGAAGTACGCCGGGACGGTGTTCACGGCCTCGGTCACTTCTTCGCCGAGATAGTCCTCGGCCGTCTTCTTCATCTTGCGCAGCACCTGCGCCGAAACCTCGGGCGGTGCGATCTTGCGGCCGCGCACCTCGACCCAGGCGTCGCCGTTGTCGGCCTTTACGATGCGATAGGGCATCAGGTTGATGTCCTTCTGCACCTCCTTCTCGTCGAACTTGCGGCCGATGAGGCGCTTGATCGCGTACAGCGTGTTCTTGGCGTTGGTCACTGCCTGACGCTTCGCCGGTGCGCCGACCAACACCTCGCCGTCCTCCATATAGGCGACGACCGAGGGCGTCGTGCGGGAGCCTTCCGAATTCTCGATCACCTTCGGCTGGCCGCCTTCCATCACGGCGACGCAGGACTTGGTGGTGCCGAGGTCAATACCGATGATTTTTCCCATGCTGGATTCCTTTCCGACTCAAAGGTCGTGCATTCAGTAAACCTGTTGCCCCGTAGGTGCGGGCCGGCTCCTTGTTTTCAAGCGTCTTGCGACTTCGCGACCGTCACCAGGGCCGGGCGGATGACCCGGTCGTGCAGCCGATAGCCCTTTTGCAGGACCTGCACCACCGTGTTCGCGGGCTGGTCCGACTCCACAGCAGCAATCGCCTGGTGCAGGTGAGGGTCGAACTTGTCGCCGATCGGATTGATCTCGGCGATGTTGAACCTCTCAAACACCGAGGTGAGCTGCTTGAGGGTCAGCTCGACGCCGGTCCTGAGGCTCTCCATGGTCAGGTTCGGGGTAGCGAGCGACGCCTCAAGGCTGTCGCGTACCGGCAGCAGGGCCTCCGAGAAGCTGTCGAGCGCGTAGCGGTGGGCTTTGGCGATGTCCTCCTGGGCCCGTTTGCGGATGTTGTCGGCGTCCGCACGGGCGCGTAGCCAGGCATCGTGACGCTCCCTGGACTGCAGTTCGGCTTGCCGCAGGAGCTCCTCGGGACTCGGGAGCGCTTCAGGCGCCGACGTGCCCGCAGCCTCGGAGCCAGCGGCTGGGCCGCGATCGGCGCTCAGTTCCGCCGGCGTCTCCGTCGTCGCAGCGTCGTTCGGTGTGTCCTGCATAGAAATCCTCCCGGAATGCTTCAACTTTCGAGACATTGGGGACGCGGTCCCCGATTTCAACCCCTCGTTGGGGAATTCGTGAGCCCGGAGAACGTTCGCTCGCAAGCGCCTGATACCGCCGCAGACCAGCCTGCCGGCGGGAAGGCGGTCCGGGGTCGACCCCGGCGGCAGGGGACAGAGAAGGCAGATTGCGACGGAGAGGACAGCGTTGCCAGGAACCCGGCGGGGCGTGGTCAGAGCGTGCGAATCACTCCTTCGCCCCCAGCGCCCGCGCCCGCTCGCGCGTCCGCACGCCTTCCTGCTCCGATTTTTCGCGGTCGAACGTCGCGCTGACCCAGCCGCCCAGGTTGTCCATCGCGATGCCGGTGAGCGCCCGCATCCAGTCGTCGCGGTCGTTGAGGCAGGGAATGTAGCGGTACTCGCCACCGCCCGCCTTCAAGAACTCGCCTTTGCCCTCGATGGCAATCTCTTCCAGAGTCTCGAGGCAGTCCGACGTGAAGCCGGGGCAGACCACGTCCACTCGCGCGGTCCGGCTCTTTCCCAGGTCGCCCAGAACCTCCGCGGTGTAGGGTTTCAGCCACTCCGCGCCACCGAAGCGCGACTGGAATGTGACCCGGTACTGGTGCGGCTTGAGGTCGAGCGCCTCAGCGAGCAGGCGCCCGGTCTTCTGACATTGGCAGTGATAGGGGTCACCCTTGTCGAGCGAGAAGCGCGGCACGCCGTGAAAGCTCATCACCAGTACCTCCGGCTTGCCATGCTTCATCCAGTCGTCGCGAACGCTCTGGGCGAGCGCAGCGATATAACGGGGATCGTCGTGGAAGTGCTTCACGGTGCGAATCGCCGGCGCGTTGCGCATCCGCTTCAATTCGTCGAAGACGACATCG
The DNA here is from genome assembly GCA_040507665.1 of Burkholderiales bacterium. GTDB lineage: Bacteria > Pseudomonadota > Gammaproteobacteria > Burkholderiales > JAEUMW01 > JAEUMW01. The sequence goes on from JBEVOI010000288.1 coordinate 8,610, forward strand.
AACACCGTCGCGGTGCTGCTCGCGGAGTACTGCGGATAGAGTGGCAGCACCAGAATGCGGTCGCACCCCTGCTCCCGCATGCGTCGGAGCACCTCTGGTATCGACGGCGAGCCGTAGCGCATGGCGTAATCGACCACGAACGGCGTCTTCACCCCAAGTCCGAGATAGCCTTGCAGCAGCTTCGCCTGTCGCTCGGTGTGGAGCCTGAGCGGCGAGCCGTCCTTGGTCCAGATCAGCGCATAGCGGGCCGCCGAGTCCTTCGGGCGCTTGGTCAGTACGACCAGGTTAAGGATCACCCACCAGATCGGCCTTGGAATTTCGACCACGCGCGGGTCGCTCAGAAACTCGCGCAGGTATACCTTCACGGCTTCCGGCGTCGGCGCCTCCGGGGTGCCGAGATTCACCAGCACGACACCTACCTTGAGGGGCGAGCCGTGAGTGTAGGGAGGTTCAACGTTGACTGGCATGGGCGAGCAGCGTGAAGGAGTGGGGGAATGAAACGTGAAAGGGGGGAAGTTTGAGTTTGCGAGTGCCGGTAGCAAGAGCATAACCGCGGCGGGCAGTCGCCCCTCGGCGCTTCACTCCCTCCCGCTTTTCACGCCCTGACGGGTCAGTTCTGCGACAGTGCAGAGGACAGCAGCTTCGCCGTGATGTCCACGATCGGGATCACGCGTTCGTACGCCATGCGCGTCGGGCCGACGACACCCACGGTGCCGACCACCTCGCCCTCCACTTCGTAGGATGCGGTGACGACGCTGCACTCGTCCAGCGGCTCGATGCCGGACTCACCGCCGATGAAGATCTGCACGCCGTCAGCCTGGCTGCTCAGGTCGAGAATGCGCAGCAGGCCGGTTTTCTGGTCGAACAGCGTAAAGAGCCCGCGCAGGCGCTCCATGTTGGAGGACAGCTCCTGCACGTTGAGAAGGTTGTGCTCGCCAGATACCACGACCTCCTCCGACTCGGTGATCGCCTCGTTGCTCGCGTCGAGGGCGACGGTCAGGAGCTCGGTCATGTCCCGGCGCAGTTGGCGCAGCTCCGCGTGAATGCGGGCGCGGATCTCGTCGAAGGTGAGGCCGGCGTAGTGCTGGTTGAGGATATTCCCCGCTTCGATCAGCTCGGACGGCGAGTAGGCCTTGTCGGTCAGCAGGATGCGGTTTTGCACGTCACCTTCGGGGGTGACGATGATGAGCAGGATGCGCTTCTCGGCGAGCCGCAGGAACTCGATATGGCGAAATGCCGGATTCCGCCGCCGCGGCACCACGACGACGCCCGCGAAGTGGCTGAGGTCCGACAGCAGATGGGATGCGGCGACGACGAGCTTCTGCGTGCTCTGGACCTGGAGGTTGTCTTCCAACTGCTGGATCTCCAGCCGGTCCAGCGGCTTGATGGTGAGCAGCGTGTCGACGAAGAAGCGGTAGCCGCGCGGGGTGGGGATACGCCCGGCGGAAGTGTGCGGGCTCAGAATGAAGCCCATTTCCTCCAGGTCCGCCATGATGTTGCGGATGCTCGCTGGTGAAAGGTCCAGGCCCGAGTAACGCGAGAGCGTGCGCGAGCCTACCGGCTGGCCGTCCGCGATGTAGCGCTCGACCAGGGTCTTGAGCAGTATTTGCGCGCGCTCCGAGAGCATGGTTGGATTCTACAAAGAGCCTAATGTTTTCAGCAATCTGCGTTTTGCGCCGGGTGTTGCCGGGCGAACGCTTTGTGGTTAAATGCGGGGCATGAACGCGTCATTCACAAAGGTTGCCCTGATCGGGAAGTACAAGAGCCCCGACATTGCGATGCCGTTGCTGGACATGGCGCACTTCCTCGAGGAGCGCGGCATCGCCGTGCTCCTCGATCGGCTCACCGCGGTCCACATCGACAATTGCCGCTTCCCGGTGATGGACCTCGACGAGCTGGGCGCCCACGTCGACCTGGCGATCGTCATCGGCGGCGACGGCACCATGCTCAATATTGCACGAACGCTCGCGCCACAGGACGTGCCGCTGGTCGGCGTCAACCAGGGCCGGCTCGGGTTCCTGACCGACATCTCGGTCCACAACATGTTCGAAACCATCGGCCAGATCCTGGATGGGAAGTACGTCACCGAGTCGCGGATGTTGCTCGCCGCCGAGGTGGTGAGCAAGGACCAGCCCGTGTTCAAGGTGCTCGCCCTCAACGACGCGGTGGTCACCAAGGGTTCGGCCGGCAACATGATCGAGTTCGACGTCCGCATCGACGGTCAGTTCGTGTATACCCTGCGCTCGGATGGATTGATCGTCTCCTCGCCCACGGGGTCTACCGCCTACGCCTTGTCTTCGGGCGGCCCGATCCTGTATCCGACCCTGCGGCTGATGGCGCTGGTCCCGGTCTGTCCGCACACGCTGTCCGCTCGCCCGATCGTGGTTTCGGGCGATTCGCTCGTGGAGGTCAGGATGCACGAAGCCGAGGATGTTCGGGTGCATTTCGACAGCCATACGCACTTTGACCTGAATGGCGAGGACCGGGTGCGCATACGAAGCGCGCCCCACGAGGTGCGCCTGCTGCACCCGGTCGGCCACAGCTACTATCGGATGCTGCGCGAGAAGCTGCGCTGGAGCGAAAGCCTGTAATGCTGAAGTCGCTGGCCATCCGCGACTTCGTCATCGTTGACCGCGTCGACCTCGAGTTCGGTCCGGGATTCACGGTGCTCACCGGTGAAACCGGCGCCGGCAAGTCCATACTGATCGACGCCCTGGCGATGGTGCTCGGCGAGCGGAGCGACCCCGGCGTGGTCCGCCAAGGCACCAACCGGGCAGAGATCGCCGCCGAATTCGACCTTGCCGGCGCGGCCGCACTGGAGGCGTGGCTTGCGGTCAATGACCTTGCCGGTGACGCCGACGTCTGCCTGCTGCGGCGGATGATCGACGTCAGCGGTCGCTCCCGCGCTTTCCTGAATGGCCATTCCTGCACCCTCGCCCAGCTGCGTGAGGCGGGAGAGTTCCTTGTCGACATCTACGGACAGCACGCACACCAGTCGCTTCTGCGGCCGGTGGCCCAGCGCAGCCTGCTCGACGGTTACGGCGGTCTCGACGCGACGGCGAACGAGGTGGCGCAGCGACATCGGCACTGGCGGGAGTTGGCGGCGCAGTTCCGGGCACTGGATCAGGACGCTGCACGCGTGGAGCGCGAGCGGGACGAGGTCTCGTTCCGAGTGCGCGAACTCGAAGTTCTCCAGCTCGCCGAGGGTGAGTGGGAAGCGCTGCAGCAGGACCACGAACGCCTTGCCCACGCCGCGAGCTTGCTCGAAACGGCGCAGACGGCGTTCGATGTTCTGGCAGAAGGCGACGCCGCGTGCCTGCCGCAGCTCTCCGCGGTTACGGTACGGGTCTCGCGCGCAGTCGACCACGATCCACGGCTGCGAGACGTGCTGGGCCTGCTCGAGTCGGCGCAGAACGAGTTACAGGAGGCAGCCCATTCGCTGCGCGACTATGGCAGCCGGATCGACCTCGATCCAGGCCGTCTGGCCGAGGTGGACCGGCGGCTCGAAGCGATCCACGATGCCGCTCGCAAATATCGGGTCGCGCCGGCGGAACTACCGGAACTTCTCCAGCGGTCCCGAACCCAGCTGGAAACGCTGACCGCGGAGCTCGATCCCGAAACGATCCGGCGTGAGGCGGCGAAGGCTTGGGAGGCCTACGTCGACGCTGCCCGTGAGCTCTCCGAGCAACGGCAGCGTTGCGCGCCGCAGCTGTCGGACCGGGTTACAGGCGCCATGCAGGAGCTCGCGATGGCAGGCGGTCGCTTCGAGGTTGCGCTGACTGCGCTGGACGAGGGCGGCGCCCAGGGCCTCGAGGAGGTCGAGTTCCGGGTCTCGGCTCATTCGGGACTGCCGCTGCGACCCCTCGCTAAGGTGGTCTCCGGCGGTGAGCTGTCACGCATCAGTCTGGCGATCCAGACGGCGACGAGCGAACTCGCAAATATCCCTACCCTGGTGTTCGATGAGGTCGACGCGGGGATCGGCGGAGGAGTGGCGGAAATCCTCGGCAGGATGCTGAAGAATCTTGGCCGCAAGCATCAGGTGATGTGCGTCACCCATCTGCCGCAGGTCGCGGCGTGCGGCGATGACCATTGGCGCGTCGCGAAAACCGACACCGACGCGGGCCTCGTGAGCGAGGTCACAGGGCTGCGCGGTAAGAGCCGAGTGGAAGAGATTGCCCGGATGCTGGGCGGGGTCGAGATCACACCGACCACGCGCAAGCACGCAGAGGAGATGCTCGCGCTTGCGCGACAGACGCAGAAACGAGAGAAGGGCGAAAAGCGTGGAGAGACAGGCAAAACCTAACGAGGCTCCGCCTCAGACCGACGAGGCGGTGTACGATGAGCAAACATAGCAGACGGATCTCACTTCTCAGCGAGCCGCATCTCGCGACGCGGATTCCGCCTCCCACTCATGGGATCGGGTCACTCCAAGGCACCTACCGTCCTTTGCCGCGTCGCTGTAGAAACTCACGTGAACCGCCTGATTCACTCGCCCCCTTTGCCTCCGCGAAAGTTCGCAGATGGGGGAGGGGGTGTTTTGCTTTTCCAAAAAGAAACTTGACTCATTTGCCCCAACTTTTATTGGCCAAGTACTCTAGCGCTGCGATGCACCGCTCTTCCGGTAGGGACACGCTGTCTTTACGCAGTCCG
>JBEVOI010000242.1:0-6244 GCA_040507665.1 Burkholderiales bacterium
CATTGGCCTTGCCGTCCACCGGCGGAGACTTGATCTGCGCGAGCCATGTTCCATCGCTCATTTCCGTCAGCGCTCGCACGCGAGCATTCGGCTTGACCTTCACGCGGATCGTGTTCATGGCTGGCAATCAAGGGCGCGGGTACAGCAAGCCGCAACGCGGCCGTGCGAGAACACAATGCGAGTAGCCAACGAGAGCACCCTAAGCACCGGGGGACACTTACCCGGGCTAACTTGCTCCATTTACTGTAACAGCGTACGCGGTCCGGTTAACAGGGTTGGCCCCGTTCTCCTTAAACACCGCGTGGCGACTTGAGTTTGCGTTCGCTCACCTCGCCGAGGCCCATAAGCAGGCGCTCCGCCCTGCCCCTCCCGACAAGGAATCCGCGTGCAACAAGCTGCCGGAGCAACCTGCTAGCGTTTGATCTCGCCAAGGACCTGTCTCGCCGCAGCACCGAGAAACGCGGCATCGACCCCGACCAGAAGAGCCTTGAACCCCGCATCGAGGTATCTGTTGATCTCCTCCGCCGTAACGCCGAAGATGCCCACCGGCAGATTGGCCTTCTTGCCCGCGGCGAGTACGCGATCGATCGCCGCCTGAACCTTGGGATGCGCCACCTGACCGAGCAGTCCCATCGAGCCCGACAGGTCGTAGGGACCGATGAGGGGCAGGTCGAGACCCGGCACGGCTAGAATTTCCTCGATGCGGTCGACCGCGTCGATGTGCTCGATCTGGACGATCGCCATCACCTCGTCATTGGCTTGCTTCACATAGTCCGCACCGGCGAGGCCCCACCGCAGCGCAGCGAAGGTCGGGCCAAAGCCGCGGGTCCCATCCGGGGGGTAGCGCACCGCATGCACCGCCTCGATGGCTTCCTGAGCGCTGTTCACCGCAGGCATCATGACGCCGAGCGCACCGATGTCCAGGACGCGCTTGGCGAGCCAGTCGAGATTCCGCGCGACTCGCACGACGGGAGTCGTGGTCGTGCCACTGGTGGCGCGAATCATCGCGTGGACGGTCTCGACATCGATCGGACCATGCTCGGTATCGATGAGCAGCCAGTCGAAACCGGCCTGCGCCAGGATCTCGACCACCGATGGATTCGGCAATTGCACCATAGTGCCAATCGCCGGCTTGCCCGATTGAAGCAGTTCCTTAAGCCGGTTCTTCATTACTCTCTCCTTGAACAATGCTCGCCGAGACAGATTTGCGCGCTGGCGTCTGCTGTCTTGTGATCCGCTCAAACGGCCGCGCTGGAGCCCGAATCGCGGCCAAGGGCATCGACGTAGAAGGCGAGGTCGTGCTCACCCACGTCTCGCGCGAGCAGCGCGCCGCCAAGGAGCAATATGCCCCACAGCGGCCCCAGGGCGACCAGAATCGCGTAGCCGGAGCCAAAACTCAACACCTTGAAAATGCCGTCCCCGACCATGCACCCTGCGATCGACCAACTGGCGCGAGGAGCAGGCTGGAACGTTCTCTCTTGGCGTTGCGGAGCTGGCAACAGCGCCTTCCGCGCCACCGAATGACCAGCTGGCTGGGGCAGGAAAAGCGAAGCCAGGACGCGGTCGGCCCAGCTTTGGAACGGCGACGGCGAGCCGTGCTTGAGAGTGCCGTCCTTGTTCAGCGTGAACTCTTCGCCAACGTGGGCGAACAGCAGCGGCGGTGGTATTCGGGACACGGCGTCGCTGGCGTGGGTAATGCGCGACGTGATTCCGTAGAGCGTCCGGTCCGACGATCGCTGCGTGTTGTACTTGGACTTGAATCCCCACAATCCGGCTCGCGGTGTGCCGAAACCCATCACCGCGACCACGTCACGATCCGCGGCCAGATCATTCGCGGCAAGCGTCGCCAACGCACCTCCCAGCGAGTGTCCGGTGAGCACGATCTTCGTGCCCGGAGGAAGCGTGTCGAGCCAGTCTTCGACGCGCGAACGCAGCTTGCCCCATCCAAGCTGGAAACCGGCATGACGTGGGGGCCAACCCCACGGCACGATATTGCAGTCGGTAAGCAGCAACTGAGAAAGGCCGGTGGTGCCCCGAAATGCAACAATCGCGTGTTTTGCGCGAAAGTGCGCGGTTGCAGAGAAAGCGCCCTCGTCAATGCGCTCGAAGTGCTCGCCTCCAGCCCGAGTCAACCGCCACCGCGCCTCTGGCTCCGGCGCGTAGGCCACGCGCGAGCAGTCGGCGAGGTAGTGCGCGCACATCCGATCCTGACGCGCCCACGCTCCGATCAACCGGCGTGCAGCACGATTATCGGCAGGCTCGACCCAAGGTGGCATCGGCGCATATTGCGGCACGTCGAATGCCGGTAGTTTCAAGCGCCAGAAATCTCCGTGGGTCAGCCCGGTGCCGGGTACCAGTTTATCTTCAATGGTGCCCCCATCCGCCGGCGCATAGGACTCCTTCCCAGGGACCGTATCGACAAGCCCGGACAAGGATGCCGCCCCCGTCGTATTTGCGGCGACTGGCGTAAGCGAGGGATTCACAGTATCCGGTGCGGTTACGTCTCCGGAGCTGAGGGCAATTTTCCCCGAGGTCTGACTGGACACCGGACCGGAGCCGAATTCCTCCCGCGTGATTTCTTCGTTCGCGATGTACCACGCCTCGGACAGCGGGACCTTGCGCTCCCTCGCAATTGTGTGCGCGCGGCCCCACACTTTTCCCGCCTGCAGTGCCGAGGCCGACGGCGTGAAGATCTGCTTGAGAACATTCATGAGCGCAATTTTCTAATCGAATGAAGAGCCGCAAGTGCCCGCGACAATTGTTACGCTGTTTGCTACTCGAAATCTACGTCGGAAAACACGGACTCCGTGCTCAGCGCGAGGAGCCCGCCGCGCGCCACAGCGCGCTGATGCGCCGCGCGAAGCCCGTTCCCAGCGCTTCGTCCTCGTGCATGAAATAGACGTAGGTGCGAGCCAGGGACTGCGCCGCGATGCGCTCCACCCAGGCGCTCAGGTTCGCATCGTCGTAATGCGTTCGCCTCAAGCGGACATAACCGAAGTCGGACGTCGCAATGAACGGCGTGTCGCCTTCGTCGGTGTCGGTGACGCAAAGCATCGCGGCACGGGCGCGCAGCGCCTCGTACACCTCGTCGTCCTGCCAAGAGGCATGGCGAAACTCGAAGGCGAAGCGCTTGTCGGGAGGCAGCAGCGCAAGAAATGCCTGCAAGCGCGAAACGTCCTTCCTGAGGTACGGCGGCAACTGGAACAGAATCACGCCGAGCCTGTCTCCCAACGCGCCTGCGCGCCGCAGGAATTCGGCTACATCCGATTCAGCCTCGCGCAGGCGCTTCTCGTGGGTGATGCGGCGCGGTGCCTTGAGTGTGAAGGCGAAACCTTCGGGAACCTCCTCCGACCACCGCGCGAGCATCGCCTCCGCGGGCATGCGGTAGAAGGTGTTGTTGATCTCGACCGTCGGGAAGTGCCCGGCGTAGTAGCGGAGCATCTCGGCCGCGGGGAGCTTCTCCGGATAGAAGTGGCCGAGCCACTCCTTGTAGGAAAATCCGCTCGTTCCCGCCAACATCTCCATCGTCTTTCCTCCTAGAATTTCCTCATGGCTCCCCTAACCCCGCTCCGCTGAGGAGGCTTCCTGGCACCTCCCTCGCTGAAAGGCAAGCGTGCGAATCGATCTCGCGCGGCCAAGTCTACGTCGCTCAGCGAATATTCCGCCAAGCGCACGTTCGAAGCCACACCCGAGCCAGCCCCGGCGGTGCTCGAGGCGCGGACCGGGCCGCTGCTCTTCGTCGTCCAGCAACACTCCGCGCGCCGGCTGCATTATGACTTCCGCCTCGAGTGCGATGGCGTGCTCAAGTCGTGGGCCGTTCCCAAGGGCCCATCCCTCGACCCTGCCGACAAACGCCTCGCGGTGCAGACGGAGGATCACCCCTTTGAGTATGCCTCGTTCGAGGGTGTCATCCCACCGGGGCAGTACGGTGCGGGGGAAGTGATCGTATGGGACTGCGGCGTCTATTCGCCGGACGAAGGCCAGGAATACTGGTTCCACAACCGCAACGAAGCCGAACTGCGGGTGCGCGAAGGTCTCGAGAAGGGAAAGCTCGGCTTCCTGCTGCGCGGCGAGAAGGTGAAAGGGTCCTTTGCACTCGTTCGCAGTTCGGACAAGAAGAACTGGTTCCTCATCAAGCACAAGGACCGCTATGCGGCAAAGACCGATATCACCGCGCAGAATCGGTCCGTGCTCTGCGGTATGGCGGTGGAGGATCTCAAAGCGCATCCAGTGCAGCGCATTCCCGCGTCAAGGCTCGTTCCAACCGGGGAGATCGAAGCGATGCCGGCGAAGTTCGCTCCGATGCACGCCGAACCCGGCGACGCCGCGTTCAATCACGCGGAATGGATGTGGGAGCCCAAGCTCGATGGCTATCGGGTACTCGCCTTCATCGGCGAAGAAGGCGTGAAGCTTCGTTCGCGCCGAGGCCTCGAATTGGCCGCCGTGTTCCCGCGGTTGACCGCCGAGCTCGGCAAGCAGGCTGTGAGGAGCATGATCCTGGACGGCGAGATCGTCGCGTTCGATGCGAGCGGCAAACCCTCCTTCGGGGCGCTGCAGAACCGCGCGCAATTGAAGACGGAGCGGGAAATCGCTGCGGCCGACCAGAATGTCGCCGTGGTCTTCTACTGCTTCGACCTGCTGCACTTCGCCGGAGTCGATTTGCGCAAGTCACCCTACAGGGATCGGCGACGCTATCTCTCGCAGTGCCTGCTGCCCTCGCCCCTCGTGCAGCTGGTGCATGCACAGGACGATGGGCTGACACTGAATGCAGCCGCGCTCGCCAGCGGCTTCGAGGGGGTGATCGGCAAGCGCACGGACAGCAAGTACGAAGCGGGCCGGCGCTCGGCGTCATGGCTGAAGATCAAGTCCACGAACAGCGGGGAGTTCGTCGTCGGCGGCTACACCAAGGGCAAGGGATCGCGCGAGCCGCTCGGCGCGTTGCTGGTTGGCTACTGGGACGGAGGCAAGCTCCGCTTTGCTTCGCACGTCGGCTCGGGATTCGATGGGGACACGCTCGTGCAGGTGAAGGCCCGACTGGACCCGCTACGAACCAGCACTTGGCCATTCGCCGAAAAGCCCGAACTCAACGCTCCGACCACCTGGGTCAAGCCCGAAGTCGTCGTCGAAGTGCAGTTTCAGAACTGGACCGACGACGGCAGTCTCCGCGCGCCGGTTTTTCTGCGCCTGCGGGATGACGTCGATCCGCAGAGCGTGCAGCGCTCGACGTCCGGCCGGACGCTGCACGCAAGCGCGGCGCCCCGCGCCAATAGCGAGATCGATGACGTCGTGCGGCAGCTCGAGAACAAGAAAGCCGCCTTCACGATTGCGGTCGGCCCGCATCAGATCCGCTTCACGAATCTCGATCGCGTTTACTGGCCCGCCGACCGCGCGCTCAAGCAGCCGGCGCTGACCAAGCGTGACCTGCTGCGCTATTTTGCGCAGGTGTCGTCTTTCATCCTGCCCCATCTCGCGGATCGTCCGCTCACCATGATCCGCATGCCCGAAGGGATCGACGGACAGCGCTTCTTCCAGAAGCACTGGGAGCAGGAGCGGCCGGAGTTCGTCGAAACCATCACCGTCTTCTCGGAGCACAAGGACGAGCGTCACGACTACCTGCTCTGCAACAACCTGCCGACGCTGCTGTGGCTCGCGCAGTCCGGAACGCTCGAGTTCCATGTCTGGCACTCGCGCGCGAAGCTTGGCCCGGATGCGGCTAGCAAGAGCACCGACTACGCAGCCTCGGCCGCCGCGCTTGAAGGGTCGGTTCTCAACTATCCCGACTACGTCGTCTTCGACATCGACCCGTACATCTACTCCGGCAAGGAGGCGAAGGGGGCCGAGCCGGAGCTCAACACGGTCGCCTTCGAGAAGGGCAAGGAGGTGGCGTTCTGGCTGCGCGAGCTGCTTCAGAGCATGTCGCTCGAATCCATCGTGAAGACCTCGGGGAAGACCGGGCTGCACGTTTTCGTGCCGATCCGGCGCACCCTCGATTTCGATGCCGCGCGCCAGGTCTCCGAGCTCGTCGGTCGGCACCTGATGCGCCAACACCCGAAGGACATCACCATGGAGTGGAGCGTGCCCAAGCGGACCGGCAAGATCTTCATGGACTACAATATGAACGTTCGCGGCAAGACGCTGAATGTCGCCTACTCGCCGAGGGGCGTCCCCGGCGCGCCGGTGTCGATGCCGCTCTCGTGGGAAGAGCTGGCAAACGCGCACCCGCTCGACTTCAGGATTACCAACG
>JBEVOI010000295.1:0-13170 GCA_040507665.1 Burkholderiales bacterium
TGGCGGACAGCCGGGTGAGTCCCAATCAACTCGTGTTCGAGATCACCGAGACCGCGGCGATGTCGGAGATCGACGTAACCCTCTCTTTCATCCGCCAACTGAAGGACATGGGCTGCCGCTTCGCTCTCGACGACTTTGGCGCAGGGTTCAGTTCCTTCTACTATCTAAAGCGTTTCGACGTGGACTACCTGAAGATCGATGGCAGCTTCATTCGCGATCTCGCCACCGAGGAAGCGAGCCGCATCTTCGTGAAGGCGCTGAATGATGTCGCGAAGGGACTGAAGAAACAGGTGATTGCGGAATGGGTCGAAAATCAGGATGTATTGAAGGCCCTCGTAGACATGGGTACCCAGTACGGGCAGGGATACCTGTTCAAGCGGCCAGTTCCCCTTGATCGGGAATTCGCCTTCAAGCCCACCTCGCAGATCACTGCTCAACGCTAAGCGAGGCGGGAGCCGTCGCGTCGCCTATTTCCCAGAACGCAGCGACCGCTCTATCCAGAGCACGCCGATTATCGTCTTCGCCTCGGTGATCTCCCCGGACACGATCATTGCGAGCGCCTGATCGAGGGGCAGCGCAATCGTTTCCAGAAATTCCCCATCCTCGCCGGCATGACCGACGTATCTTAGCTGTCGGGCCAAGTAGAACTCCAGGCGCTCATTCGAGTAGCCCACGCAGGGATAGGTCGTGAACAGATGCGTCCAGCCCTCTGCCTCGTAGCCCGTCTCCTCCAGAAGCTCTCGCCGAGCCGTCACGGCGGGCTCCTCTCCCGGATCGATCTTGCCTGCTGGCAGCTCAAGAAAATGCTGATGCAAGGGATAACGATACTGGCGCTCAACGAGGATCGTGTCGCCATCCAGCAAAGGCACGATAACGGCGGCGCCAGGGTGACGAACATATTCTCTCCGCGCCGACCGCCCATCCGGGAGCCTCACGACATCCTCTCGCACTTCCAGGAGCTGACCCTCAAAGGCACACCTGGAGTCGAGCGTCTTTTCGGTAAAGTCACGCATATTGGATCAGGTTAGGCGAAGCAGTCTGATCGATTCAACGGCTCTGACCGTGAACCGTGGAAGAACCTGACGGCCAACGCTCGCCGTCGATTTCACATCGATACAGGTTTCTCGTTTGGCCACGTCCGAACAAATCTGACTATAACATGGACGATCAGTAGGAGAATCCCACACAGAAATCTTAAATCGCCTTCGTTGAAGGAACAGAGAACCGTGCCATTCCTCGGAAGATCAATTCCACGACACCCTTAGGTTTGATGCACGGCGCCTTGACATCCGAGTGCATCCGCTCCACATTCCTGCCTGCTCGAGCTTCCCATCAGATCGAGATTTGCCCAGTGTACGAGGTGAGCTCGCCGGTATTAACGAGTTCGCTGGGCTTATCGAAACCGTGTGCTCGGTTCTTATCGGATCTGTCCGAATCGCAATATCACCTAGACCTAGACCCTCTAAATGGAGTATTGCCTGATGGCGCGGAAGAGGGGCTCGGCTTATGCTGTTCGCGTGAAGCGTGCTGCCATTCGGTTATCCAGCGGTCGGCCAAGGCCCCTGCTCGGCGCAGAGACTGGCGAGCATGCGCCGATCGAGCGCATCGAGCCTGCGACAGCCCGAGCCCCGGTCATATTCGCCTGGAAACCAAAGCGGTGCAGTGGAAGTGCGTTGCATCGCATTGACATGGTGGGATGCGCGACGAAAATCCAGGGCGGACCGCGATGGGGCTGAGCCTCTTTGGGGGTATCCGGCCATTCAACCGAGCCGGAGCGCTGCGCGATGTCGTGGCGGGAGTCACGCTTGCGTCGATGAATATCCCCCAGGTGCTCGGGTACACGCGTATCGCGGGCACCCCCGTCGTCACCGGACTCTACACTGTGCTCCTACCGTTGGTGGCATTCGCGACGTTTGGCTCCTCGCGCCATCTGGTCGTAGCCGCCGACTCGGCGACCGCCGCCATCTTCTCCACGTCGCTGTCCCGCATGGCCGTGCCGGGCAGCGGGGAGTACGTCGCTCTGGTGGGAATGGTCGCGTTGCTCACCGCCGCTCTACTGCTCCTCGCGAGAATATTTAAGCTTGGATTCCTTGCCGACTTTCTCTCGCGGACGGTGCTGGTCGGATTCCTCACCGGTGTCGGATTCCAGGTCGGCATCGCGATGTTGGGCGACATGCTCGGTGTCGTGGGGCGCTCGCAACGCACACTCGTTCAAGCGTGGGAGATTGCGCTTAACCTGCCGAGGCTCGATTCCCAAGCGCTAGGACTTTCCGCGCTCGTAGTGGGAAGCATACTGCTCGGCCGCCGCATTGCCCCACGTTTTCCCGTCTCGCTGATCGCGGTCGTGGGCACGATTGCGGCGAGCGCCGCATTCGGCTTCGCCGAGCGCGGCATTGCAGTGATCGGCCCGGTGCCCGGCGGTCTGCCATCGATCGCGCTGCCTGACGTTACCTGGCGCGACACCCTCGCGCTGCTTCCGGTAGCGGCATCATGCTTCGTAATGATCATCGCGCAAAGCGCGGCGACCTCGCGCGTATTCGCGGTGCGCGATCGTGAGCGCGTCGACGAGAACGCCAACATCCTTGGCCTCTCAGCTGCAAATGCGGCGGCCGCGCTGAGCGGGACCTTCGTGGTCAACGGCAGCCCGACGCAGACTGCGATGGCGGACAGTGCAGGTGCGCGCAGCCAGATCGCGCAACTCGTCTTCGCCGGCATCGTGCTGCTGGTGCTGCTCTTCCTTACCGGCCCGCTGCAGTACCTACCGCGCTGCGTGCTGGCGAGCATCGTGTTCACGATCGCTGTCGGGATGATTGACGTGCAGGGCCTGCGCGATATCCACCGCGAAAGCCCGGGCGAGTTCATTCTGGCTGTCGTCACCGCCGCAGCGGTAGTCGCAATCGGCGTTGAGCAGGGAATCCTGCTTGCGATCGCCCTTTCGCTCCTCAGGCATGTGCGCCATAGCTATCGTCCACATGCGACCGTGCTCGCGCCGGACGCGACCGGCCAGTGGGAGGCAGTTCCCGCGGTGCCGGGTATCGAAACCGAACCGGGGCTGATCGTCTATCGGTTCGGCGCGGACCTCTTCTACGCAAACGACTACCGATTCAGCGACGAGGTGCGCGCGCTGGTGGCGCATGCTCCAACGCCGGTTCGCTGGTTCATCATCGACGCGGCGGCGATCACTGATATCGACTACTCGGCAGCTCGGTCGCTCCGCGATCTGATCAAAGATATGACTCAGCGCGGGGTAGAGCTGGTATTCGCGCGCGTCAACATCTATCTGCGCTCTGACATGGACCGGCACGGGATAACCGCGGCGATCGGTACCGGACAAATCTTCACGACGCTGCACGAAGCTCTCGCCGCAGTGCGCGCCACGACGATTGCACCCCGAGGGGAAAGATGACGAGACACCACGCCGCGTTTCGCCAGATACGACCATCACAGGCGCTGGGGCCCTATTTGGAATAGGCGCGACACGCGCGCCAATCCGACGGATCAGGACTGTTTCTTGACCCAGGCGGTGCATCAGCCCTTCGCGCTGACCAGATTGCCCGCGAACACGCCACAGGGGCCATCTGCCGCGCGCTTACGTTAGCGTGAGCGCGAGATCAGTGCAATGTGCGGTGCAATGCGCGACCGGGGCGGCGTGGCCTGGCGAGAAATCCAGGATCGCGCACACTGCCCGATGACTTATCGAGCGCTTTCAACCATAGCCCTTCCGAACCTTGCCGCGAAAAACCCAGTAGACCCCGATCGTGTAGATTGCGATCACGGGCAGCACGAAGATACCCGCTCCGTAGAACAGAAAGGAGAGCGATTCCTCCGGCGCTGCAGCGTTGGCCACGGTGATGTCGTATGGAACCATGTATGGCCAGAACATCGTACCCAGCGTCAAATACGCGGCGAGGAAGAAGAGCACGGTCATCGCAAACGGAAGCACGTCGTGCTTTCTCCGCGCGCCGACGAACATCCCGACGAGGGCGAGCACGCCGACCGCGGGGAACATGAGTCCCCAGGGTCTTCCCTGCAGGTTGCTCCGCGCAATCACGCCGAAGTCGAAGGTGACCCCGAAGGCGAGTAGCAAAACCGCCAGCACCCCGCCGGCCAGCCATGGGATACGGCGATAGGCCCACTCGCGCAACTCGCCTTCACTCTTCAGCACCAGCCAGCCTGCTCCAAGCAAGGCGTAGCCGAGCACCAGTCCGATCCCGGTAAGGATCGGAAACGGCGCGAACCAGACCAACGCGCCGCCAGCGTACTGTCCGTTTGCGACCGGAATGCCCTTCATCATCGCCCCCACCGCCGCACCCTGGACGAAGGCCACGACCGTTGAGCCTACGCAAAAGCCCCAGTCCCAAAGCCAGCGCATCCGGTCGCTCCGGTATCGGAACTCGAAGGCGATACCGCGGAAGATCAGGCCGAAGAGCAGCAGGAGCACCGGAATGTAGAACGCACCGAGGAACACCGCGTACACCACCGGGAACGCCGCGAAGAGCCCGGCGCCAATCACGACGAGCCAGGTTTCGTTCCCGTCCCAGAACGGCGCGATGGTATCCATCATCTGCGCGCGGTGCGCTTCGTCGCGCGTGGTGCCGAAGAGCACCCCGACGCCGAGATCGAAGCCGTCCAGGATGACATAGACAAGGATAGCGACGGCGATCACACCCGCCCAGAACAGTGCGAGATTGGATGCTTCCACGTTCGTCACCCCTCGATTCGCACGGTCGCGCCCGTTGCAGTCTCGGCATCGTCGGCGAACGCCATCGGCCGCTTCGCTGTTGCCCCTCGCACCGGCGTCGCCTCGGCGGTCGGCCCCTCGCGCAGCAGCTTGTAGATGTAATAGATACCGAAAGAAATGAACACCGCGTAGACGGCGACATACGCGATCAGCGAGAAGAGCACATCACCTGTCGTGAGTGACGGCGTCACTGCATCCTTGGTTCGGAGCAGGCCGTAGACGACCCATGGCTGGCGCCCGACCTCGGCCGTGAACCATCCGCTGAGCACGGCGATGAAGCCGGCGGGAAACGACGCGAATGCGCACCATAGAAACCAGCGCGTAGTCTCAAGCCGACCTTGCCAGCGCAGGAAGTTTCCAAGCCACGAGACGGCGAGCATGACGAGCCCCATGCCGACCATGATGCGGAACGTGAAGAATGGGATCACCACCGGTGGCCGATCCTCTGGCGGAAACTCCTCGAGCCCCACCTCACGGGAAGTCCAGCTGCCCGAGGCAATGAAGCTGCCGAGCTTCGGCACCTCGATCGCGAACAGGTTGCGCTCGTTCGCCGGATCGGGAATGGCGATCAGCACTTCGCTTGCCGGTTGCTGCGACTTCCAGCGCGCCTCGATCGCAGCGAACTTCGCCGGCTGGTGCTTGAGCACGTACTCGCCGGTGAGGTGCCCAACAAAGAGCTGCACCGGAATGAGCACGGCGACCAAGCCAAGACCCCAATGCAGCATCTCGCGAGCTTCCGCCCGGTGCATGCCCCGCAGCACATACCACGCGCCCGTGGCGATCACGCACATGCCGGTGGTGAGAAAGGCAGCGAGCAGCATATGCGGCCAGCGCACGCGCATGATCGGCCCGGTGGTGATCGCCCACCAATCCGCGGGGATGATTCGGCCGTCGACGATGGAATAGCCGACGGGGACCTGCATCCAGCTGTTGTTGGCGAGGATCCAGAACGACGAGAACATCGTCCCCAGCGAGACCATGCAGCAGGCAAAGAAGTAGAACCGGGGCGAGACGCGCTCACGGCCCAACAACATGACGCCGAAGAACGTGGCTTCCAGCATGAAGGCCGTGAAGCCTTCATAGCCGAGCAGCGGCCCCTGGATCGACCCCATGCGCTCTGCGAGCACGCCCCAGTTGGTGCCGAACTGGAATGCCATCACGATGCCGGTGACGACCCCCATGCCGAAGGAGACGGCGAAGACCTTCAGCCAGAAGTCGAAGACACGCCGGTAGATCGGGTTGCCAGTGGCGAGGCGCGCACCCTCGATGGTTGCTAGCCATGCGGCCAGCCCGATCGTGAACGCGGGGAAAATGATGTGGAAGCTGACCACGAACGCGAACTGGATGCGCGAGAGGATGACCGGGTCGAGGTGCATGAATTCACCCGTCGACGTCGATGCAAATTCGGAACGCGGCGCGAAACACTTCTCCGGGCGGCACGAGGCGCAGGCCGTAGCCGCTCGAAAGCGCGTTCGCCGGTGCGGTCATCGGCTCAAGCGCGATGAAGTTCTTGTCCTTTGGCGCGAAGACCTGGGCATACCGAAAGCCATAAAGGAACTCGACCGTGATTTGGCGGCTTGCCCCTGCGAGCGAGAACGATGCACTCCCCTCGTGCAGCGCGAAGCCGTCGTCGAACTCCGCGTCGCCGAGCAGGGATTCGCATGCACTGAAGTGCTCGTCTGCACCAGTCGGGATGCCGCGATCGTCAAGCACGAGCCTGCGCATCGCCGGCAACTGCAACCGCCACTGCGCACGCGGAAGCTCCGGCAGCCCGAAGTACGGGTGGAAGCCGAAGCTCACGGGGACCGGACCATCGGAGCCGGCGAGGAGGGTCGTTTCGAGCGTCAGGCTGTCGCTGTTGAGCTTGACCGCCAGTTCGAGCCGATGGCGAAATGGAAAGACCGCAAGCAGGTCGCTCCGCGTCCACTCGAGGTGGGCTGCCAGGCGGTCGTGCTTCGCTTCAGTCACCTCCCACGCGAGCAGCGGCCACGGCACGCCGTGCATGGGCAGCCCGCGCTCATCGAAGTGAAGCAGGGGCGACGACGGATCGAGCGATACCGCGCGTCCGGCCGCACGATAGTCAAGACCCGCGAGGCGGTTCGCCCAGGGATGCAGGAGTGGAATGCCGGCGGTGCTGCCCTTCGCAGCGGCGGAAGTGAGGTCATCCACGCGCCGGAGCATCTCCGCACCCCGGTGGCGCAGCGACGCGCCGAGCATTCCGTGTGCGGGAAGAAAGATCGCTTCGAGATCACCAGCTGCGAGGCAATGCGCAGTTGGATCGCCGAAGCTGGGTGCAGATGCAACGTGAGGCACGCCTTACCCCTTACCCAGCAATTCCTTTGCAGTCGCCACCACATTGTCGATGGTGAATCCGAACTCCTGCTGCAACGCCTTCAAGGGCGCGGAGGCACCGAAGGTATGCATGCCGATGACGCGGCCGTTGACGCCGACGTAGCGTTCCCAGCCGAACGTGGAGGCTTGCTCGATCGCGAGCCGCGCTTTCACGGCCGGCGGCAACACGCTGTCGCGGTACACCTGTGGCTCGCGCTCGAAGATATCCCACGAGGGCATCGAGACCACGCGCGATCGGATGCCACCGTTGACGAGCTTCTCGTGCGCCTGCGCGGCGAGGCTCACCTCGCTGCCGGTGGCAATCAGAATGACATCGGGGTTCCCGCCGGGCGCATCGGCGAGAACGTAGGCACCGTGCGCAACGCCGGACGCCGGCGCGTATTTACTCCGATCGAGCGTCGGCAGCGCCTGCCGCGACAGCACCAGCACGACCGGTCGATGACGCAATTGCATGACGTATCGGTAGGCCTCGACCACCTCATTCGCGTCGCCGGGTCGCAGTAGCGTGAGCCCGGGGATGGCGCGCAGTGACGCGAGTTGCTCAATCGGCTGGTGGGTTGGGCCGTCCTCACCGTCGCCCATCGCGTCGTGGGTGAAGACGAAGATCGTCGGCAGCTCCATCAGAGCCGACAGACGAATCGCCGGCCGCGCGTAGTCGCTGAAGATGAAAAAGGTCGCACCGAACGGACGCAGCTTCGAGAGCGACAATCCATTCACGATCGCGCCCATCGCGTGCTCGCGGATGCCGAAGTGCAGGTTCTTCCCCCCCGGCGTGCTCGCCTGCACGTCACCCGCGCCATCGTACTTGAGAGTGGTCTTGTTCGACGGCCCGAGGTCGGCCGAACCACCCAGGAGCCACGGTACATTCTGCGCCAGCACGTTCAACACCTGGCCCGACGCGTCACGCCCTGCGAGGCCCTTTCCGTCGGCCGGAAAAACGGGAAGGTTCCGGTCCCACCCTGCCGGCAGCTCACGGCGTTGCATCTGCTCGATCTCAAGGGCGAGGTCGGCATACTTCGCCCGGTAGACCGCGAAGAGATCGGCCCACTCGCGACGCGCACTTGCTCCCCGTGCGCCGATTCCCGCAGCGAAATGCTCGCGCACAGCGTCCGGGACAAGGAACTTCGCGTCCTCGGGCCAACCGTAGGCGCGTTTGGTAAGGCGGATCTCGTCCTCGCCGAGCGGCTCGCCATGCGCGGCCGCGGTGTCCTGCTTGTGCGGCGAGCCGTACCCGATGTGGCTGTCGAGAATGATGAAGGTGGGACGGCCCTTTGTCTGCCGGAAGACAGTGAGCGCGTGCTGAATGAGATCGAGGTCGTTCGCATCGCCGACGCGCAGCACATTCCATCCATACCCCAGGAATCGCGCCGCGACGTCCTCGGTGAACGCGATCTTCGTGCTGCCCTCGATGGTGATGTGATTGTTGTCGTAGATCCAGCACAGATTGTCGAGGCCGAGATGGCCGGCGAGCGACGCGGCCTCCGAGCCGACGCCTTCCATCAGGCAGCCGTCTCCGCACACGGCGTAGATGTCGTAGTCGAAGACGTCGAAACCGGGCTTGTTATAGCGGCTCGCGAGCCATCGTTCACCGATCGCCATGCCAACGCTGGTGGCGATGCCTTGACCGAGCGGACCGGTAGTCGTCTCCACGCCCGAAACGAAGTGGTATTCCGGGTGCCCCGGCGCATGGCTCCCGAGCTGGCGGAAGCGGCGGATGTCTTCGAGCGTGACCGAGGGCTTGCCGACCGTTTCGTAGTCCGCATTGACCGCCTGTGTCCCGGTAAGGTGCAGCACCGACCACAGCAGCATCGACGCGTGACCATTCGAGAGGACGAATCGATCGCGGTTGGGCCATACCGGGTCCTGCGGATCGAATCGCAGGACGCGATTCCAGATCGTGTACACGAGTGGTGCGAGCGCCATCGGTGTGCCGGGGTGGCCGGAGTCGGCTGCCTGCACCGCGTCGATCGACAGTGTGCGGATCGTGTTGATCGACAGCTGATCCAATTCCTGGTTTGTCATCGGCGTCACCTCTCGTTCATTCGTGGTTTCGTTCCGCTTCCAGGGCCGCGACCTTGCCGAGGCGTCGAAGATGTCGGTCAGCCGTGCTGAACGTGGCGGCGAGATAGGTCTGGACGAGATCCCACGCCACCTCCGCACCCACGGTGCGGCCGCCCATGCAGAGAATGTTCATGTGATCGTCCTCGGCCCCTTGCCTGGCGGAGAAGTGGTCATGGATCAACGCGGCGCGAATACCCGGGACCTTGTTGGCACAAACCGATGCGCCGACGCCGCTGCCACAGATCGCCACGCCGCGTTCCACCTTTCCGGCCACCACGGCGTGCGCGAGCGGGACAACATGATCGGGATAGTCGTCGCCGTCGTTCAGCTGATGCGCGCCGAAATCGACAACCTCATGCCCTGCAGCACGAATCCGGGCGACGAGTTCCTCTTTCAAGGCGAACCCGCCGTGATCGGTGGCGATCCCGACGCGCATGTTCTCCTTCTTCTTACTTGGATTGCAGCCGTCCCGCCGCAGCTCGATCGGCGAGCACGAGGGCGTTGTCCTGGCGAACTCGCCCAGCCGGGATGGAGCGATCGCCCTTGCACAGGCGCGCCAGCATCGCGGCCTTCTCTTCGCCCGTCACCACCCAGAGGATGCGCCGCGCGCGATCGATCGTCGGATAGGTCAGAGTCATGCGACGCCGCCCCTGATACGGCCAGGTGAGCGCGACGTCCCGGTCCGTTACCGCGAGCACGGCATCAGTCGGCACGAGCGATGCCGTGTGCCCGTCGGGGCCGAGCCCGAGGTGCACCAGATCGAGCTCCGGCGGTGCGCCGGCAAGATCGCGGAGGGTCTGTGCGTACTGCTCGGCCGCGCCATCCAGATCAGGCGCTTCAACCGGCATCGCGTAGACCTGCTCCGGGCGCAGCGGCGCGTGCTCGAGCAGGCTCTCGCGCAGGTGCGTCAGATTGCGATCTGGATCTCCAGCGGGCGCCACGCGCTCATCGACCTGCACGAAGTGCACCTTCGCCCACGGCAGTTCCCTGCCCGCGAGGTCACGCAACATGACCCAGGGGGTGTGGCCACCACTGACCGCGAGGATGAAGCGTCCGCGCTCAGCCACCGCAATACGCGCATCCGTAGCGATGATTGCGGCAGCCTCTTCCGCGACCGCATCGGCATCGTCCAGCACTTCAATTTTCATGGTTGATCAGCTCGCCACTGTTGGATTCTGCCAACCGCCCGGAGGCGACACGCTCCCGTCGACCTCCTTCGGTCCCCAGGTGCCCGACTCGTATTCGTGCACGGGCGTGCCCGCCTTCAGCACGGGATCGACGATGCGCCACGCCTCTTCCACATAATCCTCCCGAGCGAACAAGGTCGAGTCGCCGGCCATCGCGTCTCCGAGCACGCGCTCGTAGGCATCCGGCTCGTCCGCGCCCGGGTGATGGTTCGCGAGCAGCTCCATCGTTTGGCCGACCATCTTCTCTTCCGGGTCCATCACGGTCAAGCCGAAAGCGGCTGTGACGTCGGGACTGATGCGAAACCGGAAATAGTTCGACGTCGGGCAGCACGAGGGGAACATGGTGGGCGGTCTGCGCAGGCGGACCATGACTTCCGTGCAGGTCACGGGCAGCGACTTGCCGGCGCGAATGTAGAAGGGGACGCCTTGCCAGCGCCACGAATCCACCTCCAGCCGTAGCGCGGCGAAGGTCTCCACCTCGGAGCCCGGCGCGACGCCCTTCTCGCTGCGGTAACCACGGAACTGGCCGCGGACCAGATCCTTCGCCTTGATCGGTGGAATGGCTTTCAGGACCTTGGCCTTCTCGTCGCGCAGAGCCTCGCTGTCCGTTCTGGCTGGCGGCTCCATGGCAAGATTCGCCATCACCTGGAACAGGTGATTCTGGACCACGTCGCGGACCGTACCGACCTGATCGTAGAAGGCACCGCGACCCTGGACGCCGAAGTTCTCCGCCATGGTGATCTGCACGCTTTCGACATAGTTGCGGTTCCAGAACGGCTCCAGCAGCGCGTTGGCAAAGCGGAAGAACACCATGTTGTGGACCGGACGCTTGCCGAGGTAGTGATCGATGCGAAAGATGTGCGCTTCGTCGAACGTGGTCAGCAGAATCTCATTGAGTGCTTTCGCGGAAGCGAGGTCGCGCCCGAACGGCTTCTCGACGACGACACGCGCACCACGCGTGCAGCCCGACTTCGCAAGCTGCTCTACGACCGCTCCGAACAGCGACGGCGGGATGGCCAGGTAATGGGCAGGCCGTTGCGCGGCGCCCAGCTCTTTTCGCAGCGCCTGAAACGTCACAGCGTCCGCGTAATCGCCGTCGACATAACGCAGCAGGGCGCTCAGCTTCTCGAAGGCAACGGGATCGACACCGCCTCCATGCTTTTCACAACTGTCGCGCGCGCGCGCCTTGAGCTGATCGAGATTCCATCCGGCTTTCGCGACGCCGATCACCGGCACGTTTAGATTGCCCCGCCTCAACATTGCCTGCAGCGACGGGAAGATTTTCTTGTAGGCCAGATCGCCCGTGGCCCCGAAGAACACCAGTGCGTCGGAATGGGATTCGCTCATCGTGCTTCTCGCTTTGTCAGAACGTCACTTGCCGGCTGGTTTTTCCAGGTGGCCGCCGAACTCGTAGCGCATCGCCGAGAGCAGCTTGTTCTCGAAATCCGCTTCGCCGCGCGAGCTGAAGCGCTCGTAGAGCGCGGTCGTGAGCACCGGGGTTGGCACACCCTCGTCGATTCCGGCCTTGATGGTCCAGCGCCCCTCGCCCGAGTCCGACACCCGGCCCGCAAATTTCGCGAGGGCGGGATCCTCGAGCAAGGCGGTCGCTGTCAGGTCCAAGAGCCACGACGCGATCACGCTGCCGCGCCGCCACACCTCAGCGATGTCGGGAAGATTGAGGTCGTACTGGTAGTGCTCGGGATCGCGGAGCGGCGTCGTTTCGGCGTCGATCTCGTGCTGCTTCTTGCCGACATTGGCAGCGCGCAGAATGCCCAGCCCTTCCGCGTACGCGGCCATGATCCCGTACTCGATGCCGTTGTGGACCATCTTGACGAAATGGCCCGCGCCGTTCGGCCCGCAGTGGAGATAGCCCTGCTCCGACGTTCCGCCGGCCCTCTCGCGTCCCGGCGTGCGATCGATATTGCCGACGCCGGGCGCGAGGGTGGCGAAGATCGGGTCGAGGTGCTGCACGGTCGCGTCCTCGCCGCCGATCATCATGCAGTAGCCACGCTCCAGCCCCCAGACGCCGCCGCTCGTGCCCACATCCACGTAGTGAATGCCCTTCGGCGCGAGTTCCTTGGCGCGACGGATGTCATCCACGTAATACGAGTTGCCGCCGTCGATCAGGACGTCGCCTTGTTCGAGATGAGGCAGGACATCTGCGATGGTCTTGTCCACAACCGCCGCGGGGACCATCAGCCAGACCGCACGCGGTTTGGCGAGCATCTTCACGAGATCGGCGAGCGAGGACGCGCCGGCCGCCTTTTCCTTGACCAGTTCCTCCACCGCTTTCGGGGACATGTCGAAGACCACGCACTCGTGGCCGTTCTTGATCAATCGGCGCACCATGTTGGCGCCCATCCTTCCCAAACCCACCATTCCGAGTTGCATCACTGACTCCTTGTTAAGAACTGGTTCCCTGCACGGTCTTCTGGGCTGCGGCGCGCAGCCGGCTCATGGCCGCCGTCACCCCTTCGCTTTCTCCGAAGAGCGCCGTTCCAGCCACCAGGACGTTGGCTCCCGCTTCGACCACGAGCGGAGCGGTAGTCGCATCGATTCCTCCATCCACCTCCACGTCGCTGCCGGGCTTGATCCGGTCAAGCATCTGGCGCACGCACCGGATCTTCGGGAGCGTCGTATCGAGGAAGCGCTGATGCCCGAATCCCGGGTTGACCGTCATGACCAGCACCTGGTCCACGTCCGGCAGGATTTCCTCCAGCACTGCTGCAGGCGTTGCGGGATTGATCACCACGCCGACGCGCTTACCCAGTGCCTTCACACGTTGCACCGTGCGGTGAAGGTTGTTGTTGCCTTCCCAGTGGACGAGCA
>JBEVOI010000294.1:0-2561 GCA_040507665.1 Burkholderiales bacterium
GGAGAACTCAAAATTCTCAAAGCCGGTCGAGATCGCGTAAAGAAGGTAAGGACCGAAACACTTTGGGTATATGTCGCGTTCGGGCATGGAACGTTCTCCGTAGAGGTCGCGGCAGAATCCTCCGCCTATGGAAATCTTACCTTCCACTCATCCTTAGCAGCGCCCCAAAGCGGCTTCATTAACGCCGATTGTGTGATAGCCGCTCCTGCGGTTTGAGAATAGAACGGCGATGGCGCAGCGAGAATTTGGTCAACGTTGAACGGATTGAAGTCAGTGGTGGGAGCGCTGTCGATCCCAGCGGCAGTAAACCTCCGACCCATGAATTTCTGACCTCCTGCGCAGCGTCCGACGAAGTACTCTCCGAGCGCTACGCCCAGCATGCGCCCTGCCATGCTGTCGACTGGAAAATGGACTCCGGCGATTACACGGTTGGTCGCAATGCGTGCGGCCTGACGTTCGAGCTGTTCGATAATGAGTGCATGCGCCGGGTTTGTCGGGTTCAGATTCAGCAGTGACTTCAGAACATGCGCTACCGCGAAGACCTGGGTCGCGTGTCCGCTTGGGAAACTCCCATGCCCTGGTGTGGTGATCATGGGTTGCACCTGGGCGTTGTGTTCCACCGGCCGCCAGCAAGCCAGGGAATGCTTGATGCGCATTTCGACGTACACGCAGAGCTGCAGTACCAGATTGATGAGTTCGAATGTGCGTCTGGTCCTGTCGGGATGCATATAGATGATCGACGACCAGAAGGCATAAGGGGGATCGATCTGCGCCATAATTTCGGTCGCGCGTTCGTTGCGCAGCTCGGCCCAACTCAGCACCAACGGAATCTGCGCCTCGAAAGTGGATTTTTTCGGACGATCGATTTCCGCAATCAACGATGCGGAGGACATGACCTGGAAGGACGTCGCTGTCGTCTTAAACTTGATTCCTTGCAGAAGCTCGCCAATCGCCACGTAGGCGCGAACCCATTGCTCCCAACGTGCCATCTGTGTTGGATCTCCAATGGTAGGCAATGCGGGCGCGTAGGAACTGGTCTCGGGAACCGTTGTCCCTTCGCGCCCGAGGATGAGCGCATCCACCATGACCGAATTGACATAGGCATCAGCCATCGTACCGAGCGTCGTGCCGCCGGCCCCGCCCGCGCCACCTGCGCCGCCCGCTCCACCTGCACCACCAGCCCCACCTGCACCGCCGGCACCACCCGCTCCGCCCAATTGAGACATTCCCGCCTCCCTGTCTGTTAAGTCCACCCTCCAGAAGGTAAACCTGCCGCTGCCAGGCAGTGTGCCCATTGCCGGCCCGTGTCGAGTTGCCCGTTCGGCATCCGCGCAAGATATTTCTCAACCGTCAAGGCAGGCTCGAGCTGGCGTAAGTTGCTCAGGGCCTCGCGCGCCTCGTCCATTCGCCCCTGGCAGACAAGCGCGATCGCCAGGGCCCGCCATGTGGAGGAATGCATGCGATTGAGAGCCAGCGACGAACGCGCGAGCCTTTCGGCATCCACGTATCGGTGCGCAGAAAGCTCCGCCGTCGCGCCGAGGGATTCGAAGTAGTAACGCTGCGGATCGAGCGGAGAGAGCTCCATCGCGCGCCGCGTGGCTCCCACAGCCGCATCGCCCTCACCCTCGAACGCATTGATTGTGCCCCGGTAGAGCCAACCCAGTGCATGACTGGGGTTAGCCTCCACAGCCTGATCGCAACGCTTGCGGGCCGTGTCCAGGTCCTTCAACAAATGACAGTAGACGAAGCCTTCGGTCGCAAGCGCAAGCGCGTCCGAAGGGTCACGGTCCAGCGCCGCGTGGGTGGCGCTCAAGGCCTCGGAAGCCTCGCGCGTGCGATCCTCGGACCAGCCACGCGTGACCCGCAGGATGAACCAGTTTCCGAGCCATGCCCGCGGGGCCGCAATTCGGTTATGCCGGTTGATCAGTTCCTCGAGGATCCTGCGGGTCTGCAGGAACTCGTCCTTGCTTGAGCGGTGCATCATCCTGATGCTTCCGAGCAGCAGCGAATAACTCTCGAGGGTCGGCAGGGGCTGGGTCAGGATATGCTCGACTTCGGCGTCGAACACAGAGACATGAACCCCCTGCGCGATGTGATGCGCCAATTCGCTTTCGGGCTTGAGCAGGTCGCTGAAATCCCCGCTCAATCGGTCGGTCCAGATGACCTGGTTATTGCGCGCCTCGGCGAGTTCGGCAGTCACCAGAATTCGACCCGCATTCACCACATACCCGCCGCTGAGGACATAGGTCGCGCCGAGATGAGCCGACACCTGCTCCGTATTGTTCACTCGGCCGCGGAAGACGCTGGTCGAAAGACGTGAACTGACCTTGAGATTCGCCGCCTTCGATAGACGCCAGATCACGCTGTCGGCAATCAAGTTGCCGACATCGAGATGCTCGATCGCCCTGCTTCGTGCTTCGAAGGGGATGACGGCAATGCTCGGCTCCATCGCCGTGCCGTAATCGCGTCGGCCGGTGAAGCTTGGCTGTGCGCTCGCCGGTCCGACTCGGTAGGCCCGCACCGGCTTGTCAAAGTGCTTGAGAAAGCAATCGCCGAGATCC
>JBEVOI010000313.1:0-3960 GCA_040507665.1 Burkholderiales bacterium
CGATCTCGGACACGTGGCCGAGTCCTGCCACGCCCAGGTGCTCGAGCAAGGGAGCAAGAAACCGGCTGCGCGCCTCGCCGCGGTGCACCGCATCGTCCCCGTTGACGCGCAGCCACGCATCGACGAACGGCCCGATGAGCCAGGGCCAGACGGTGCCTTGATGATAGGCCGTGTCGCGCTCCCAGACGCCGCCTTCGTAACGGGGGCGATAGGCAGGATCGCCGGGCGCGAGCGTGCGCAGACCCATCGGTGTGAGAAGCTCGCGCTCCACCGTCGTCACCACCGCGTGGGCCACGTCGCCGTCCACCAGTGCGGTTGGCAATCCGCCAACGGCGAGGATCTGGTTCGGTCGGATGCTCGCATCGAGGCGGGCGGAAACGTGGTCTACGTCGACCACGTCGGACAGGCATCCGGTTTGCGCATTCCAGAACCGCTCGCGGAACGCCGACTGCGCGCGGTTCGCAATCTCGATGCGTGCCCCGCCGGCGCAGCGCAGCGCGTTGATCCACAGCGCCTGCACTTCGACCGGCTTGCCGATGCGCGGCGTCACCACATGGTCGCCGACCTTCGCATCCATCCAGGTGAGCTGCACCCCCGGCGTGCCGCAGGCAAGCAAGCCATCGTTGTCCATGCAGATGCAGTAGCGCGTACCCGTCGCATACCCGTCGAGGATTGCATTAACGGCGGCGATGAGCCGGTTGCGCACGCCTGATTCCGCTCGACCCGCAGCGAGGAAGTCGTGCACCGCGATCACGTACCATAGCGATGCATCGACGGAATTGAATTCCGGCGCCTCGCCGTGATCGGGGAAGCGATTCGGCAGCATCCCTTCCGACACCGCATCGGCCCATGCGAGCAGGATCGATTCCGCGATGTCGTGCCGTCCGCGCGCGATACACAGTCCGCGCATCGCGATGAATGTGTCGCGACCCCAGTCGGTGAACCACGGGAAGCCCGCGATGAGCGTATGGCCGCGCGCCCGCCGCACGATGTAGGACTCCGCGGCGCGATCCAGCGGATCGAGCGGCTTGCGTCGCACGGACTCCAGCTCCCGCACGCGTGCAGCCAGCGCCTCCGCATCGACGCCGATACCGTCTCCAGCGCGCAGCACGAAGACGGCTTCACCTCGACCCAGATCGAAGCTGAATGTGCCGGGCGATGCGAGGTCTTCGAGGTAGTCGAGTCCGCGAGCGGCCTCCTCACGGTAGAAGAAATTGCGATACCACGTCGGTTCGTGGGTGTAGGTGCCATTGGTGAGTGCGGCGATGGCTGGCAGGTCCGGGTATGGCCGCCAGGTGACATTCCCACCCGCGACCCGCCCATCGAATGCGAATGCAGCGTTTTCGCGCATGAGCGCGTGGTAATCGCGACCCGACAGCAGAGGACGCACATTGAGACGCGCCGCGGACGCGCTTCCCGCGAGTCGCCATGTCAGCACGACGCTGCCATCGACCCGGTCGACAATGCATTCGTGCACGATCTCGACCGCGTCCGTCCCGCGAAACGTCCACGTCGGCCAGGGCTCGTGGGAGAACGCGGCGAGGTGGTCGAGTCCACGCGGGTAGAGCACATCCGGCGCGTAATGCTGGGTGGTGAGCGGAATGTTGCCTCCCGCCAGATCCACCCACGCTTCGATCCCGTTCACCAGCACGACTCTTTCGCACGGCGGCAGGCGCGGCGTGAGCAGGAGCGCGTGGTAGCGCCGGGTGCGATAGCCGGCCACGGTGCCGGAGGCGAACCCACCCATGGCATCGCTCTCGAGCCATTCCGCATCCGGCGGCGATGCGTTCATTGGACCGGACGCTCCGCCAACAATGATTCTTCCTTTTCGGCGAGGACTGTCGACTTGCACTCCAACGCGTATTCGCCGTACTGCCGGATGAGCTTCGCCACTACCCCGGTCCATCCGGTCTGGTGACTCGCACCGAGACCCGCCCCCGTATCGCCGTGAAAGTACTCGTAGAACAGGATCAGGTCGCGCCAATGGGGGTCGGTCTGGAACTTTTCGCGATCGCCATGGGCTGGCCGGCGTCCCGTCTCGTCCTTGAGAAAGAGTCTGATGAGCCGGTACGACAGGTCCATTGTCACCTGCCAGATCGTGGACTCCTTTTCCGATCCCGTTGGGCATCCGACCTTGAAGTCGTCGCCGAGAAAGTAGTGGTGCTTCTGCAGGGCCTCGATCAGCAGAAAGTTGAGCGGGAACCAGACCGGCCCGCGCCAGTTCGAGTTGCCACCGAAGAGGCCGATGGTCGATTCCGCGGGCTCGTAGTCGAGCGTGAACTGCTGATCATCCAGGTGCAGGACAAAGGGGCTTGCGCCGTGGCGCTTCGACACCGAGCGCACGCCATAAGGGCTGAGCAGCCCCCCTTCGTGCAGCACATGCTCCAGCAGGCGTCTGAGCTTGTGCGAATCCACCAGCGCAAGACGGATCCGGTCCTCGACGCCGCGATGGGTCATGTCGGCAAGGCCCTGCAGCAGATCCGGTCGGTACTTGGCGAACCACCGAAAGCGTTCGTGGAAATCCCTGAAACCGCGCATGATCTCCCGGTCGCCGGCCACAATGGCAAACACCGGGATCAGGCCGGCGATGGTGTGGGCCTTCATCTCGAAGCAACGCCCGTCCGGGAGCTTGAGGACGTCGAAGTAGTAACCGGCCTCCTCGTCCCACAGGCCGTTCTCGCGACCGCCAACACGGTTCACCGCCGCGCCGATGTACACGAAATGCTCAAAGAACTTCGTCGCGATGTCCTCGTAGACGACATCCTCCTTCGCGAGCTCGAGCGCGATCCCGAGCAGGTTCAGGCAATACATCGCCATCCAGCTGGTGCCGTCCGCCTGTTCCAGACGTCCGCCAGCGGGTAGTCCCGAGGTCCGGTCGAAAGCACTGATGTTATCGAGTCCGAGAAATCCGCCCTCGAAGATGTTGTTGCCCTCCGCGTCCTTCCGGTTCACCCACCACGTGAAGTTGAGCAGCAGCTTCTGGAATATCCGCTCGACGAATGCACGGTCCTTGCGGCCGTACATCTTCTCCTCGATCTGGTAGACGCGGATCGCCGCCCACGCGTGCACCGGCGGGTTGACGTCGCCGAATGCCCATTCGTAGGCGGGGATCTGGCCGTTGGGGTGCATGTACCACTCGCGCGTGAGCAGCAGGAGCTGTTGCTTCGCGAAGTCGGGATCGATCAGCGCGAAGGCTACACAGTGAAACGCCATGTCCCAGGCGGCGAACCACGGGTATTCCCACTTGTCCGGCATCGAGAGCACGTCGCCCGCGGCGAGGTGCCACCATTCGTGGTTGCGGCCGTGCTTGCGGCTTTCCGGCGGCGGTGGTCCCGCGGGATCGCCATCGAGCCAGTGGCGCACCATGAAATGGTAGTACTGCTTGCTCCACAACAAGCCTGCGAACGCCTGGCGCTGCACATTGCGCATGTCCTCGGGCAGCTCGAACGGCGTGACCCGCTGGTAGAAAGCGTCGGCCTCCTGTTTGCGCGTCTCGAAGGTGGCATCGAACTGTCCGGACAGAGGTTCGCGCAGATCCCCCGCGCTGCTCAGACGCAGCTTGATGACCGCCGTCTCGCCCGCGCCAACGAGGCGGACATAGTGAGGTGCGGCCTTCGTTCCGAAATGCCCGGGGTTCACTGCGTCATGCCGGCCGTGCACGAGGAACTCGTGTAAGCCATCCTTCACGAATGGCGTCGCGTTGGGCACTCCATACAGGCGCGCCGCGTTCGTTTCGTTTTCGGTAAAGAGCACCTCTGCGGGCCTTTCACAGTAGAGCCAGTAAGGTTCCAATTCGCGGTGCGTGGCTTTGAGGGTGACGGCGTCCGCGTCGGATGGGTCGATCTCGATGCGTGGCTTCGTCGTGCCCGGAAACCACGACCAGTCGTTCCGGAACCACAGGGTCGGCAGCAGGTGCAACGTCGCCGCGTCGGGACCGCGGTTGACTGCGCTCACCCGAAC
>JBEVOI010000316.1:0-3478 GCA_040507665.1 Burkholderiales bacterium
GCTCGACGCACTGAGCGCGGGAGTCCCGATGGTGGCCATTCCCGTGACCAACGAACAGCCAGGGATCGCCGCCCGGATCGCTTGGGCGGGTGCGGGCGAGGCAATCACGCTTAAGCAGGCGACCCCCGATCGGCTGTGTTCGCTCATAAGGAAAGTAGGTCGGGACCCCGCATACCGTTCTGCCGCCGAGCGGATCCGCGATTCGATGCAATCCAGTGGCGGGGCCCCGCGCGCCGCGGAGATCATCGAACGAAGCCTGGTGCTCTCAGCCTCGGTCTGATGGGCAGCAATCCAGGACAAAAAGGTGTGTGTTGGAAGCCAAGTCCGATAGAACGAGGCCATCAGGCATATGTCATAGCGGACGAGTCCGTCTGCACAACGGGATTTGGTGAATGGCCTACCAACCGATACAGAACTACGGTGTGATCGGCGATATGCACACAGTTGCGCTGGTCGCGATCAACGGCTCGCTCGACTGGCTGTGCATGCCCCGCTTTGACTCCCCGAGCGTGTTCGCTGCGATTCTCGACCACCGAAAGGGTGGATTCTTCCGCGTCGCGCCCGTGGATCGCGATGCCACGTGCAAGCAGCTCTACTGGCCCGATACCAATGTCCTGGTCACGCGTTTCCTGCTTGCCGATGGCGCCGCCGAGCTGACCGACTTCATGCCGGTTGCGGACGTGAAGCTCAACGTGCCAACGCGGCGCCAGGTCTGCCGTCGCATCAGCGCCGTGCGCGGGAGTATCGAGTTCCGCATGGAATGCCACCCGGCGTTCAACTACGCCCGCGACCGGCACGACACGGCTCTCGTCGCTCACGGAGCGGAGTTTCGTGCACGCACAGGGGGTCTTGGCCTCGCGACCCGTGTGCCGCTCCAGGTCCACCAGGCCGGCGTGGTGGCGGAGTTCAGGCTGGAAGCGGGGGAGAGCGCATCTTTCGTCCTCCAGGAGCTGTCGCAAGACGAAGGCACCGGCCCGCATCTTTCAGACGAGGAGGCCGAGGCGGCGTTTCGCGAGACGGTGGGCTTCTGGCGGCGCTGGATTGCCCGCTGTACCTATCGCGGCCGTTGGCAGGAGATCGTGCGCCGCTCCGCGCTCGCGCTGAAGCTGCTCACCTACGAGCCGACCGGCGCGATCGTCGCCGCAGCGACCTGCAGCCTGCCGGAGACGATCGGGGGCGAGCGCAACTGGGATTATCGCTACACCTGGATCCGCGATTCCGCGTTCACCATCTATGCGTTGCTGCGGCTGGGCTACACCGAGGAGGCCGACCGGTTTCTGCGCTTCGTCGCCGGGCTTGTGGGCGGGGCGCACGAAGGCGGACCGCTGCAGATCATGTACGGCATCGACGGCGCCGCCGAGTTGCAGGAAGAAAGACTCGATCACCTCGACGGCTACCGCGGCTCGCGTCCGGTGCGAGTCGGTAACGGCGCCTACCGCCAACTCCAGCTGGACACTTACGGCGAGTTGCTGGACGCAATTTACCTCTTCAACGAGTACGGACATCCGATCGGTTACGAAGGCTGGCTGCGGGTGACGCAGCTCGCCGACTGGGTCTGCGACAACTGGCAGCGGGAAGACGAAGGCATCTGGGAGGTACGCGGAGGCGCGCAGCACTTCGTCTACTCGAAGCTCATGTGCTGGGTGGCGTTGGACCGCGCGTTGCGGATCGCGGGCGACCGGTCGTTTCCCGCGAATCGGGAGCGCTGGCTCGCCGTGCGGGACACCATCTATCGGGAGATCATGGATCGGGGCTGGAACGAGGCACGCGGCGCCTTCGGGCAGCACTACGGGTCCGACACGCTCGACGCGGCGAACCTGATGATGGCCATGACGCTGTTCCTCTCGCCGCTCGACCGGCGCATGACGCGGATGCTGGATGCCATCCTCCAGCCACCCGAGCGCGGCGGGCTCGTGTCAAACAGCCTGGTGTACCGCTACAACGTTGAGAAGACCGCCGACGGGCTGCGCGGCGAAGAGGGTACGTTCAACATCTGCACGTTCTGGCTGGTCGAGGCGCTCACCCGGGCCGGGCGCTTCGACCGCGGGCGACTCGAGGACGCACGGCTCATGTTCGAGCGCATGCTGGGCTTCGCCAACCATCTGGGCTTGTACGCCGAGGAGACCGGACCGCGCGGTGAGGCGCTCGGCAACTTCCCGCAGGCCTTCACCCACTTGGCATTGATCAGTGCCGCAGTCAATCTCGATCGGGCCCTGGGACCGGAAGGCTGAGGCGGCCAGGGGATGTCAGCGAGCGGGAATCGCAGCGAAGCCCATTCCCGAAGGAATGCAGGTGAGGGCAATGGTGACCTCGCGTGTGATCGCCTACCTACATGTTGTGTTGTCCGGGTACGAAAAAGCCTGCCGTGAGAAATTAAGGCTGACGTTGCAGTCAATCCGTGGACCGAGATACTGGAACTTGTTGGGAAGCACGGTAAGCCGCTCGTGAGGACCGAGGAACCGCCGTTGCATTGATGGCACTAGACTGGGACGGTGCTGGGTATTCCTTCCTTGGATAGATGGCGTAACCGTTGAGAATCGTCTCCCTCCTCCCGAGCGCGGCGGAGATCGTCCGCGCGCGCGGCCTGCGAGATCGATTGGTCGAGGTACGCACGATGCGGTCACCCAGCTTTCGGTCTTACCCGCTTCCAGGGGCCGACGGGTTGTGTCCGACAAGCAGCCTATCGCCACCATAGTTTCTACCGAATCCCCATTCGGTGCATCCTGGGACGCCAGCGATATTTCAGAAGTACGGCCTTACAGGCTCAGGCCCAGACAAGGGAACAGGCCGGCGGCGTGGTCGATGGTGTCGGCGACGATCCCCGGTCTTCCAATGCGTGTCGGGCCGGGTGGCAGGCGGGCGCCTCAGTGGCCGCTTTTGAGGCTGCGCCGCTAGGGGCCGGTTTTGGGCCGTTCTCCGCCGGTCACTCGTTAGGTCGACCGTAAGAATGGTGAAAACACTGCGAGCGCGTCCGCCGACGACTCCTAGTCAGAGAACAGGCCCTTGAAGCGCCCCGGTGCCAACTCCGTGTACCGCACCGTGTGCTGGATATTCCGATGGCCTAGGTAGGCTTGGATCGTCCTGGTGTCCGTCCCCTTGTTAGCAAGCGTGAAGCCGCAGGCATGCCGTAGAGCATGAGGCGACACCCAAGGCAGACCCGCAGCAGCGCCCCCCCCGCTCAATCACCTTGCGGGCATTGTCGGTCGTCATGCTGGCACCGCGCTCGCTGTTGAAGACCCACGGTGAGCCTTCAGCGTCCCTCAGCAGCGCCCGCAAGACCCGAAGTTCGCGCCCGGTGAGCGGTTGCGTTGACGGGATTCCGTTCTTGCGCCGCGCGACGTGCAGCAGGGCGCCCTTGAGGTCCACTTGGTGCCACGTCAGGGCAACCAGCTCGGCTACTCGCAGGCCGTGCCGATAAGCGAGCAGGATAAGCGCTGCATCGCGCTCGCCGTAGCGACCGGTCTCTCGTGCCGCTTCA
>JBEVOI010000312.1:0-19411 GCA_040507665.1 Burkholderiales bacterium
CTAGAGGTTCCGCATACGGCAGCCAGTCGTTTCACGACCTAGCCCTAACTCGCGCGCAGAGCAAATTTTACAAAGCTTCCCCAGGGGTCCGACGGAATCCTAGCTCGAGGCGTAGCGTGACCGCTTGGCCAGCACTCTTATAATTGGGATAAGAACAACTAATTTCCCTAGTCACGTGGCCTTGGCAATAATCCACATGAAAGGCTAGATCCGTTGGCAGGCGACATCGCCATTCCCAGCGTCCTCGCCCTCAACAACGACAATCAGTGGAGCTCCCTCTCAGGGCGGCAGGCTTAAATCCGAAACGAGCGAGGCGAGCGCCGGTTCGCATCGTAGCTCAGCTCTATCTGAATCAAGGATCGGTCACCATGGCGACGCGTAAGGACCTGACCAACGCCGTTCGGGCGTTGGCGATGGACGCAGTGCAGAAGGCGAACTCAGGCCATCCCGGCATGCCGATGGGGATGGCCGAGATCGCCGAGGTGCTGTGGAACCACCATCTGCGCCACAACCCGGCGAACCCGAAATGGGCGGATCGCGACCGCTTCGTGGTGTCGAACGGTCATGGCTCGATGCTTATCTATGCGCTGCTACACCTCACCGGCTACGACCTGCCTATGGAGGAGCTGAAGCGCTTTCGCCAGCTCCATTCGAGGACCCCAGGGCACCCAGAATACGGCATCACGCCCGGCGTCGAGACCACAACAGGTCCGCTCGGCCAGGGTCTCGCGAACGCGGTCGGCATGGCAATCGCGGAGCGTTTACTCGCTGCAGAGTTCAACCGGCCCGGATTCGAGATCGTGAACCATCACACCTACGTCTTCGCGGGCGACGGTTGTCTGATGGAGGGTATCTCCCACGAGGCGTGCTCGCTCGCGGGCACCCTCGGACTGGGGAAACTGATTGTCTTCTATGACGATAACGGGATCTCGATCGACGGCGACGTCGAAGGCTGGTTCACCGATGACACCCCGCAGCGATTCGAGGCGTACGGCTGGCACGTGGTGCCGAACGTGGATGGTCACAGTTTCGCGGCGATCGACGCCGCCCTTCAAGAGGCGAAGGCTGAAAACGCCCGACCCAGCTTGATTTGCTGCAAGACTGTGATCGCCCAAGGTGCGCCGAACAAGGCTGGTACCCACGAAGCCCATGGTGCTGCGCTCGGCGAGGCGGAGGTCGCGGCCACGCGCGCCCACATCGGCTGGAGCCACCCACCGTTCGAAATCCCTCAGGACGTCTATGAAGGCTGGGACGCGCGCGCGAGGGGAACGGGTCTCGAAGCCCTGTGGGACAATAGATTCGTCGAGTACGAACGTGCCTATCCCGAGCTCGCCGCGGAGTTCCAGCGCCGTATCAAGCGTGAGCTGCCGGCGAACTGGAAAGCGCGCACCTCTGAGTATCTAGCGAAGACGAACGAGAAGGGCGAGAGCATTGCCACGCGTAAGGCTTCGCAGAATGCGATAGAGGTGCTTGCGCCAATCCTCCCCGAGCTAGTCGGTGGTTCGGCCGATCTCGCGGGGTCCAATCTGACGTTGTGGTCGAAGTCGATCGCCTTGCGCCGCGGTAAGCCTGGAAACTACATCCACTACGGAGTGCGCGAGTTCGGTATGTCGGCCGCCATGAATGGCATGCTGCTACATGGCGGCGTCCGCGGCTACGCGGGGACCTTCCTCATTTTCTCCGACTACGCACGGAACGCCGTCCGCATGGCGGCGCTGATCAAGGTGCCTTCGATCTTCGTCTACACGCACGACTCGATTGGCCTAGGAGAGGACGGACCGACGCATCAGCCGATCGAGCAGGCCGCGACCCTCCGCCTCATTCCCGGGATGGACGTTTGGCGCCCATGTGACTCGCTCGAGTCAGCCGTGTCGTGGGTGGCCGCTCTCGAGCGCTCTGAGGGCCCCAGCAGTCTGCTCTTTTCGCGACAGAATCTCCCGTTCCAGAAGCGCACGCCCGAGCAGATCGCAAACGTCCGCCGCGGAGGTTACGTGCTGTCCGACGCACCGGGCGGCGAGGCGAGGGCGCTGTTGATCGCTACGGGCTCCGAGGTCGCGCTCGCAGTGGAAGCCCAGAAGACCCTTGCCGAACAAGGGATTCACGTTCGCGTCGTGTCCATGCCCTCCACCAACGTGTTCGACCGCCAAGACGAGGCCTACAGGGTAGCCGTACTGGGAAAGGGCATGAAGCGCGTTTCCATTGAAGCGGGGGTGACGGCCTTCTGGCGCAAGTACGTCGGGCTGGACGGTGCCACCGTTGGCATCGACTCCTTCGGCGAGTCGGCCCCGGCGGGTGAGCTTTTCAAGCACTTTGGCTTGACCCCGGCCAACGTTGTGAACACGGTGAAGGGCCTCCTTTAGAGGCCTCGAAAGGGCTTCGCGACGATCGGTTCGTGGCCGCTGGCCACTTCGCGGTAGAATCGCCAGCCTTTCACCTTCGCAAGGGAGGATTCCATGGCAATTCGCGTCGCAATCAACGGCTACGGGCGGATCGGCCGCAATGTCCTGCGCGCGCTGTACGAGAACAAGCGCACCCACGAGATCCAGATTGTCGCGATCAATGATCTCGGCGACGCGCAGACCAATGCGCACCTGACCCGTTTCGACACCGTCCATGGCCGGTTCCCAGGCGACGTGTCGGTGGACGGGGATGCCATGGTTGTGAACGGCGACCGCATCCGCGTGATCGCGGTGCGCAACCCCGCCGAGCTTCCCTGGAAGGAACTGAATGTCGACGCCGTAATGGAGTGCACGGGCCTTTTCACCAGCAAGGCAAAAGCAGGGGCGCACCTCGCAGCCGGCGCCAGGAAAGTGGTCATCTCCGCCCCTGCGGAGGCAGACGTGGACGCGACCATCGTCTACGGCGTAAACGATGGGGTGCTGAAGTCGAGCCACACGGTCATCTCGAACGCGTCGTGCACGACCAACTGTCTCGCGCCGATGGTGAAGCCCCTGCACGAAAGGATCGGCGTCGTGCATGGCCTCATGACGACGATTCACGCCTACACCAACGACCAGGTCCTGACCGACGTGTTCCACAAGGACCTGCGCAGGGCGCGCTCGGCGACCATGTCCATGATCCCTACCAAGACCGGCGCGGCGGCCGCGGTGGGCCTGGTGCTGCCGGAATTGAATGGCAAGCTGGACGGCTTCGCAATGCGGGTTCCGACCATCAACGTCTCGGTCGTCGACCTCTGTTTCGTGGCGGCGCGCCCTACCACTAGAGACGAGGTCAACAGGGTCATGAAGGACGCTTCTGAGGGGGCGATGAAGGGGGTATTGAACTACAGCGACCAGCCGCTGGTATCGGTCGATTTCAATCACGACCCGGCTTCCAGTACCTTCGACGCGACGCTGACCAAGGTCACCGATGGCACCCTGGTGAAGGTCCTGGCCTGGTACGACAACGAATGGGGCTTCAGCAACCGCATGCTGGATACCACGATCGCTCTGATGAGCGCGAAGTGAAGACCAGAACGTCCCGACAGGTCGCGTTTGAAGCTCAACTACGGAGCACAACGGGCCGATTGGATCCGGGAGCCGGCTGCAGCCGCGATGCATCGGATTCGCCGACCGGATGGCGGACGCGACGATGACGTTGGTGAAGGGACTTGAGCGATGATGCGAAGCGGGTAAGGGACGAGGTACGAGCTCCGCCTCCCCCTTTGCACGCTTCGGTCGCTTTCCAACCCTTCATCCTTCGCTCTCAACCTCCTACCTCGCAACCGCAACGCCATGAGCTTCATGCGCATGACCGACCTGGACCTGAAGGGAAAGCGGGTCTTCATCCGTGAGGATTTCAACGTCCCCCTCGACACGCGCGGGGATATCGCGGAGGACACGCGAATCCGCGCGGCGCTACCGGGAATTCGCTTCGCGCTCGACGCAGGTGCCCGCCTGATGCTGACTTCGCACTTGGGTCGTCCCACCGAGGGCCAGCTCAAGCCCGAGGATTCCCTGGCGCCGGTCGCTAAGCGGCTCTCCGAACTGCTCGGCACCGAGGTTCCGCTGGTGCAGAACTGGGTGCACGATTTCGATCCGATGACCATTGCTCCGGGCCGCGTCGTGCTTCTCGAGAACTGCCGCGTCAACAGGGGTGAGAAGAAGAACTCGGAAGAGCTTGCACGGAAGATGGCGAAGCTGTGCGATGTGTTTGTCATGGATGCCTTTGGCACAGCCCATCGCGCCGAGGCGACCACCCACTGCATCGCGCGGTTCGCCCCGATTGCATGTGCCGGTCCGCTGCTCGCGCGCGAGCTCGATGCCCTGCGCACGGCGCTCGCGAAACCGAAGCGTCCGCTGGTGGCGATCGTCGCCGGGTCCAAGGTGTCCACGAAGCTCACCGTGCTCAGAAACCTCGCGGACAAGGTCGATCAGCTGATCGTCGGCGGCGGCATCGCCAACACCTTCATGCTCGCCAGTGGCGCAAAGGTTGGGAAGTCGCTGGTCGAGCGAGACCTCGTTGGAGAGGCGAAGGCAGTGATCGAAGCTTGCAAGGCCCGCGGGGGTGATGTGCCGGTGCCGACCGACGTCGTGTGCGCGAAGGAGTTCTCGGCGAGCGCGGCCGCCACGATCAAGCCGGCCCAGGAGGTCGCGGACGACGACATGATCCTGGATA
Source organism: Burkholderiales bacterium (assembly GCA_040507665.1). Taxonomy (GTDB): domain Bacteria; phylum Pseudomonadota; class Gammaproteobacteria; order Burkholderiales; family JAEUMW01; genus JAEUMW01. The sequence goes on from JBEVOI010000312.1 coordinate 4,618, forward strand.
TCGGGCCCGCGACCGCGGCGAAGCTCGCCCACATTGTAGAGCAGGCCGGAACCATCTTCTGGAACGGGCCGGTCGGCGTCTTCGAATTCGACCAGTTCGGCAAGGGCACCGAGACGCTGGCCCGCGCCATCGCTGCGTCGCCAGCGTTTTCCATTGCGGGCGGCGGCGATACCCTGGCGGCGATTTCGAAATACGGAATCGCGGATAGGATTTCCTACATCTCCACCGGAGGTGGCGCTTTCCTCGAGTTCCTTGAAGGGAAAAAGCTCCCGGCGGTTGAAATTCTCGAGAGCCGAGCGGCGCAGCGCTGATCAAGCGAATGTCTAGTCTGTGCAACTGGTAGACTCGAACAGCAGCCGCTCCTCCTTATCTATGTTGCGCAGAACCAAGATCGTCGCCACCCTCGGGCCCGCCTCGAGTTCAGAGGACGCGCTCGGTCGCCTGATCGACGCCGGCATCGACGTGGTGCGGATGAACTTTTCCCATGGCAACGCTGAAGAGCACGCGGAGCGGGCAGAAAGGGTACGGGCGCTGGCCCGGTCGGTCGGGCGGCCAGTCGGCGTGATGGCGGATCTGCAGGGACCCAAGATCCGCGTCGGGAAGTTCGAGCATGGAAAGGTGACCCTCAAGCAGGGGAGCCCGTTTGTGCTCGATGCGGAGTGCGGTCTCGGCGACAGCTTCCGCGTCGGCCTCGACTACCGCGAGCTGCCGAACGACGTCACCGCCGGCGACGTCCTTCTGCTGGACGATGGACGTATCGTGCTCCTGGTGGAGAAGGTCAAGGACGCGCAGATCTTCACCAGGGTCGAGCAGGGTGGATTGCTGTCGAACAACAAAGGCATCAACCGCCGAGGCGGCGGGCTCTCGGCGCCGGCCCTCACCGAAAAAGACCTCGGTGACATCAAGTCGGCCGCGATGTTCAAGGCGGACTTCCTGGCCGTTTCCTTTCCGCGGTCGGGTGCCGATATGTCCTACGCGCGGGATCTGCTGCAGGAGGCAGGCGGAAAATCCCTCCTCGTCGCCAAGATCGAGCGCGCGGAGGCGATTCCGGCATTGGACGAAATCCTGGATGCGTCGGATGCGATCATGGTCGCCCGCGGCGACCTAGCCGTGGAGATGGGCGACGCCACCGTGCCGGCGCTGCAGAAACGGATGATTCGCCTCGCGCGGGCCAAATACAAGCTGGTGATCACCGCGACCCAGATGATGGAGTCGATGATTTCGAATCCGATTCCGACCCGGGCAGAAGTATCGGATGTCGCGAACGCGGTGCTCGACGGCACCGATGCGGTGATGCTTTCGGCGGAGACCGCGGTGGGTCAGTACCCGGTGGAAACCGTCGAAGCGATGGCCAGGGTCTGCATCGAAGCGGAAAGGAACATGGAGAGCACCCTCGACCGGGATCTCATGGATCGGGTCTTTACTCGCATTGATCAGTCGGTGGCGATGGCGGCAGCCTTCAGCGCATACCACCTCAAGGTCAAGGCCATCGGCGCGCTGACCCAGTCGGGCTCCACCGCGCTCTGGATATCACGCATCAACCCCGGCGTGCCGATCTATGCGCTCACGCCGGTGGTGGAAACGCGGCGGCGGCTTACGATGTTTTCTGGCGTGCACCCCTACAACCTCCGCGAGAGCTCCGATGACCGGGACGTCGTCCTGCACGCGGCGGAGCAGGAGCTGCTGCGGCGGGGCGCCGTGCATCCTGGGGATCTTGTGGTGCTCACGATCGGCGAGCTGGTCGGCAAGTCTGGGCAGACCAACACCCTGAAGATCATCAGGGTGGGAGAAAAACACAAGAGCGAGGGGTGAGTTTCGTGCGCATCGCGGGGCGCAGAACAATTTACCAATTCAACACGGCAAGGGGTTCACACCATGGCTCTCGTATCACTGCGACAATTGCTGGATCACGCCGCGGAAAACGGCTACGGCTTACCTGCGTTCAACATCAACAACCTGGAGCAGATCCAGGCGATCATGCAGGCAGCGGCCGAGTGCGACAGTCCGGTCATCATGCAGGCCTCCGCCGGTGCGAGGAAGTACGCGGGGGAGCCGTTTCTCCGCCACCTCGTCCTGGGGGCGGTGGAGATGTATCCGGAAATTCCGGTGGTGCTGCACCAGGATCACGGCGCCAGTCCTGCGGTGTGCCAGGCATCCATCCGCTCCGGCTTCACGAGCGTGATGATGGACGGCTCGCTCAAGGAGGACATGAAGACACCGGCCTCCTATGAGTACAACGTGGAAGTGACGAGAAAGGTGGTCGAGATGGCTCACTCGGTCGGCGTGTCGGTCGAGGGTGAGCTCGGGTGCCTAGGCTCGCTCGAAACCGGCCAGGCGGGGGAGGAGGATGGCTCGGGCGCCGAAGGTCACCTCACCCACGACATGTTGCTTACCGATCCCGAGCAGGCCGCGGACTTCGTGAAGCAGACCCAGGTGGACGCGCTCGCCATCGCCATTGGCACGTCCCATGGTGCCTACAAATTCTCGCGCAAGCCGACCGGAGACATTCTCGCTATTGGGCGCATCAAGGAGATCCATGCGCGCATTCCCAACACGCATCTGGTGATGCACGGCTCGTCCTCAGTCCCCCAGGAGTGGCTGGACGTAATCCGGGAGTTCGGTGGCGAGATGAAGGAAACCTATGGCGTGCCGGTCGAGGAGATCCAGGAGGGCATCAAGCACGGCGTGCGCAAAGTGAACATCGACACCGACATTCGCCTTGCGATGACGGGCGCGATGCGCCGGTCGATGACGAAGAACAAGAGCGAATTCGATGTGCGCAAGTTCTTCAAGGAAGCCATGGTCGCGGCGAAGGACATCTGCAAGGCCCGCTTCGAGGCGTTCGGCTGCGCGGGCCAGGCCGCGAAGATCAAGCCGACTGTTCTCGACACCATGGCGGCAAGGTACGGGAAGGGCGAGTTGAAAGCGGTGGTGAACTGAACGCAATCGATGGCAACGACGCAGCCATGACCGATTACGCCGCAATTGCCGCCAGGCTCGAGAACTCGCTCAAGCTTACGCTACCGCCCGTCGCTGTGTGCTTCTGCGACTACGTGCCGGCGCAAATCGCAGCCCATCAAGGCAAGGTTGCGGCGGGTTGCGTGTTCTGGGAGCAGGCGGCAAGAGGGGCGTTCGCGACCTCCACCCCGGATCACGAGTTGTGCGCGGTCGGGGTATACACGCACAACCTCGCGAATCCGCCGCCACGCCATGCCAGGGAACTCGCGAGTGTGCTCCAGGTCATGGCCGGCATGGAGTATGTGCGCGAAGAGGATGTCGCGACGATCGCAGTGCGCAAGGCCCCTGCGAAGCATGTGGTCTACGCTCCCCTGAAGGAAACGCCGCTACCCCCGGAAGCGGTGCTGCTCTTCGCCCATTCCCGGCAGGGATTGGTGATTGCCGAGGCGATCCAGCAGGTCGACCCGCAAGTGCCGCCCGCTCTCGGACGTCCCGCCTGTGCCGTGGTACCGCAGGCGATCAACAGCGGCCACGCCGCTCTGAGCCTCGGCTGTTGCGGCGCGCGTGCCTATCTCGACGCGCTAACCGACGATACCGCCGTGTGGGCGTTTCCCGGCGCGAAAATCGCCCTTTATGCGGAGCGCATCGCAAAACTCGCGATGGCGAATGACGTGCTCGGCCGCTTCCACAAATTGCGCCGCGCCGACGTAGCAGCCGGGAAGGCGCCAACCTACGCCGATTCGCTCGCGCGACTGCAGGACTGAAGGCGGGCTACCGCATCAGCGGCCGGAGGGCGTAGCCTTGGGATGCTTCGTGACACTCGCGACCGGCCCGGCCCTCCACCAGCGCTAGGTTGCTTTGCACTGCTCGCTACCAGCGAGATCACACGAGGCGCAGCGCTGTACCGGACTGCGGGGAGGAGCTTGAAACGGCCGCATTAAGGGCAACCACTGCAGTGAGCGGGATGCCGCACCGGCGCGCAATCGCGTCCAGGGATTCGCCAGGCTGTACGGTCGCCTCGTCCTCTAGCAGGAGGCCGGTGGCATCGCGCCGGACCACACGAAGGGTCGCGTGATCACGGCTCTTCTCGGTGACTGTAATCGCACCGCGATAGTCGAGATGCACGTTCAGAAATCGATCCGGGCCGCACCCGACTATGAAATGCCGCGTTCGATTCCCGTAGTCGTCGATGATCCACGCGGGACGTCCTTCCAACTCGCACGAGATCATCACCGTGTTCTCGCCTACCTGGCGAATACCGCAATCGGGGGTCATCGGCCTGTATGTGCCCGCGCTTCCCGTCTGTGTGCAGGGGAGTTCGTGGGCTTCCCCGTCAAAGGCGCGGGTGGCCCCTGATTGACAGATGACAAGGGTCAGAAACAGCCGCTCCGCGCCGTCGAGAAAGTCGAAGCGGGGGTCGTTTCTGCCCCGGGTATGGCGCAGGGTGACCAGCACCTCGCCTTGGGCGTTGCGGCACTGGTGAACGAAGGTGTCTTCGATCGCTGGCTTCTGCACGATGGCGGTACGTCCCGCACGTCAACGCGTGGTGACGATGGCCTTAACTCCAAGTCGGGACGCCAGTTGTTCCGCCGCGCCGCGTGCCTCTGAGTCACTGGCATACGGTCCGGACTGGACGCGATACAGACCATCGCGCGTGAACACGTGGATGTTGTCCGTAAGCTCGGTCGCCAGACTCTTCAGCCGTACGACAAACCCTTCGGCGTTCTCCTTCCCGCCGAACGCGCCGAGTTGAAGAAAGAAGCCGCCCGATCCAGCGACCTCCTTCAGCACTGCTTGTGGTGGAGTCGTATCGCTCGATGCGATGGGAGGAGCCGCCCTCGGGAGTGGAGCGTCCGCTATTCCGGTGGACGGTGGTGTCGGCGCCGCTCCGGTCTCGCGGATCTTGGGCGCTGGGGCGGCCGCCGCCGACCTTTGGGCATCCGGGCCCTGGTTCGCGAGCGCCGCGAAGTTCTTTCCGGTCGCCTCGCGACCGGGCACGATCAGCTCGACCTCCACCAGCCCGCTCCCGCGTGCGAGCGTCCCGATCTTGTAGGCGGCGGCGTACGAGAGATCGATCACCCGATCGTGCAGGAAGGGGCCGCGGTCGTTGACGCGCACGACCACGGCACGGTTGGTCTTCAGATTGGTGACACGGGCATAGCTCGGGATCGGCAGCGTCGGGTGCGCGGCGGTCATGCCATACATGTCGTAGATTTCGCCCGACGAGGTCGGGTTACCGTGATAGCGCTTGCCGTACCAGCTCGCGACGCCCTTCTCCCTGTAGGGTTTGAGTGCGATCAGCGGGGTGTAGGCCTTGCCGAACACCTCGTATGGCCGGTTTGCGGCAGGACGCAGTGCCTCCGCCTTGGGCACCGCGTCGGGAATGGTGTCCAGATTTGCCGGGGGGTTGTCGCCAGGGCCGTCGTCTAGGTAATAGCCCCCGCTACGCTTCGGCGCGGATGGGGGTGGCACGCTCGGCTTCGGCGTCGTCACGGGCACTTGTTCCGGGGCGGGCCTGGGCGGCGTGCCACCGCAGCCGGCAACGCCAATGGCGAGGATTGCAAACAATAGCGAAAAAGGCATTCGCCAGCAGTCCAGTGCTTCCGCCAGGGTAGGACCAGCGCCTACCCCGCACGGCACATTTGTCTGGACCTCGCTCACGTCTGCACTAACTTCCGATTCGTTCTAATGCTCATGAGGACACCAAAACCAAGGAACAAGGTCACCAGAGCCGAACCGCCGTAGCTGATCAGGGGAAGGGGCACCCCCACGACGGGCAGGATTCCGCTCACCATCCCCATATTGACGAAAGCATAGGTGAAGAACGAGAGCGCAATCGAGCCGGCGAGCAGCCGCGCGAACAGGCTCGGCGCGTTCGATGAAATCACCAGCCCGCGCCCGATCACGAGCAGGAACGCGCACAGCAGCAGCCCATTACCAACCAGGCCAAATTCCTCGGAGAACACCGCGAAGATGAAATCAGTGGTGCGCTCCGGGAGGAAGTCCAAGTGCGTCTGGGTGCCGTTTAGCCAGCCCTTCCCGGACACGCCGCCAGAACCGACGGCGATAGTCGACTGAATCGTGTGGTAGCCTGCACCGAGCGGGTCCTGGCTCGGGTCAATCAGGGTTAGGATGCGCCGCTTCTGGTAGTCGTGCATCACCGACCACAGCACCGGCAGACTCGCGGAGCCCGCAACGAATAAAGCGACCAGGATCCTCCACGACAGCCCCGCCAGGAAGATCACGTAGAAGCCTGACGCGAGGATCAGCATCGCAGTGCCGAGGTCTGGCTCCTTCGCAATCAGAGCGACTGGTACCATGAGCAGCGCCGCACCAATGGCAAAATGCTTCAACCGCAGCGTCGCCTCATAACGGTCGAAGTACCACGCGAGCATGAGCGGTACCGCAAGCTTCATCAGCTCTGAGGGCTGGATGCGCGTGATGCCAATGTGGAGCCAACGCTGGGCGCCGTTCACGATCTCGCCGAACAGGTCCACCGCTATCAGCAGGATGACGCCGAGCGCGTAAGCGGGCACGGCGAGGTTCTTCAGAATGTGAGGTGGAATGTTTGCCACAATCCACATCACCGCGATCGCGACGCCGATATTCACGAGCTGCCCGTTCACTCGAGCCATATTCTGCTCGGAGGCGCTGTAGAGAGTCATCAGACCGACGCTGAGCAACAGCGCCGCCGACGTCAGAAGGAACCCGTCAATATGGCCGGTCAGGAAGGTGGCTAGGCGCTTAATCAGCTGGGTCGGCATCATCCTCTCCAGTGGATAGCGCCTCTGGCACCTTGCCGAGCAGGTAATAATCAAGGATCTTGCGCGCGATCGGCGCTGCCGTGGAGCCGCCGTGGCCGCCATTTTCCACGAGGATCCCAAGCGCTATGGTGGGGTTGCCCGCCGGCGCGAAGGCGATGAAGAGCGCATGATCCCGGTTGCGCTCGGCGACCTTCTTCTCGTCGTATTTCTCGCCCTGCTTCATGGCGACGACCTGCGCGGTGCCGGTCTTGCCGCCAAACACGTACTCAGCGCCGGCGCCTGCACGACCCGCGGTGCCGCCGGGCCGGGTTACATCCACCATTGCGTTCTTTATCCGCTGAATATTCTCCGGTTTCCAGTCCGCCAAGCGAATGGGCTGCGTCGCGATACTGGTTAGCTTCTTCGAGCGGCTATCCTCGACGTGGCGGACAAGATGGGGCTGGTAGACGGCGCCGTCCGCGGCGATGGCTGCGGTTCCCATCGCGAGCTGAATGGGCGTGGCCAGATTATAGCCCTGGCCGATACCTACCGAGATGGTGTCGCCGGTGAACCATTTTTGCTTGTAGCGCTTCATCTTCCACCCTTGGGACGGCAGCACCCCGGGCTGCTCGCCCTTGATGTCGATCCCCGTCTTCGCGCCGAACCCGAACTGGCCGACAAAGCTGTGGATCGCGTCGATTCCCAGATCCTGGGCGAGGCCGTAGTAATAGGTGTCACATGAGATCACGATCGACTTGTGAAGATCCACCATCCCGTGACCGCCCGCCTTCCAGTCGCGCCACCGGTGGCTCACGCCCGGCAGCACGAAGTAGCCTGGATCCGCAATGGTGTATGACGGTGTACGCTTGCCAAGCTCGAGGGCGGCGAGTGCCATGAAGGGCTTGAATGTGGAGCCCGGCGGGTACTGCCCCTGCAGCGCGCGATTGTTGAGCGGCTTGTCGGGATTGTTGTTGAGCCCGTCCCAGCTCTGGGGGTCGATGCCGTCTACGAACAGGTTGGGATCGAAGCTCGGACGCGAGACGAGTGCGAGCACCCCGCCGGTCTTTGGCTCGATGGCGACCAGCGCGCCACGGTAGTTTCCGAATACGTGCTCCGCCACTTCCTGCAAACGCAGATCGAGGGCGAGAACCAGATTGTTTCCTGATACTGGCGGCTGGCGCGCGAGCGAGCGCACGGCGCGGCCACCCGAGTCCACTTCGACGCGCTCGAAGCCGGTGATGCCGTGCAGCTCTCGTTCGTACGACTCCTCGAGACCGAATCGGCCAATGTGATCGGTACCACGGTAGTTGGCGGTGTCGCCACGGGCTTCAATTTGCTCGATGTCCTTGTCGTTGATGCGGCCGATGTAGCCGACCGAGTGCGCGGCATGCTCGCCATTGGGGTACTGGCGGAACAGGCGCGCGTTGATCTCGACTCCGGGAAACCGGTAGCGGCTGGCGGCGAATTTTGCCACCTCGACGTCCGACAGGCGTGTGCGGATCGGCAGGCTCTCGAAGCTCTTGCTCTCATCCAGCAGGCGCTTGAAACGCTTGCGGTCCTTCGACGTGATGTCGACCACCGTGGCGAGTTCCGTGATGGTGGTCTCAAGGTCCGCCACTTTGCTCGGGGTGATCTCCAGGGTGTACGCGGAATAGTTGTGGGCGAGTACCACGCCGTTGCGGTCGAGAATGAGGCCACGGTTCGGCACGATGGGCACAATCGAGATGCGATTGCTCTCCGCCAGCGCGTGGTAATGTTCGTGCTGGACCACCTGCACGTAGAAGAAGCGGGTCAGCAGTACCGCAAACATCACCACGACGACACCCGCTGCGACTGCAAGGCGCAAGCGGAAGCGCGAGAGCTCCACGTCCTGGTTGCGGATCTCGGTGCGGCGGGGCATGGTGGCGGATCAGGCGCGGTCGGCGTCCTGCTTGGTCTTCTGCGGAATAACCAAGGTGATCGTGAGGAGCGGCCAAAGCAGTGCGGCGATCACCGGGCCCAGGAAATAGAGCCAGCCCGGAAACTCCGCGCCTCCTGCCATGCGCACCAACAGCATGATTACCTTAACTACCTCCAGTATCACCAACACGTGCACGGTCTGAGATACGAGGTCGAACATCAGCACGCGCCGGTGCGCCAGGGTGGCCATGAGCGCCAGCGCCGTATACCCCAGTGCGTACTGTCCAAACAACGCGCCCTCCGCGACGTCCATGGCAAGCCCAAATAGCCACGGCAACAGGAAGCCGAGCCGACGGGGGTAATGAATCAGCCAGTACACAAGGACGAGCGCGACGAAGTCGGGACGCCACAGAACGGCGTTCCCCGTCACCGGAAGCAGATTGAGAACGAAGGCGAGCGCGAGGGTTCCCGCGATGAAGAGCGGATTGACCGGAAGCAGAATCTCCGTCGGCTTTATTGCGCGCGCCTGGTTCACGGCGCTCCCTTCCTTGGCCTGATGGGCTTCGCGGTGGGGGTCTCGTCGGCCGGCTTCTCGGGCATGGCGCGTTTTTCCAGGACCAGCATCACCAGGCTACCTCGATTGACCCCGGCGACCGGGGCGCAATCGATGCGCGCAAATGCATTCGTCGCGCTTCGGTCGATCGCGGCGACGGTCGCAACCGGGAAGCCGGCCGGATACAGACCGTCGATCCCTGAGGTGACCAGCGTATCGCCGGACTGGATGTCGGCGTTCACGGGCATGAAGCGCAGGTCCAGGGTGTCGTCGCGTCCCACTCCGAACAGGACAGCGCGCGCGCCGGTACGAAGGTTCTGGACCGGAACCGCCTGATTCTTGTCCGTGATCAGCGTTACCTCCGACGCGAGCGGGAGCACGCGGGTTACCTGTCCGACCAGTCCATGCTCGTCGATCACCGCCTGCCCCGGCCGAGCGCCTTGCTGTGATCCCTTGTCCACGACCACCTTGCGTGTGAACGGATCGCGCTTCGAATAGACGATCTCCCCGAGTTGGAGGTTGAGGTCACTACGTTCCGACGCGGATAGCATTTTTCGAAGTTGGTTGGTTTCCGAAATCAGCGCTTCCAACCGTGCGGCCTGCGCCGAAAGCCGCAGTGTTTGGAGCCGGAGCGCTTCGTTTTCCTCGATCAGCTCCGACTGGGCGGTGAAATAGTCGAGGAAGCGGGCGAGCGCAGACCCTGGGGCGCGGGCTGCCCTCTCAAGGGGATAAAGCGCCACGGACACCGCTTCGCGGATGTGCTCAAGGTAACGCAACCGCGCATCCGCAAACAGGAGGGCGATGGATAGCAGTGCGAAAAAGGTGAAGCGGGCGAGGGGGCTGGGGCCGCGCTTAAAGAATGGCGGTGGCTGGTATTCCATGCTGCTGCGCGCGCCGGCGCTCGCTGCGCCCGCCACAGAGGAGCGCCCGCGTTAGACGATACGCGGCCGCTGACGGAAGCATGACTCAGTCGTTGGTGAAGATGTTGGTGAAGCGATCCATGTGCTCGAGAGCCTTCCCCGAGCCGCGCACCACGCAGGTGAGCGGATCCTCGGCGACCACCACGGGGAGTCCGGTCTCTTCCATGAGGAGGCGATCGATATCGCGGAGGAGCGCGCCGCCGCCGGTAAGAACCATGCCCTTCTCGGCTATGTCAGCCCCCAGTTCGGGCGGAGTTTGCTCGAGCGCCGTCTTCACCGCGCTGACGATCGAATTGAGGGGCTCGGTCAGCGCTTCCAGAATCTCGTTGGACGAGATCGTGAAGCTCCGGGGAATGCCCTCGGCAAGATTGCGCCCCTTCACTTCCTTCTCGCGCACTTCGGAACCCGGAAATGCCGAGCCAATCTCCTTCTTGATCTCTTCCGCCGTGGTCTCGCCGATGAGCATGCCGTAGTTGCGGCGGATATAGTTGATGATGGCTTCGTCGAACTTGTCGCCACCGACACGCACCGATCCTGCATAGACCAAGCCGCCGAGGGAGATCACGCCGACCTCGGTGGTCCCGCCGCCGATGTCGACGACCATGGAGCCGGTGGGCTCCTCGACCGGCAGGTCTGCGCCGAGCGCGGCCGCCATAGGCTCCTCGATCAACTCCACCTTCCGCGCGCCCGCACCGTACGCGGATTCGCGGATCGCACGGCGCTCGACTTGGGTTGAGCCGCAGGGGACGCAAATGACGATGCGTGGACTAGGCGAGAAGAGGCGGGAATCATGGACCTTCTTGATGAACTGCTTTAGCATCTGCTCGGTGACGGTGAAGTCGGCGATCACGCCGTCCTTCATCGGCCGTATGGCCGTAATATTGCCGGGGGTGCGGCCCAGCATCTGCTTGGCTGCGAGGCCGACCTGCTGGATAACCTTCTTGCCGTTGGGCCCACCTTCCTGCCGGATGGCAACCACGGAAGGCTCGTTCAGAACGATACCCTGACTGCGTACCCAGATAAGGGTATTCGCTGTGCCGAGGTCGATAGCGAGGTCGTTGGAGAAGTAACCGCTCAGGAAACCGAACATAGGGAATTCCATTGCAAGGTGCGATATATAAAATGCGCTATGATACCTTACCGAACTTAGCCTTTTGAAGTCCTAAATCCTTGCAAAGTCTTAAGTTCGTATCACTATCACAACGCACCCGAAGCGCCTCACCCCCTTGGCCCTTTCCCTCGACGACGTCAAGCGCATCGCACATTTGGCGCGACTCGCCATCAGCGAGCAGGAAGCATCGGCGGTACTCGGCCAGTTGAACGGCATCTTCGAACTGATCGAGGAGATGCAGGCCGTCGACACCTCCGGCATCGAGCCGATGTCCCACGGCCAGGACGTGGTGCTGCGGCTGCGAGAGGATGTCGTGACCGAAGGCGACCAGCACGAACTATTCCAGCGTCAAGCTCCGCAGGTCGAAGCAGGACTCTATCTCGTTCCGAAGGTTATCGAATAGCTGGGCTTCCACGCGCTCCGGGCCCGCAGCGGCCCCGCCGGCTGTTCTTGCGACCCCACACAATGCACACCATGTTGAATGCCAGCCTCAGGGAGCTTGCCGACCTGCTCGGTGCGAAGAAGATCTCGAGCGTCGAGCTCACGCGCGCCCTTCTGGACCGCATCGCACGGCTGAATCCGACCTATAAGGCGTTCATCACCGTCGACGAGGAGGCAAGTCTCGCCCAAGCACGGGTCGCAGACGAGCGCCTGGCCAACGGCGATGCACATCCGCTGACGGGCATCCCGGTGGCGCAAAAGGACATTTTCTGCGCACAGGGGTGGCTGACGACCTGCGGTTCGAAGATCCTTTCGAACTTCGTTTCGCCGTATGATGCCGAGATCATCCGTCGCTTCGATGTGGCCGGGGCTGTGAACCTCGGAAAGACTAACATGGACGAGTTCGCGATGGGCTCTTCCAACGAGACGTCGTTCTACGGACCTGTCCGGAATCCATGGGACGAGGCTGCCGTCCCGGGCGGGAGTTCCGGTGGCTCGGCGGCCGCCGTCGCTGCCCGGCTCTGTCCAGCGGCTACGGGCACCGACACCGGCGGCTCGATCCGGCAGCCGGCGGCCCTGTGCGGGATCTCAGGGATCAAGCCCACGTATGGCGTCGTGTCGCGTTACGGCATGATCGCTTTTGCCTCCAGTCTCGACCAGGCAGGCCCAATGGCCAAATCCGCGGAGGATCTGGCCCTGCTGCTAAACGTAATGGCGGGTTTTGACCCCCGCGACTCGACCAGCTTGGACCGCCCGAGCGAGGATTACACACGCGATCTTGTACGGCCTTTGGGCGGCCTTACGATCGGTCTGCCGAAGCAGTACTTTGCCGGCGGAGTGGGTTCAGACGTCGCCGTCGCCATCGAAGCGGCGATCGCGGAATTTCGCGCGCTCGGCTGTGAGACTGTGGATATCGATCTTCCGAGTTCGCGCCTCTCGATACCGGTGTACTACGTGCTGGCGCCGGCGGAGGCGTCCAGCAACCTGGCGCGCTACGACGGCGTCCGCTACGGTTACCGCACTCCCGAGTACGGCGACCTGACAGACATGTACCAGAAGAGCCGTGCGGAGGGTTTTGGAGCAGAGGTCAAGCGCCGGATCATGATCGGGACCTACGTGCTTTCGCACGGCTACTACGACGCCTACTACCTTCAGGCGCAGAAACTCCGGCGGCTGATCGCGCGGGACTTTGCGGAGGCGTTCGAGAAGTGCGACGTGATCATGGGCCCGACTTCGCCGACCACAGCCTTCGACTTGGGCGAGAAGAGCGGCGACCCGGTGCAGATGTACCTGTCGGATATCTTCACTATCGCGGTGAACCTCGCAGGACTGCCCGGAATATCTATCCCCGCGGGGTTTGGCGATCGCAAGCGCCCGATCGGGCTCCAGATCATCGGCAACTACTTCGCCGAGGCCCGCATGCTGAACGTGGCGCACCGGTACCAGCAAGTGACGGACTGGCATTCGCGGATGCCCCCGCTGCCATGAGGCATGAGGGATTGAGAGGCCGTTCGGGCTAGGCAAACGCGTAGGTGGAGCGGCTTGTTGCCCTCCACTCACCACTTCGTCAGTGCCTACCTTAACTAAAGCGCGCTATGGAATGGGAAATCGTCGTCGGGCTTGAAGTCCACGCCCAGCTATCGACCGAGTCCAAGATCTTCTCTGGCGCCTCGACCGCCTTCGGAGCGGCACCCAACGCCCAGGCCTGCGCGGTGGACATTGCGCTTCCCGGGGTGCTTCCCGTTCTGAACAAGGGCGCGGTCGAGAAAGCCATACGCTTCGGTCTCGCCGTTGGTGCGACCATCAATCGCCGGTCGGTCTTCGCGCGCAAGAATTACTTTTACCCTGATCTTCCGAAGGGCTACCAGATCAGCCAGTACGAGTTGCCGATAGTGGCGGGTGGTGAAATCCGGATGCAGCTGAAAGACGGCGAGAAAATCATTCGTCTGGTGCGCGCGCACCTCGAAGAGGACGCTGGCAAGTCTCTGCACGAGGATTTTCACGGACTGTCGGGAATCGACCTTAACCGTGCCGGCACGCCGCTGCTCGAAATCGTTTCCGAGCCGGACCTGCGTGGCTCCCAAGAACCGGTCGCGTACGCGAAGACGCTGCATTCGTTGGTGCGCTACCTCGAGATCTGCGATGGCAACATGCAGGAGGGCTCGTTCCGCTGCGACGCCAACGTGTCGGTTCGCCCAAATGGATCGGACAAGCTCGGCACCCGCTGCGAGATCAAGAATCTCAACTCCTTCCGCTTTCTGGAAAGGGCGATTGAATACGAGGCCGCTCGCCAGATCGCGATCATTGAACAAGGCGGCGCCATCAGGCAGGAAACGCGGCTCTTCGATCCCGACAAGGGCGAGACCCGCTCGATGCGTTCCAAAGAGGACGCCCACGACTATCGCTACTTCCCGGACCCCGATCTGCTCCCACTCGAAATCTCGGAGCACTGGCTGCAGCAGGTTCGCAGGTCCTTGCCAGAGCTGCCGCAGGCGAAGCGCGAGCGCTTCATGGGGGATTATGGGCTCTCAGCCTACGACGCGGCGACGCTCACGGCTTCGCGGGAAACTGCGGATTTCTACGAGCAGACGGTGTTCGCGGCCGGGAGCGCCAACGCCAAGCTGTGCGCCAACTGGGTGATGGGGGAACTCGCCGCCCGCTTGAACAAGGAGGACAGGGATATCTCCGCCAGTGCGGTCAGCGCGGTTGCCCTTGGTGGGTTAATCGCGCCCATCGCCGACGGCACGATTTCGGGCAAGATCGCCAAGGAGGTATTCGATGCCCTGTGGAGCGGCCAAGGCAGTGACGCCAACGCCATCATCGAAGCGCGGGGATTGAAGCAGATCTCGGACGTTGACGCACTGGAGAAGCTGGTGGACGACATCGTCGCCGCGAATCCGGCACAGGTGGAGGGTTACCGCTCCGGAAAGGACAAGCTGTTTGCGTTCTTCGTCGGGCAGGTCATGAAGCAGACCCAAGGCAAAGCAAACCCGGTTCAGGTCAACGACATTCTGAGGAAGAAGCTGGTGGGCTGAGATGCTCGCCGAGTATTACTTGCGTGCCGCCGAGACCGATGCCGGAATAGAGGTTGCAGTCGCCGGAACGGAGGCGGGTGCAACTGTCGCAGGACGGGTTCCGCCCTGCAACTCGACGAAACGCTGCTTGTATT
>JBEVOI010000077.1:0-5767 GCA_040507665.1 Burkholderiales bacterium
GGCTTTCCCGTTGGTGGGAATACGTCGCTCGATCAGGCCGCCGCCACCAGCTCCCGCAGCACGAACGGAAGAATGCCGCCGTGCTCGAAGTAGTCCACCTCGATTGGGGTGTCGATGCGGGACAGGACCGTTACCTTGGTCGTGGTGCCGTCCTTGCGCTTGATGACGAGCGTCACATCCTGCTGCGGCTTGATTTCGTCCGGGCCTACGATATCGAATTCCTCATCGCCCTTGATGCCGAGGGACTGGATCGAGTCGGATCCCTTGAACTGTAGCGGCAGCACTCCCATGCCGACCAGGTTGGAGCGGTGAATGCGCTCGAAGCTGCGGGCGACGACCGCCTTCACCCCGAGTAGCTGCGTCCCTTTTGCCGCCCAGTCCCGCGACGATCCCGTGCCGTACTCCTCGCCGGCGAACACGATGGTCGGCGTCCCACGCTTGATATGTTCCATCGCCGCGTCGAAGACAGAGGTCTGCTTGCCGCCGAGCAGGGTGAAGCCGCCCTCGACGCGGCTGCCGTCTTCCTTCGGCGGCAGCATGAGGTTCCTCACCCTCACGTTGGCGAAGGTGCCGCGCACCATGACATCGTGGTTGCCGCGGCGCGAGCCATAGCTGTTGAAGTCGGGGGGCAACACGCCCTGTTCCTGCAGCCACTTCCCTGCAGGTGTCGTGGGCTTGAAGGATCCAGCGGGGGAGATGTGGTCGGTGGTCACCGAGTCGCCGAGTATGAGCAGTGCCTTGGCGCCCCGTATCTCGCCGACCGCGGCCGGCCGCATCGAGAAATCGTCGAAGAAAGGTGGCTTAGCGATGTAGGTGGACTTCGGCCACGAATAGACCTGGCCTTTGGGTGCTGGAATGGCGGTCCACAATGGGTTGGTCTTGCTGAAGTCCTTGTACAGGCGCTGGAAGGTCTTCGGGTCCATGGCGAAGCGCATGCACGCCTCGATCTCCTCGCCAGTCGGCCAGATGTCACCGATCCAGACGTCCTTTCCGTCCTTGCCCTTGCCGAGCGGTTCCGTCATCACGTCCTTCAGGACCGTTCCGGTGATGGCGTAGGCCACTACGAGCGGGGGCGACGCGAGGAAATTGGCCTTGATGTTGGCGTGGATGCGCGCTTCGAAGTTGCGGTTGCCGGAGAGGACCGCGCAGCAGATCAAGTCTTTCTGGATGATTGTGTCCTCGATGTGCGGATCGAGCGGCCCGGAATTTCCGATGCAGGTGGTGCAACCGTAAGCCGAAACGAAGAAACCGAGCTTTTCGAGATATGGCAACAGTCCGGCCTTGGTCAGATATTCCGTCACCACCCGCGACCCCGGTGCAAGCGAGGTCTTGATGTGTGGTTTGACCGAAAGTCCTTTTTCGACGGCCTTCTTGGCCAGAAGACCTGCGGCGAGCAACACGCCAGGATTGGACGTGTTGGTGCATGAGGTGATTGCGGCGATCAGCACGTCGCCATTGCCGATCGTGATGTAGTCGTTCGGTGATTCGTCCGGCGATTCGACGACCTCGTCCGGAGTGGGTCGATTGTCCACCATCTCCACGACATCGGCAGGCGCCCCGCTTTTGAATGACTCCGGATCCTGCACCCCGCCGCCGGAGGTAGGCACCGTCACACCGCCGCTAAATGCGCCAAGCTTGGTCGCGTGGCGCGCGCAGAGGTCGTCCTGTTTCTTGGCAAACCCGTTATCGGCCAACGGCTTTGAAAAGAGCGAAGTAAATTGCTTCTTCACCTTGCCGAGCTCGATTCGATCCTGCGGGCGCTTTGGCCCGGCGAGCGAGGGCGTCACGGTGCCGAGATCGAGCGATAGTGCCTTCGTGTAGTCGATCTCGCCGCGCTTCGGAATACCGAACAGGTCCTGGGCCTTGAAGTAGCCCTCGAACGCGTCTACCTCCGATCCGGAGCGGCCGGTCTTGCGCAGATACTCGACGGTCTTGGCATCCACGGGGAAGAAGCCCATCGTGGCGCCATACTCCGGCGCCATGTTGCCGATGGTCGCCCGGTCGGTGACCGACAGCGTTTCCGTGCCCTCGCCGAAAAATTCGACGAACTTGCCGACCACCTTCTCCTTGCGGAGCATTTCGGTCACGGTCAGCACCAGGTCGGTGGCCGTGACACCACCGCGCAGCCGCCCCTTGAGTTCGACGCCTACGACGTCCGGGGTGAGGAAATAGACCGGCTGGCCGAGCATACCGGCTTCCGCCTCGATGCCGCCCACGCCCCAGCCGACGACGCCGACACCGTTGATCATCGTGGTATGCGAGTCGGTGCCGACCAGGGTGTCCGGGAAGAAGACGCCATCACGCTCGCGCACGCCGCGGAACAGGTGCTCGAGGTTGACCTGGTGGACGATGCCGATGCCCGGCGGCACCACGCCGAAGGTGTCGAACGCCTGCATGCCCCACTTCATGAACTGGTAGCGCTCGTCGTTGCGCTGGAACTCCAGCTTCATGTTCAGATCGAGTGCCTCCTTCGTGCCGTAGTGATCGATCATGATCGAGTGGTCGACGACGAGATCCACCGGCACCAGGGGCTCGATCACCTTGGGATTCTTTCCCATCTTGCTCGCGACGTTGCGCATCGCCGCGAGGTCGGCGAGCAGCGGCACGCCGGTGAAGTCCTGGAGCACCACCCGCGCCACGACGAACGGGATCTCGTCCACGCGCTTCGCCTTCGGACCCCAGTTGGCGAGCTGCTTCAGGTGCTGCTCGGTGATCTTTTTTCCGTCGCAGTTGCGCAGCACCGACTCCAGCACGATGCGGATCGACACCGGGAGGCGCTTGACTTTCGGGAAGGTCTTCGCGAGTTCGGGGAGGGAACAGAGCTTGCCGGTCTTCGAGCCGAACTTGAAGTCTTTCAGGGTGCTGAAGGTGTCGTGGGGCATGGCATTTCCTTTGGTTTCGCGGTTTGCTTCGACGAGAAGGACGGTGAAAGTCTACTGCGGTTTGGGCATCTTCTGCATGCGTTCCATCATGTCCTGGGCGTTGAATTTCCCCATGCCCGGCATCAGGATGTCGCCCGGCTTCTGGTCTGGCTTGCAGGGGCCGAGCCACTTCGCCTCGACGGTGGCGGAACTGTCCTTGATCCCCCGCAATGGAGGGTTGTAGGTCGACGTGCTGTCCATGCGGTAACCGGAGTCGAGGCTGCCGGTAACTGTCGCGTGGGTGGTGATGGTCGTGCCCTTGTGCTTGCAGACGGTGTCGATGACCAGCTTGTCCCCGTCTTTGCGGACGTCCTGCTTTTCGCATTGCGCCTCGGCCGGAGGCTGCCGCTGCCCCTGGGGGCTCGCGATGTCGTCAGCCTTCTGGTCAACGCACTGCTGCATGGTGTGGGCACCCTCGCCACGTGACGAGGTCATCGTCATCTCCCACAGGCCCGACTTGCGCGTGGGGGCGTCGAGCGCGCGGGCGGCATTCGTTCCCAGGCCTACATCAGTGGCGACAAGGGCGAGCAGGGTCGAGAAATGGGGCTTGCGCCTCGTGCCCTCCGCAGGGTGGAGGTCTTTCGAGGTCTTGCTCAGACGGCAGGCCAAGGATGGCTCCTCAATCGAGGGCGGGGCGGGATTGCTTTCGCTCTTCTCAGATCGCGAACAGGTCGACGAACTCGTTGACCGGTGTCGCTTCGAGGCTTTTCGGATCACCGCACACGGCGAGGATAGCCTGCTGCTGCTTCTCCGGAAACCGCCGCGCGAGGTTGGTCTTGAACTTCTCGACCAGCACCGGCATGCCCTCGGCGCGCCGACGCCGGTGACCGATTGGGTATTCGACCACGATCTCCTCCAGCACGGCACCATCCGTGAGCTCGACGCGCAGCGCATTGGCAATCGAGCGCTTCTCGGGGTCGTGGTAGTCGCGGGTGAACTGCGGGTCCTCGACACAGACGATCTTCTCGCGCAGGGCGTCGATGCGGGGGTCCGCCGCCACCGCGTCTTCATAATCGGAGGCGGTCAGGCGCCCGAACAGGAGTGGCACTGCCACCATGTACTGGATGCAATGGTCGCGGTCGGCGGGGTTGGCAAGCGGCCCCTGCTTGTCGATGATCCGGATGCACGCCTCGTGGGTACGGATGGTGATCTTGCGGATGTCTTCCGCGCCCTTGCCCCGCTTGCGCAGGCCATGGTAGAGCTGCATCGCGCCTTCGACCGCGGTCTGGGAGTGGAACTCGGCAGGGAAGGAAATCTTGAAGAGCACGTTTTCCATCACATAGCTGCCGTAGGGACGCTGGAACCGGAACGGCTGGCCTTTGAAGAGCACGTCGTAGAAGCCCCAGGTCTTGGCGGTTAAGACCGAGGGATACCCCATCTCGCCCGTCTTGGCGATCAACGCCAGGCGCACCGCGCGGCTGGTGGCGTCCCCTGCCGCCCAGCTCTTGCGCGAACCGGTGTTGGGAGTGTGGCGGTAGGTGCGCAGACTCTGGCCGTCGACCCAGGCGAGCGAGATCGCATTGACGATCTCCTCCCGGGTCAGCCCGAGCAGTTGCGCGACCACCGCAGTGGAAGCGACCTTCACCAGCACCACGTGGTCGAGCCCGACCCGGTTGAAGCTGTTCTCGAGCGCTAGGCAGCCTTGGATCTCGTGCGCCTTGATCATGGCAGTCAACACGTCACGCATGACTAGCGGCGGCTTGCCCGCGGCCACCGCGGTTCGCGACAGCCAGTCGGCGGTTGCCAGGATCCCCCCCAGGTTGTCCGAGGGGTGCCCCCATTCGGCCGCGAGCCAGGTGTCGTTGAAATCGAGCCAGCGGATCAACGCCCCAATATTGAAGGCGGCCTGCACCGGGTCCAGTTGGAAGGGGGTGCCGGGCACCTTGGCGCCGTGGGGCACGATGGTGCCAGGCACAATGGGACCCAGGAGCTTGGTGCATGCGGGATACTCGAGCGCCTCCAGCCCGCAGCCCAGCGTGTCCATCAGACAGTAGCGAGCGGTCTCGTAGGCCTCCCGGCTTTCAATCGAATACCCAGACACGTAATCCGCTATGTCCGTGAGGACCGCGTCCGGCTGCGGACGTACGTTCGAAATGTGCGATCCCATGGCTATCGTTCTCTATGCGACTCCGCTTCGTCGGGTTTCATACGCAGCTATCGGCCGCGTTTGGAAATGGGCGTCAAGGGGCGATCGTCGGGTCCGACGTAATTCGCACTCGGACGGATGATCTTGCCATCGATGCGTTGCTCGATGACGTGGGCGCTCCAGCCGCTGGTGCGGCTCATCACGAAGAGGGGGGTGAACATCTTGGTGGGCACACCCATCATGTGGTAGCTCGACGCGCTGTACCAGTCGGCGTTCGGAAACATGTTCTTCGCCTCTTTCATCACCCGCTCAATGCGTTCCGAAATGGCGAAGAGCGTCATGTTGTGGCCGTCTTCGCACAGGCGGCGGGCGATCACCTTGATCACCTGATTGCGCGGATCGGCAATGGTGTAGACCGGGTGACCGAAGCCGAGGACGATTTCCTTGTTCGCGACCCGGGCGCGGATGTCGATCTCGGCGTCGTCCGCGGTCGAGTAGCGCTCGATGACCTCCATTGCGGCCTCGTTCGCGCCGCCGTGCTTCGGGCCGCGCAGCGCGCCGATCGCGCCCGTGATCGCGGAGTACAGATCCGACCCGGTGCCGGTGATGACGCGCCCCGTGAATGTCGAGGCGTTGAACTCGTGCTCGGCATAGAGGATGAGAGACTGGTCGAGGGAGCGTTCCCTCAGCGCGGTCGGCTTCCTGCCGTGGAGCACGTGCAGGAACTGGCCAGCGATGGAGTCGTCGTCGGTCTCGACTT
>JBEVOI010000112.1:0-9157 GCA_040507665.1 Burkholderiales bacterium
CGTCGATGTAGACGTCGCGCGCCTTGATCATCGTCTTCAGCATCGCCTGGGTCTGTTTGGCGTCGGCGTTGGTGAGGTAGAAGCTGCGCACGACCAGGTCCTGATACTCCCGCTGCTTCGCTGGTGAGTTCGGGAACACGAGAATGGAATTGTCGTTCAGCACCTTCCGTTCGAGCTGATTGGTGACGAGCAGGATCTTGAGCACGTCATCGATCGGCGTGTTCCGGACGAAGATGTTGACTTTGGTATCACTCTGGACTTCGCGATCGAGCACGAAATTGATGCCGGCTGCACGCGACATCACTTCGAACACCGCACCAAGGTCGGCGTCCCGAAACTCCAGGGTGATCGGCTTGTTGAGCGATCGCTTGAGCGCGGGCGGCGTGAACGACGCCGACTGGCTCTCGACCACTCTGCGCGCGAGCTCACGGGCGCGCGCATTCTGCGGATTCTCCTGCAGCACCTGACGCAACATCGCATCCGCCGCGGTAACCTCGCCCTTCGCCACCGCCGCCTCGGCTTCCGCGATCAGGAGATCATGGCGCTGGTCGACGGGAATCTGTGCCAGACCAGCCTTAGCGCGGGGACTAGTGGAATCCACGCGCAGCATCTGCTGATACAGCGCCTCCGCCCGCGCATACTGGCCAACGGCACGATCCCGGTCCGCCTCTTGCGCGAGCGCCGCCAGCACCGCCTCGCGCTGGTTCGCGAGGGAGACCTGATACTCGAGACGCTTGGGTGCGTCGCGCACCGCTTGCTCGATCAGCGCGAAACCCTCTTCGAAGCGACCCTGCGCAAGCATCTGCTGCCCGAGCGCGAAGTTATCGGCTGCGCTGCGGGCTTGAATGCCGTCGCTCGCGCAGCCGTGCAGCAACATCGCGATGACGAGGGCGCGCACAACCGCGCGCAATGTGCGCTTGCCGGCTGTCACGGCGGGCTCCCGATCGCGAGGGACTGCTTCACCTTACCTGGCAGGTAGGTGAGCACCATGGTGCGATCACGAATCTCGTCAACCCGGTACTGGCCATCGAGGGTCGACCCCTTGCGCGCGACGTAGTTGCGATCCCCGCGCGTGAGGAATACGAATGTCTCGCCGTCTTCGAGCATTTTTCCCATGTAGGCGAACGGCACCGGAGGGGGTGGGGGCGGGCCCGCAGGGCGTTGCTGTCTTCCGCCCCCGCCGTTCGAAACGCCTTCAGAATCGGCCTCGGAAAGTGGCAGATCGCCCCGGAAAAGATCTGCCTTGAGCGCTGGGTAAGGTTCCCTGCGCAGCCGATCCAACCGGATTTCGGGCGCCGGCGCCGTCGCCGCGCGCGCGTTGCCGGTGGCCTCGGACTGCGTTGAATCGCCGGTGGGCGCCGCGGGCGGTGCCTCTCCGCTGTCGACCCACTGCACCGCGAGCAGGGTCAGTGCGAGCGTTCCCAGCAATCCCCACCAACGCTGTTTCTTGCTGATCATGACGCTTTCTCCCCGCCGAGATACAGCGTCAGCTTGATCCGGGCCTCCACCGTCGAACTGGAAGGATCGTCCCGTTTCAGCCTGAGCTCATCCAGCGAACTGGCAGGCACTTCGGTAAGCACCTGCGCGACGAATTCCCTGATTTGCGCGTAGCTCCCGCGCACCGGAAGGTTGAGCTCATACCGCGAGAGCTGGAGATCCCGCTCCCGGGTGAGCTTGTACTCGCCGGCTTCGAGCCGCAACCCTTGCGCCTCGGCCAGGGCGAAAATGCGCCGCAGCCAATCTGGCGTCGAGTTGAGCGGCGGAAAGAAGGCGTAGAAGTTTGCGAGCCGGTCCCCGCTCGCGCTCGATCCGGCCGCCGATGGAGCGGCATGCAGCTTGGTTCGGAG
Source organism: Burkholderiales bacterium (assembly GCA_040507665.1). Taxonomy (GTDB): domain Bacteria; phylum Pseudomonadota; class Gammaproteobacteria; order Burkholderiales; family JAEUMW01; genus JAEUMW01. The sequence continues at coordinate 1,848 of JBEVOI010000112.1, forward strand.
CGATTCGACGTCGGCCTTAGCCTCCTTGATGCGCGTGTGCAAGGGGACGAGCGCAGACGCGAAGATCGCCACCGAGAATGCGATCAGGGCGAACCCGGCCATACCAGGCCATCCCGTCGAACGCACCTCGCGGCGCACAAACCACATGAGGTCCTTCACTTTCCGTCCACCCACGAAGCGAGAATTGAAAATGCCACCGGCTTGCCCGCACTCCCAGACCGCATTTCATGCTCGACCAGATGCACGCGACCCAGGTGCGGCTGCGCCTCCAGGCGCGTCACGAACTGCGTTACCATCGGGAGGCTTGCGGCAACCCCAGCGATGCGCACCTGCCGGCTTGGCACGTCGGGTTGAATCGCGAGCAGCGCCAGACCGTCTCCTGCAGTCGCTTCGAGCTCGGAAAACAGAACGCCCCACGGCACCGTCATCTGCTCCAGCACGAGGTTCGCGCGCTTGACCTCTTCCACCGACACCTTACCGTCCCGGGTCGAAACGCCGAGGGGAATCGCCTTCCGCTTGGCGAGCTGCGTGAGATCCTCGAGCTTGGCATCCCACAGAGTCGCCTCCTTGCGCAACGCCTGGAACTGCACGACGCACGCCAGGGCGGCGATCACGCCGAGCGCGAGGATTGTGAAGCGCAGGAGTCGACCGCGCGTATCCCCGCGATGAAAGTCGAGACTCAGCCGTCGCATATCACGCCAGGGCCGTCAGCGCAGCGGCGAGCCGGCCATCGGCCAAGACCGGCACGCGGTCGCCGAGAGAGAGGAACTCCAAGCTCCAGGTCTCGTCGTTCTCCTCTGCGGCAATGGGTTGTTCCGGCGAAAAGATGAACGCGGGACCGCGCTCCGTGGCGCTGTCGCCGCCCAGCACCTCCTGCTCCAGCGTTTGCGTCAGGCGTGGCGCTCCGTCAGTGCCCACGCGCCGGCTCGCGATGCTCGCCCAGCCTCCGCTTTCGACCCCGCCGAACGAGAATCGGCCGGGCTCCACGACGCCGAACCAGAATCCATCCTGGGGGAGGCGAGGACGACAAAAGTTGAACGCAGCCACGAAGTACGGACTCAAGGATCCAAGCCTCAGGCGAGCCGCCCGCAGCGTTTCCTTCAGTCCATCGATGAGCACCCGTGGCGAGGCGCACGCGAGCACCGGCCGCCCCGGCCCCTGCCACTGCACGGCCGTCACCCATTCGAGGGCGGCATCGCCGTAGACAACCCGAAACTGGTGCTGCGCCAGCGCTTGCCAGTCGCGATCGTCGACCGCCTCCGCGCTCCACGGCAGCACCATGTAGCGCACGAAGTGATTTGAGAGAACAACGTTGGCGTCGGCGAATCCAGGTTTCTCCTGCGCAAGCATCGTCGCGAGCAGCTTGATGGGCGCCATCCCGCTCAAGTCGTCGGCGCCGAAGTCGTCGGAGAGAACGTCGCTGCGCACGAGCTTCGGCTCCCAGCCCCGGGCGAACCGGAGCAGCGCGACGCGCCCCGGCGCGAGCGAGACGCAGAAACGGTCACGCCACAAAGGTGACACGATTGATCTCCAGCAGGCTCGTCTCGCCTTGTTGCACCAGCTCGATTGCGCTCTCCCGCAGCAGGCGGGTGCCCGCGCGGCGCGCGGCTTCCTTGACCTCGCGGATCGGCCGCCTGCCTCCGATGAGCTCGCGCAATTCGTCTGTGAGGACCATGATCTCCGCGATCGCCTTGCGACCCCGGTAGCCGGTGCCGCGGCAGTGGCCGCACCCCCTGCCGATGCGAAAGCGGAAGTTGCCCACGTCGCCGGCGCCCAGGCCCGATCGGGCGAGCAAGTCGGCATCCGGCCGATCGTCGATCGCGCACCCGGTGCACAGCACGCGCACCAGCCGCTGGGCGAGGATACCGTTCAACGCGGAAACGAAGCTATACGGGTCCACGGCCATGTGCAGGAAGCGGCCGATCACATCGAAGACGTTGTTGGCGTGGACCGTGGTGAAGACGAGGTGGCCGGTGAGGGCCGCCTGCACCGCGATCTGAGCCGTCTCGGGATCGCGGATCTCGCCCACCATGATGCGATCCGGATCATGGCGCAGAATCGAGCGCAGCCCGCGCGCGAAGGTCAGGCCCTTCTTCTCGTTGACCGGGATCTGCAGCACACCCGGCAGCTGATACTCCACCGGGTCTTCGATGGTGATGATCTTGTCGCTGCCGTGGTTGATCTCGGAGATGGTCGCGTAAAGCGTCGTGGTCTTCCCGCTTCCGGTCGGGCCGGTAACGAGCAGCATGCCGTAAGGCTCGTTCGAGAGGCGCCGGATGACCACCTTCGCCGCTTCGTTGAAGCCCAGTTGCTCCAGGCTCAGGCCACGCGCGAGATCGGACAGCGACTGCTTGTCGAGGATACGCACCACGGCGTCTTCGCCGAAGATGCTCGGCATCACCGAGACGCGGAAGTCGATCTCGCGCCCGCGCGCCGACACCCGGAAGCGCCCGTCCTGGGGAATGCGGCGCTCGGCGATGTCGAGCTCCGACACGACTTTGATGCGCGAGATCACCTGCTCGGCGAGACCGGCGCCGCTGATGGTCCCCACGGAGTTAAGGACACCGTCGATCCGGTAGCGGATGTTGAGGCCATCGGCCACGGTCTCCAGGTGAATATCGCTCGCGCCCACCTTCAACGCATCGTACAACGTCGAGTGCACGAGCCGGATCACGGGGCTGGTGTCCTCGCTGATGGTCTTGAGCGAGAGGTCATCCAGGGCCGCTGCGGTCCCGCCTTGGGACCCGGCCGTGGGCAGCAGCGCGTCCATCGCCCGCAGACCATCTTCGTGGCGCGCGAGGTAGGCAGCCACATCAGCCGGGTGCGCGAGACGCCACGTGAATTGCATCGGCAGCCGCTCCTCCGCCCAGCGTCGAAAATGGGCGGCGAACGGATCGGAGAAAACGAGGCAGTGGCCCCGACTCTGCTCCTGGAACAGGATGCACTCGCGCTGTAGCGCTTCGGCGAAAGGCAGCAAATCGAACGCCGGAACGAGCTGGTGGAGCTCGTCCATGGTCGTGGTCGGGTAATGCAGGGTAAGCCCGACCGCTTCGACGAGCTTGGTCGGTGGCAGTCCCGTCCGCTCCTCCAGGACCTCCATGACGCGCCGCCCGGTGTTGGCCGCCTCCTCCTTGGCGCGGCGAAGCTCTTCCGGCTTGAGCGGCAGCGCGCGATCGGCAACCGGGGCAACCGCTGTCACTGGATGGCCCCCGCGAGCTCGAAGATCGGCAGGTACATCAGCACCACGATCACGCCGATGACGATGCCGATGGCCGCCATCAGAATCGGCTCGAAGAGGCGCGTGAAGAGCTCTACCCAGCGCGCGGTTTCGTCGTCGTGGAAGGCGGCGATCCGTTCCATCATTTCTCCCATGCGGCCGGTGCGCTCACCAACGCGCAGCATGCGCAGAGCGACCGGAGTCGTGAGGTCGTGGCCTTCCATCGCCTGCGAGATTGACTGCCCTTCCTTGATCGCCACCGACGCGCCGCCCAGGCGCTCCTGCAACGCGACGGAGAGCAATCCCGAGGCCATGCCCATAGCGGGCACGATCGGCGTCCCGCCGCGTAGCAGCATGCCCAGCGTCCGGTAGAACCGCGCCAGTTGATAGATGCGCCAGCGCTGGCCCACGCCCGGGAGGCTCCACACCTTGTTGGCGATCCACTGTCTCACGCCGCGCTCCCGCACGAGCGTCGTGGTCACCGCAGCCAGAACCACCACGACCGCGAGGACGAGGATGCCATTGGATTCGACCATCTTGCCCCAATTCATCAACCACTGGGAAAGCACCGGCAGGTTGCCTCCCATGTCTTCATAGATGTGGCTGAAGCGCGGCACCACGTAGCCCATAAGAAACAGCATCACCGCGCCGCCGACAACGATCAGTAGCGCCGGATACACCGACGCTGCGACGAGCTTCTTGCGAACGATGTCGAGCTGCGCCTGGTACGCGACGAAGCGTGACATCGCTTCCGGCAGGTCACCCGTTTTTTCGCTCGCGAGCACCGTCGCGACGTAGAGCGGTGGAAAGACGCGCGGGAACGCGCCGAGTGCGTGGGAGAACGAACGTCCCTCGTAGAGCTGCTTGAGCAAGCCGCGAATGATCGTCCGAGCTTCGGAGCGTTCCTCCTTCTCCGCCAGCGTCTCCAGCGCTTCCACGAGATTCAGGCCCGCCTGTAGCAGCGAGACGAGCTCCTGACTGAAGAGGGCAAGCGGAAACGCGGGTGAGGAACGGGGGCGAAGCGCGTCCCAGGAAAAGCTGCGGCGCGCCGAGAGCACGGTATAGCCCTGCGCGCTCGCCTGCCGGACGGCATCGTCCGCATCGCGTGCGTCCAGCATCAGTGCTTCCAACCCCTGGCGGCCCTTGAGGGCCTTCAACTCGAATCGCATTCGCGTCAGTGGTTCGTGATGTCGGCAGCCTCTCCCGTTCCTCCGGGCTGGCCGTCCTTCCCGAGGGAGACGAGGTCAAGCTCGCTGCGTTCCCCGGGATAGCGATACAAATACGCGTGACCCCAGGGGTCGAGCGGAACGCCCTTCTTCAAGTAGGGACCTGCCCATTTGGCTTCGTTCGTCGGGCGTTCAACCAGTGCCTTGAGCCCCTGGTCCGTCGAAGGATAGCGACCCGTGTCGAGGCGATAGACGTCGAGCGCCTTCTGCAAGCTGTCGATCTGCGCTTGCGCCATCTTCACCTCCGATTTTCCCACCTGCTGAAAGTATCGAGGGGCAACGTACCCGACGAGCAGCCCGAGGATCACCATGACCACCAGCAGCTCGAGTAGCGTGAAGCCCCGCGCGCGCATTCGGTCACGCTCGACCGTGGTGCCGGCCCGCACGACCGCGAGCCATGCACGTTTGTGCTCTAGATCGATCATTTGCCGCTTTACGGAATCCTCGGAGTGCGCGAAGCCCCGTACCATTGAGCCAAAGAAAGAAGATCGCGCTTTCGGCGAGCGCGCTCGCACTGCAGGGTTGTCACTAGAATGAACTGCGAGAAGTTTCTGCTCCGTCAGGCGGATCGCCTTAACAGGCAGGCGCGTTATAGCACCCGAGTGAGCGGGTGAACAGCGCAGCCGAAAAAAGACCATGCCGACAGTTCGCATGGGCTTCGCTTCTCGATCCTGGTCCGAGAATGTCCATTATACGGCCAAGCCGACCGCCCCCGGCACGCGTTTTATGTCGGGAATCAACGACACAGCGCACCTTCGCACGTGCGAGAGCTGAAGACGCCGTCAGAACCGTGCCGGATCGAGCTGCGCGCGGTCGCCGAGCCACGCCCGCTGCAGGCGCTTCTCGACCGCCCGCGCCGAGCGCGTGTCGCCGCGCTGCCGGTAGACCTCCATGAGCCCATATAGCGCCCATCCGTTGTTCGGGGTGCGAACCAGGCTTGCGCGAAACGCCTCCTCGGCTCCATCGAGATCACCCATACGCAAACGCGCGGCGCCGAGAGACTGGCGCACCGGGTAGTACCAGAACGGCGGCTCCGAGTACACGAGTTGGTCCTCGACGACCACTGCCTGCTCGAACTCCGCGGCTGCGGTCGCGAAGTCGCCCTGCGACTGCGCGATGCGGGCGTCGACCACGTGCCTCGCAACGCGCAGCACCTCCTTCGCCGGCACGCCTCCCGCGGTAAGGTCCGCGAAGTCCGCCGTCTCCTCGATATGCAGAATCGCGGCCGCCTCCGCCTTCGCGCTTCCGGTGTCGCGCTTCGCCGCGAATGCGACGCCGCGCGCGTAGTGCCACATCGCCTGCACGTAGGGCAAGGCATCCCCCGGGTTTGGCAACGCGAGAACGGTCGCGGGCTCGCTGAACTGCGCGTGGGCGAAATAGGGCGCCGCCTTGATCGGCTGCACCCACGGGATCGTACGCGCCGCTTCCGGCGACACGATCCGCTCGAGTTTTTCAGCGGACTCGATCACTGTCGTTCCTTCTCCGGCCATCTGGGCGGACACCATGAGCGAATGTACGTTGTGCGGGTAGTAGGCCTGCGGATAGATGCCCTTGGGCGCCATCTTGACGATGTACGCTTCGTCCGCCGCGACCGCCGCCTTGTTGGCCGCGAGCGCGTCGCGGTACAGCCCGATCCGGTAATAGATGTGAAACGGCATGTGCACTACATGTCCTGCTGCCGGCATCGTGGCGGCGAGGCGGCGGGCGTAAGGCTCGGCGCGCTGTGGTGCCCTCGACGCCTCGACCATATGGATGTAGTAATGGATGGCGCCGGTGTGATCGGGATTCACCTTGAGCACCCGTTCCAGCGTCGCGATGATTTCGGCCGTCCGTCCTTTCGGTATCGTCCCGCCCGCCTCCCAGTAATCCCAAGGGCTGAGATCCATGAGCGACTCGGCGTAGAGCACGGCGACGACCTGGTCCTTCGGGTATCGCGCTGCCACTTTCTGCATAGCGTCGGCATAGGCTGCATCGAGGGCTGCACGCTCCGCCTTCGGATCGTCCGAATACCGCGCGGCGAGCGCTTCGATCAATGCCTGCTCCCGGAGCGTGGCAACGCCTTTCAGCCCAACTGCCCGCCTGACCGCCGCGGTGGCGGGTTCGACTGCCGCCGGATCCATTGGCGCATTGATGTTCGGGCCGAGGACCAGCGCCTCGCCCCAGAAGCACATCGCGCACGTGGCGTCGAGTTGCCACGCCTTGCGGAAGGCGCGCCGGGCTTCCGCATGGTTGAAAGCCAAGGCCAACCGCAGCCCCTGGTTGAAATATCGCTGGGCCAGCGGGCTCGACGTGGTGATCGGATAGCTGAGCGTGCCCAGACCCGCCATGAGCGGAGGATTGTCCCCGGGGGTTCTTGCATCGGTAACCTGTTCGGGCAAAGCCTGAAACGGCCGAACCTCGGTCTTCGCCGCCGCGAGCCTGAAAAAGACCTTCGCATCCGGTTTGCGACCTTGCGGCTGTGCGCAACCCCGGACGGAAAGTCCGGCGAGGGTTGGTGGCTCTGGAGGGTCATCGACGAGCCGACCTGCACCAAATGCCGCTGCGGCGATCAGGCCGGTGGCAGAGCAGGCGCCGGCCAGCAATTTCCATCGGTGGGCTCGATTCATAACTGCAGATCCGTTTGGCTACGTATTTCGTATAGAACATCCTGTCCAGGACGACAAGGGGGACGACTCCGAATCCCCAGCCACTTGCCCCGAGGAAACGTCTTGGATGGGGAAGGGTCGAAGCACCCCATGAAAGTTTGCACAGAGACGTTGCATGAGCCAGAGGATCACCCAACCTGACCTTGACGGTTCGAGAAGCGCAGCTGACCGAAGAACCGCCACCGCCAGGGACGCGTCCAGAGCTTGCATCCTGGTTGGACA
>JBEVOI010000220.1:0-4768 GCA_040507665.1 Burkholderiales bacterium
TCCCATCACGGTGAGCACGAGGCTGGCGGGCCACACGCCTAAAAACGCCAGCGGATAGAAGATGAGCGAGTCGACCCCCTCGCCGAAGATGGTGGAGCCGATGGTGCGCATCCACAGCCGGCGTCCTTCCATCCAGATTTTCATTTTCGCAAGCACGAACGAGTTCACGAACTCGCCGCAGAAGAACGCGATGAGCGAGGCGAACACGATCCGCGGCGTCTGTCCGAACACCGCTTCGTACGCTTGCTGATTTCCCCACCCGGCGGCTGGTGGCAGCTTCACGATGATGAAGCTCATGAACGACGCGAAGGCGAGCGCTGCAAATCCCGCCCAGATCACCTTCCGCGCGCGGGCGTAACCGTAAACCTCGGTGAGAATGTCGCCGAAGATGTACGACACCGGAAAGAACAGCACGCCTGCGCCGAAGGTGAAGCCCCATAGCGTTGCTACCTTGCCGGGCCCGATGACGTTCGCGCACAGGAGCACCGTGACGAACGTGGCCATCACGAGGTCGTAATAGCGATAGGTCTGGCGATGCACGACGCTTGGCTGGTCAGCGCCGCGTGAGCGCGGCCGACATCCGCTCCAGCGCCGTTCCCAGCAGTACCCTCGAACAGCCGAAGTTGAGCCGTAGGAAGCCGTCGTTGCCGAAGTCCCTGCCGTCGGACAGCCCTACGCCCGCCTGCTCGAAGAAGCGGTGAGGGTCTGCGATTCCACTTTCGCGGCAGTCGATCCAAGCGAGGTACGTTGCTTCTACGTGGTGCATCGACAGCCCCTGCATGGCGGCGACGTGCCGCTCCACGAGATCGCGATTGCCGCGCAGGTAATCGAGCAAAGCCGCGCGCCATGCTTCGGCGTCGCGGTACGCGGCCAACGCTGCCGTGAATCCGAGTGCGCTCACCGATGGTATGAACCCGGCCATCGCTTGATACAGTCGCTGGCGCAAGGGCACGTCGGACAGCACGGCGAACGACATACCGAGCCCCGGAATGTTGTAGGTCTTGCTCGGCGCCATGAGGGTGAGCGAGCACGCCGCGATCTCGGGAGAAAGTGCCGCCATGGGATGGTGCCGCTTGTCCCCGTCGAGAACGAGTCCGCTGTGGATCTCGTCCGAGCAGACGATCAGGTCGTGACGCAGGCAGAGGTCCGCGATAGATTGCAGCTCGTCCTGGGTGTAAACGCGCCCGACCGGGTTGTGTGGATTGCAGAAAAGCAGCATCCGCGTTCGAGCAGTGATGGACGATTCGAGCCGATGAAGGTCGATCACCCACCGGGCTCCGTCATCCAACAGAGGCACGCGGATGCACTCACGCTGCGCGTGGCGCGGCGCCGACAGGAAAGGGGGATAGATCGGCGTCAGTGTAATCACGGCATCGCCTGCTTCGCCCGCCAGCAAACACGCCAGGTTGAGCCCGGTCACGAGTCCCGGTAGCCAGACGATCCATTGCGGCTCGATGCGCCAGCCATAGTCGTGGGCGAGGTGATCGACGATGCTTTCCGCCAGCTCAGGCGGCGCCGATGTATAACCGAAGACGCCGTGGGCAACCCGCGCCTGCAGTGCCGCAATTACTGCGGGTGGCGAGCGGAAGTCCATGTCCGCCACCCACATCGGGATGATGTCGTGGCCAGCGTACTTCTCCCACTTCTGGCTGCCGGTGCCGCGGCGGTCGACGGGGGTGTCGAAGTCGAAGCCCGCGAGGCTGCCGGTCGCCGTGTGCTGCGCGTCGCGGCCGGATTCCGGTCCTGCTGTCGGTGCGCTGCTCACGCTAACGGCGGAAGATCCAGAGGTTCCCTGAGCTCGATGCGGACATCGCCTGGGAGGTGACCGAGTCCGAGCTTGCTGAGGAGCGGCCACGCGATGCCGAGGAGGAGCAAGATAACACCGACGGTAATGAGCCACTTCGCCATGCATGGTGTCCCGTTGCTTGGTTGCCGCAGTCTACGGCATCGAAGTGCGGCCGGAAAAGCGTGCGGGTCAAATTCTCCCCACGTCCAGCCCTTTGAGTTCAAGGGATTGCACGGCATCATGTCAGCGCTCATGAATACAAACTCCAAACGGCAGAGCGTCTGGCCCGGGACGATTACTTGGCTTGCCGGGTTACTAGTGCTGGTTGCCGGGCTGATGGGTGGCGGGCGGTTCGCGCTAGCAGACGAGACGCAGGGCGTAGAGCCTGCTGCAAAAGGCGCGTCCGCAGCCCGGGCAGCTCCGGTGCCGGTCGTAGTCAACAACCGGACTATCTTCGAAATGCGTGTGCCCTTTCTCGGCTACTCGCCGGCCGCGCGCGCCGCAGGCGCCGAGCAGCGCATTGCTGCCGCGTTGTCGAAGGGGGAGCCGGCGCCGTGACCACCGAGAAGTTGGCGGAGGGAATCGCCGTCCAGATCGGCGGCGCCCTGGTCTTCCTGATAAGCCCCGGCGATGTGACCGCGCTCGCGGGAGAGACGCTCGAATCCACGACCGCCGCAGCGGTGGCTCTCCACCGCCATCGACGAGACCAGGGAGGCCCGGAACCTCGAACTGATGCTGCTGGCGCTCGCCAGGGCGGCGGTTGCGACTCTCGTTTTCAGTCTCGCCCTGTCGGCTGGTTGCCCAGGCGGGCTCCTCCGCGCCGGTCAAACGGGCGCGGGCGATGAGCGACCTGCATGGGAACATCCAGGACGTCTTCAACGAATACGGGGTGCAGATCTTGTCTCCGCACTTCGTGGTGCAGCCGCCGCAGACGGTGTTTGTGCCGAAGGAGAAGTGGTACGAGGCGCCGGCGGTGAAACCGCCGCATCCGGATTCCGCAACAAAGCAGTGAAGGCAGGTGAGCATGATCGACCTTGAAGCCATCCGATCGGGACTTAACCGCGGCGAGTTCTTCGTCGAGTACCTCCCCACGATAGCCCTCGCGGGGGGCAACTGCGTGGGGGCCGAGGCGCTCACCCGGTGGCGCCGTGCATCCGGGATCGTGCATCCCTTCGATTCCATGGAGCTGATAAGGGACACGCCGCTCTCCGGGCGCATTACCTACTGGGTCATCGAGACCGTCGCGCGGGAGCTGGGTGCGTGGCTGCGCGCGAACCCCGATGCGCACATCAGCATCAACGTGCCGCCCGAGATCCTGGGCCGCGGCGGGCTCGAGTACGCGGCGACCAGCGCAGGGCTCAATGACGTTCTCGACAGGATCGTGCTGGAGATCACCGAGCACGGGGTTCCCGACGCCATCGGCGTGGCTGCCATCAACAAGGCGCGAGCGGCCGGGGTACGCGTCGCGCTCGACGATGTCGGAATCAACGACGCCAATCTCCTGGTGCTCTCCCGGGTGAACGTGGACATCATCAAGCTCCCGAAGTCGTTCGCCGATTCGCTGCTTGATGAGGAGGGCGCGCCCGCGAATCTCACGGGTCTGCGGGCTTTGATGAAGGCGACGAACGTTCAGGTGATCGCCGAGGGTGTCGAGACCGCCCGGCAGGTCGAGATCCTGAAGGAGGCGGGTGTGAGCATGGCGCAGGGCTGGTATTTTTCACCCACCCTGCCCGCGGAGGCGTTCCAGGCCTACTTCCGCGCGCACCGGTGACAGGTGCACGCGAGCAGGAGAACTCGGCCCGACCGCAAGCTTGGCGCGACGCTGCTCACCCCGCACTCAGCGGTGCGGGACCCGACATGTCGTAGCGCCGAGCGCAATCCTGCAGCATCGGCGGGATCGTCGGATGCAGCAACACCCCATCGCGCAGCTGCTCCTGCTTTCGCGCGAGCCCCCGGTCACCTGGCATGCGTACGGACGAGAAGCCGGGGCGTGGTGAATTGTTGCGGCAGGCACTTGCGATCCAATCGGTCTGCCTCAGGAAGTCGGCCTTGCCGCCGAATGCGTCCGGGTCGTAGAGTGAGAGAAACACCGTGGCACCCCAGCCTTCGGCGGGATCGGCACGGCCGTAACCAGCCAGGCCCCCCGTCAATCCTTCGATCAGCAGACCCAGGCCAAAACCCTTGTGCCCCCATGTCATGCCGCCGAGGGGCATGATGGTGCCGGGTGGGTTGGCCGCGAGCACGGCGGGATCACAGCTCGGATGACCGTCGGCATCGAGCAGGCAGGGCTCGTCGAATTGCCGGCCCGCCTTGTGCAGGCGCGCGCTCATGCCGTTCGTGACAATCGACGAGGAGATATCGATCAGGAATGGCGTGGTCGAGGTCGGAATGCCGGCCGCGATCGGATTCGGTGTGAATACGGCACGCGTGCCGCCATGGGGTGCCACGCTCTGACTGGAGGGATCCGAACTGGCCAGCAGCATCATGAATCCCGCGTCGGCGGCACGCAGCAGGTAGCTCGCCAGGCAGGCGATATGATGGCTGCGGCGGACGACCAGTGTGGCGCTGCCGTATTCTCGCGCACGTGGCGTCAGTGCCTCGATGCCACTCAGCACCAGCCACGGCCCGGGCAAGCGCCGCCCATCCCACAGCAGGCTGGCGCCGCGATCGGAAATCACCTCCGGTGAGCCGGTGCATGTCATCGCACCGCTCTCGATCTCCTTGATGTACGGCGCGAGCAAAGCCAGCCCGTGCGTGTCATGCCCCATCAGATCGCCATCGAGCAGCGTAATGGCAACCGCATCGGCCAGCGCATCGCTCATCCCCGCCCTGCGCAGTAAGTCTTCGGCGAAGCGCTGCAAGGCCGAGGCGGAGTAGCGTTCGGAGTTGTCCATGAGATCGACCTCCTTTCATAGCGCGAAGTGGTCAGTGAAATCCGCCCCGCGCCCGACCGACTCGTAACGCGTGCGGCACATGTCGAGC
>JBEVOI010000266.1:0-21304 GCA_040507665.1 Burkholderiales bacterium
TCCGTGTAGAACTCGCCCGTGAACGCCGAGGTGGTGGCGACGGAATGCTGCTTCTGGATGCCGCGCATGGTCATGCACATGTGTTGGGCCTCGATCACGACGGCGACACCGTAGGGGTCCAGGGTCTCCTGGATGCAGTCCCGGATCTGGGTCGTAAGGCGTTCCTGCACTTGGAGCCGGCGCGCGAACGCGTCCACAACGCGCGGAATCTTCGAGAGCCCCACGATGTGCTCCTTCGGAATGTAGGCCACGTGCGCCTTGCCGAAGAAGGGCAGGATGTGGTGCTCACATAACGAGTACACCTCGATGTCACGCACCAGCACCATCTGCTGGTAGTCCTCGCGGAATTTCGCCGAGTTCAGGATCGCGGCGGGGTCGAGTCCATAGCCGTGGGTGAGAAACTGGAGCGCCTTCGCGACACGCTCGGGAGTCTTTTCGAGGCCCTCGCGGTCCGGAATCTCGCCGAGCTCGTGCAGGATCGTCTGGTAGTGCTTGGCGATGCGCGAGGTCACGCCGGCGTCGTACTCCCGGATCTTCGGGTAGCCGTTCATTTCGTTCTCTTCGCGCATCTGGGGCTTCAGGCTCATGGGTGTCCTTCGCTCAAGAGGTGGCGAGCAGAAGAGGCACTACTCCGCGTGGCGTTTCCGCTGCTCGTTGGCGAGCCGTTCGCGGATGCGGCCGACTATACCATCCTTCGTCAGACCGCATTCCTGGAGCAGGATTCCGGGATCCCCCTGCTCGAGGAAGGCATCGGGCAGGCCGATCATGAGCACCGGAGCGGCGATGCCTTGCGACTCGAGGAATTCCGCGACCGCGCTTCCGGCGCCGCCGAGCGCCGTGTTCTCCTCGACGGTGACGAGCAGCCCGTGCCGCTGCGCAAGGTCGGCGATGAGGTCGCCGTCGAGGGGCTTCACGAAGCGCATATTCGCGACGGTGGCGTCGAGCTCCGCACCGGCTTGCAGAGACGCCGCAAGCGCGGCGCCGAATGCGAGGATCGCGACCTCCCGCCCCTCGCGTCGAATCTCGCCGCGCCCGATCGGCATCGCAACCATCCTCTTTTGCACCGGCTCGCCAGGCCCCGTCCCGCGCGGATAGCGCACCGCGGCCGGCGTATTCATCTGGAACGCCGTGTAGAGCATCTGCCGGCACTCGTTCTCATCCGCCGGCGCCATCACCGTGAGGTTGGGGATGCACCGCAGGTAGCTGAAATCGAAGCTGCCGTTGTGGGTCGCGCCGTCCGCGCCGACGATCCCCGCGCGGTCGAGCGCAAACACCACCGGCAGGTTCTGGATTGCGACGTCGTGGATGAGTTGGTCGTAGGCCCGTTGCAGGAAGGTGGAATAGATCGCCACCACCGGCTTCATGCCCTCACAGGCGAGACCCGCGGCGAAGGTCACCGAGTGTTGCTCCGCGATGCCAACGTCGAAGTAGCGGTCCGGGAACCGCTCGGAGAACTTCACGAGCCCCGAGCCCTCACGCATCGCCGGCGTGATGCCGATGAGCCGCGAGTCCAGGTCCGCCATGTCGCACAGCCAGTCACCGAAGATCTGGGTGTAGCTCGGCTTGCTTCCACCCTTCGCCACGATGCCCTGCTCGGGATCGAACCGCGACACCCCGTGGTAGAGGATGCAATCCTCCTCGGCGAGCTTGTATCCCTTGCCTTTTCGGGTGACGACGTGCAGGAACTGCGGGCCGTCGAGCTGGGTCACATTCGAGAGCGTGTCCACCAGCACGTCGACATCGTGCCCGTCGATCGGGCCAATGTAGTTGAAGCCGAATTCCTCGAACAGCGTGCCGGGGATGACCATCCCCTTCATGTGTTCCTCAGCCTTTTTCGCCAGCTCGCGCACTGGCGGCGGCAGCACGCCGAGCATCTTCTCCGCACCGCGGCGCGCCGCCGAGTAGAAGCTCCCCGAGAGCAGGCGCGCGAGATAGTTGTTGAGCGCGCCCACGTTGCGCGAGATCGACATGTCGTTGTCGTTCAGCACCACGAGCAGGTTCGCGTCCATCGCGCCGGCGTTGTTGAGGGCCTCGAATGCCATCCCTCCGGTCATGGCGCCGTCACCGATGACAGCCACGCAACGCCGCTTTTCGCCGCGGCGCCGGGCAGCAACCGCCATGCCGAGCGCTGCGCTGATGGAGGTGCTAGCGTGGGCAGTGCCAAAAGTGTCATAGTCGCTTTCGGTCCGGCGGGGAAAGCCGGAGATGCCGCGCCACATGCGCAGCTTCGCCATGCCTTCGCGCCTGCCCGTGAGTACCTTGTGCGCATAGGTCTGGTGGCCGACGTCCCAGACGATGCGGTCATAGGGCGTGTTCAGCACGTAATGGAGCGCCACCGTGAGGTCGACCGTGCCGAGGTTGGACGACAGATGCCCGCCGGTCTTGCTGACCGACTCGATCAGGAATCGTCGCATCTCGTCGGTAAGCCGGTGGAGATCGCTGCGCGACAGCTTGCGCAGATCCGCGGGATCCCGGATCGACTCGAGCAGTTCATAGCGCACTTCGGGTGCGTTCATCAGAATTTTCTCATCACGATAAAGTCTGCGAGCTCGATCAGCCTCTCCGCACGCACGCGCAGCGGGGCAAGCGCATCGATCGCGGTCGCCCGCATCTCGAGGGCGAGCTCGCGGGCCCTGGAGATTCCGAGCACCTGGACATAGGTCGGCTTGTTCTGATCGGCATCCTTGCCTGCGGTCTTTCCCAGGGTCGCTGTCGTCGAGTCGGCATCCAGCACGTCGTCCACGACCTGGAACGCCAGCCCAATATACTTCGCGAAGCGGTCGAGCCGCGCAAGCCCGTCGGCATCGAGGCCAGACCCGCACCGCGCGCCGAGCAGGACCGCGGCTCGGATCAGCGCGCCGGTCTTGTGGATGTGCATGAACTCCAGCTCCGGCAGCGACAGCGCCTTGCCGACCGACTCGAGATCGATGGCCTGCCCGCCAGCCATGCCGCGCGAACCGGCGGCCGATGCGAGCAAACGCACCATCTCGAGCTGTCCCCGCGGCTCCGGCGCAAGCTGCCGTGCGGACAGAAGCTCGAAGGCAAGGCTCTGAAGCGCGTCGCCAACGAGGAGCGCTGTCGCTTCGTCGAACTGAATGTGACACGTCGGCTTGCCCCTGCGCAGGACATCGTCGTCCATGCACGGAAGGTCGTCATGCACCAGCGAATAGGCGTGGATCAGCTCGACCGCCGATGCGGCGATCGAGACCCGGTCCAACGGCGCTTCCGCAAGCTCGCCCGAGGCAAACGCCAGCAATGGCCGCACCCGTTTCCCGCCGCCGAGTGCGGCGTAGCGCATCGCCTCGTGCAAGCGGGCGGGCGCGACATCGGGCGACGGCAGCAGGTGCCGAAGCGCTGTCTCCACGTGCTCCTGCTGCGCCGCAACCCATACCTCGAAGCTTGATCGGGCAGCGGCAATCATGGAGACTTCATGGAGGTGGGAGTGAGCGTATGGCGCGTTCAATTTGTGGTCGGGTCGCATGGAGCGGCGACGTGGCAGACTTGACAGGACTCGAAGGTGCCGCGACCAGTCACGGCTCGGAACTGGAGAAAGGCCTGAGGGTACTTTCTTCGAGGATCTTCACCTGCTGCCCTGCCGCCTGGAGCGCGCTCTGGCAGTACTGCAGTAACTCCGCCCCGCGCCTGTAGGCCGCGAGCGACTGTTCCAATGGCAACTGACCGGACTCCATGCTCGCAACCAGCCCGTCGAGCTCCGCGAGGGCTGCCTCGAAGCTTTGAGGTTTCCCGTTCTGGGCAGGCGGCTTGGGCAACGTTATCGGGCAGACGAAAGCTAAAGCGAACTAAGGTATATCAGCCGGCGCGTCCGGGTCAACGTCAGGGGAATCCGAATTCCCCCGCAGGGCGTTGAAAGGAGATTGATTTTGACCCCCATTCTGGTACAGTACGGGCCCCATTTTTTGCTCTTGAGCCGGAATTTCCGACTTTCGAGGCGTGGTAACTCCCTGCAACAACTCGTACCGGAGAGGTGAAAAATTGCCATATGACTGATCTGGCCACTGCTGCCCTGACCGCCACCCCCCAGGCCCTGTCCATCGACTGGTACTTCGACCAGCAGATCTTCGACGCCGAACTGAAAACCGTGTTTGCGAATGGGCCGGGTTATGTCGGCCACCAGCTGATGGTCCCCGAGGATGGCGACTACCACGTCCTCGACTGGGCAGGGAACGGGCAGGCCCTGGTCCGCAACGCGCAAAGTGTCAATCTCCTATCCAACGTCTGCCGCCACCGGCAGGCAACGCTGCTCCAGGGGCGCGGCCACGCAAAGAGCATCGTGTGTCCGGTACACCGGTGGACCTACAGCACGGAAGGCAAGCTCCTCGGCGCACCCCACTTTCCCAACAAGCCCTGCCTCAACCTCGACCGCACTGCCCTGAGAACCTGGAACGGCCTGCTGTTCCAGGGCAAGCGGAATGCCGCTGTTGACCTCGCCGGCCTTGGCATCGCGGGCGACCTCTCCTTCGAGGGCTACCTGTTCCACCGCGCCGACGTCGTGGAATACGCCTTCAACTGGAAGAACTTCATGGAGGTCTACCTGGAGCTTTACCATGTCGTCCCGTTCCATCCCGGCCTCGGTCGCTTCGTGGATTGCGAACGCATGCTGCGCTGGGAGCTGGGCGACTGGTACAGCGCGCAAGTCTGCGGCGTAACTGCCAACCTCGCCAAGGGCGGCACGCCCGCTTACCAGCACTGGCAGGAGAAGCTCCTGGAGTATCGAGGCAGCGAAGCGCCGAAGTACGGTGCGCTCTGGTTCACCTACTACCCGAACATCATGATCGAGTGGTACCCGCACGCGCTGATCATCAGCCACGTCATCCCGCGCGGCCCCGAGGCCTGCACCAACGTGGTCGAGTACTACTATCCCGAAGAGGTTGCGCTCTTCGAGCCGGAGCTGCTCGAGGCCGAGCGCGCAGCCTACAGCGAGACCGCTCTCGAGGACGCCGAGATCTGTCTGCGCATGCAGGATGGCCGGCGCGCGCTGCACCGGGAAGGCCGAAACGAGGTCGGCCCGTATCAGTCGCCGATGGAAGATGGCGTGTGGCACTTCCACGAGTTCCTGCGGCGACACGTCGAGCCGGAGCTGGCGGCCGCGCGCGCCTGATCCTTCCACCCTCCGGACCCACGCGATTGGGTGCGGGCCAACCCCGCACCCAATTTTTTTGCCCGCCGGCTCCCCCTCCCCTCATGCGATTCGCCCTGGCGCACCTGCGCAGTCAGTGGATGCTCGTTGCCGGGCTGCTCTTCGCGGTCATGGGGCTGTTCGTGAAACTCGGCTCCCAGCGCGGCTTCTCCGGAGCGGAGCTCGTGTTCTACCGATCTCTCGTCGGCCTGTTCGTCGTTTATGGAATGGTGCGACACCGCGGCCTTTCCCTGCGGACCCAACACCTCCGCAGCCACCTGTACCGGGGACTGTCGGGCTTTGTATCGCTGATGCTCTACTTTTACGCGATTACGTGGCTGCCTCTCGCCACGGCGGTCACCCTCAACTACACCTCGCCGCTCTTCCTGGCGGTGCTCACCGCCTGCGTGCTCAAGGAGCGGGTTTCGCCGTGGGTGCTTGCCGCGGTCGTCGCCGGTTTCATCGGCGTGGCGCTGCTGCTCCGGCCCACGTTCGATTCGGATGCGATGCTCGCCGGCATTGTCGGCGTCGCTTCAGGGGCTTTCGCCAGCATTGCTTACCTGAACGTGAAGCAGCTCGGACAGCTCGGAGAACCCGGACCGCGGATCGTGTTCTACTTCGCGCTGATCTCAACCCTGGGCGCGGCGGCGTGGATGATCGCGCACGACTTTCACGCGATCACATGGGAGAGCGCAGGCATCATCCTGGGGCTCGGCACCAGCGCGACCCTCGCCCAGCTTGCCATGACCCGTGCGTACCAGGAGGGCCAGACCCTGGTGGTAGGAAGCCTCGCCTACAGCACGGTGGTATTCGCAAGCCTGCTCGGCGTGCTGGTGTGGGGTGAGATTCTCGGGGCCGCCAGCTGGATTGCAATCGCGATCATCGTGGCGAGCGGCGTTGTCGCGACGCTGGCCGCGCCGCAGCAGGAGTTCGATTGATTGCGGGGGACGGTCCCGTGCGAAACGAGACAGATCCGCCGCCCCTTCCCTGCTGACACCGGCCGGCCTTCCCCTATAATCGTGAAACCACCCGGGGGAGCCCCGCCCATGATCTCGATCCAGAACAGCGACACCTACATGAACGTGGCCGTGCTCGGCGAGTTTACCCTCGCCGACATGAAGGACCTGGAGCAGCAGGTGCTGCACCGGATCCAGCTCCAGGGCAAGGCGAACCTCCTTGTCGACCTGCGGGACATGATCGGCTACACCCTCGATGTGGCGTGGGAAGAGCTCAAGTTCACCCGCAGCCACGCGCGCGACTTCGGGCGCGTGGCCGTCGTCACCGACAGCCAGTGGCTCACCTGGAGCGCCTGGATCGAGAGCCTCTTCACGGACGCTGAAATCGAGGCCTTCGAGGACTACGACCAGGCGCTCGCGTGGGTGAGCGCCGCCGTGGCCGGGTCGGGCGAAGCGCCCGCCTCCAAGGTCTAGAGCACACGCCCCTGCTTGAAAGCGCGCTCTACTTTCGGCACCGGCCATGGGACAGGAGATCGATGCCCTCTGTTTTGACGCGGCCGCGTTCGAGCGCTTTCGCTGCCGCCTGGCGGACGAGACGCGACTGCTCGGCGAGTGGGCCCGTTCCGCCACCATGGCAGAGGCGCCCTACGTCGCCGGGTTCGAACTGGAAGCCTGGCTCGTCGACCACAACCTCTTCCCGGCCCCGATCAACGAAGCCTATCTCGCGACACTCGCGAACCGTCTGGTGGTGCCGGAGCTGTCGAGGTTCAACGTCGAGTTGAACGGCACGCCCCAGGCGCTCGGCCCCGGTGCGCTGCTCCGGCTGGAGCAGGAGTTCGCCGTCACCTGGCGTCACTGCGTCGACGTCGCCCACGATTTCGACGCGTCGCTGGTCATGATCGGCATCCTGCCCACGATCCGCGACGGCGATCTCTGCATGGCGAACATGTCGCCGCTGAACCGTTACCACGCCCTCAACGAACAGGTCATGCGGGCCCGGCACGGGCGCGCCATCACGGTCGAGATCAGCGGACGCGAGCACCTGCTCGCACAGCACCGGAACGTCATGCTCGAAGCGGCCACGACCTCGTTCCAGGTTCACCTGCAGGTGCCCGCGAGCCGCGCCGCCCGCTACTACAACGCTTCGTTGATTCTTTCGGGCCCGATCGTCGCGGCTTGCGGCAACTCGCCGCTTCTGTTCGGGCGCGACCTGTGGGACGAGACGCGGGTGCCGCTCTTCGAGCAAGCGGTCGCGCTCGGGGGCAGACGCGGGAAGGCTTGTGACCCCGCGCATCGGGTCACCTTTGGCAGCGGCTATGTGCGGGCGTCGCTGCTGGAATGCTTCGCCGAGAACGAATCCTTCTTCCCCTGCCTGCTGCCGATCGAGTTCCCCGACGGGGCGGCGACGCTCGACCATCTGCGGCTCCACAACGGTACGATCTGGCGCTGGAACCGGCCCCTCGTCGGCTTCGATGAGCGCGGCACGCCCCACTTCCGCATCGAGCACCGTACGCTCCCGAGCGGCCCGAGCGTGCTCGACATGATGGCGAACGCGGCGCTCTACCTCGGTCTCGCCCAACACCTCGCGAACCGCGAGGTCGCGCCCGAAACGCTGCTCCCGTTCGATGTGGCGCGGGAGAACTTCTATGACGCTGCTCGCGACGGCCTTTCCGCCCGGATTACCTGGATCGATGGAACGGTGACCCACGCGCGTTCGCTGCTCCTGGACGAGCTGCTGCCCGCGGCCCGCGAGGGCCTGTACGGCCTCGGGCTCGAGCCCGATGAGATCGACCGCTATCTCGACGTGATCGAAGCGCGCGTCCGTTCCGGTCAAACAGGTGCAACTTGGCAGCGACAGCACCTGCACACCCACGGCCACGACCTCTTCGAGCTCACCTCGACTTACCTCGAGCATCAGCGCAGCGGCATGCCGGTTCATGAGTGGGACGCGTGAGTCCGGTCGGGAGCATGACGTAATGGATCGCTCGACGACCCTGAGCCTCCACGTCCTCGACCACGTCCCCGACTCTCTCCTGACAGTCCAGGCGAAGGACCTGCACACCGTGCTGCCCGGACCGACGCTGATCCATCTGCCCGGCCTGCGTCCGGAGCCGCTCTTTGTGTCGGTGCTGCTGCACGGCAACGAGGACACCGGTCTGCAGGCGATTCAGCAGGTACTACGGAAGCATGTGGGCAGGCCACTGCCGCGCGCGCTCTCGATCTTTGTCGGCAACGTCGCCGCCGCCCGGCACAACCTGCGGCGGCTCGATCACGAGCCGGACTACAACCGCGTATGGCCCGGCACCGATGAAACGGACCATCCCCTCGCGGATTTGATGGAATCGGTCGTGGACGAGATGCGCGTGCGGCACGTGTTTGCGAGCATCGACATCCACAACAACACCGGACTCAATCCGCACTATGCCTGCGTGAGTCAGCTCGACCGAACGTTTCTGCACTTGGCACGGCTCTTCAGCCGTGTCGTCGTGAGCTTCAAGGGTCCGATCGGTGTGCAATCGGCGGCGTTCGCGCCCTACTGTCCCGCGGTGACGGTGGAGTGCGGCAAGCCAGGGATTACGGAGAACGCGGATCACGCGGCGGAGTTCGTGGAGGCGTGCCTGCATCTGTCGCACTTTCCTGAGCATGCCGTCCCGAAGCACGACCTCGATCTCTACCACACAGTCGCGACGGTCAAGGTGCCCGACTCCCTGGGTTTCTGCTTCGATGAGGGCGACGCCGAGCTTCGTTTCTTCACGGACATCGAGACGCTCAACTTCCGCGATCTTCCGGCGGGCACACCCCTCGCCGCGGTAACCAGCGACGGCGCGACGCTCCAGGTTTCGGACGAACTCGGCCGCGACGTGAGCGCAACCTTCCTCGGTGTCGAGGGGGGGCTACTGAAGCTGAAGCGATCGGTGACGCCAGCGATGTTCACTACGGACGCGCTCGTGATCAGGCAGGATTGCCTGTGCTACTTCATGGAGCGGCTGCCCTACGAGCCGTGAGACAAGAGAGGAGCGCCCATGCCATTCGAGACCCTCGTCACCGTCGAACAGCTCGCCGCCCATCTCGACGATCCGGACTGGATCGTCTTCGACTGTCGTCATGATCTCGTCGACACCGCAAAGGGCGAGCGTGCGTATCGCGAGTCGCATATTCCCGGCGCGCACTTCGCGCACCTCGACCGCGATCTCTCGGGCGCGAAGACCGGCCGCAACGGGCGCCACCCGCTTCCCGATCCGGCCCCCTTCGCAGACTGGCTTGGACGCACGGGCGTCAATGAAACCAAGCAGGTGGTCGCGTACGACGACGCAGGCGGCCCGTTCGCCGCGCGGCTATGGTGGATGCTGCGCTGGATGGATCACCGCTCGGTGGCGGTGTTGGACGGCGGCTGGGGCGCCTGGCTTCAAGCTGGTCAGCCGACAACGGATGCGCTTCCGGTGATCGTTCCGGCGCACTTCGACGGCCAGCCCGACACCTCGATGATCATCGAAGCAGCCGCGCTGGAATCGCAACTCACCTCACCCGAGCTGCGCCTGATTGACGCGCGCAGCCCGGACCGCTTTCGCGGGGAGAACGAAACGATCGATCCGGTCGCGGGCCATATCCCCAGCGCGCGTAACCGCTTCTTCAAGGATAACCTCGGCGAGGATGGGCGCTTCAAGCCATCAGCCGAGCTGCGCGTCGCGTTCGACCTCGTCGCCGGTGGCCGTCTTTCCTCCGAGATCGTCAGCCAATGTGGCAGCGGTGTCACGGCGTGCCACAACCTGCTCGCGATGGAGATTGCAGGGCTTTCGGGCGCACGCCTCTATCCGGGCTCGTGGAGCGAGTGGTGCAGCGATCCGCGGCGGCCGATCGCGACCTCGTGACGCCTCACAAGCTCTGCTCCTGCCCGACATCCGTGCGAGGACAGCCCGCATTCGCAGCCGCTCTCGCCTGAGGGGCGTCTCGTGCGAGGCCGTCCCGAAGCGGTCATCGTGAGAGTCATCGAGCCGAAGTATGCGTATCCCTGGCGTGCGGGTAACCGCTTCGACCTGCTCGTGGACGGTCCCGCCTTCTTTGCGCGGATGCTCGAGGCGATCTCGACCGCGAACCGTCATGTCCTCTTCGAGTGTTACCTGTTCGAGTCTGGTGAAGTCGCGGACCGCTTCATCGAAGCGCTCATCCGTGCTGCACGGCAAGGCGCGCGGGTGATGGTGCTGCTGGACGGCTACGGCGCGCTCGGTCTTCGACCGGAAGACCGGCATCGTCTCGAACGCGGCGGCGTCGACCTCGCGTTCTACAACGCCCTACACTGGCAGAAGGGTGTCCGCAATCTGCTGCGGGATCACCGCAAGCTTGTCGTCGTCGACGGCGTCGTAGGCTTCGTCGGCGGTGCAGGAGTGACCGACGAGTTCGATCCCCAGCGCGAGCCGCACATGCGCTGGCGGGAGACAATGCTGGAAATCCACGGTCCCGTCGTTGTCGACTGGCAGGATTTGTTTGCTTCGACTTGGCGCTCGGCTGGACAGCCTGCGGCTCTTTTGTCAAGGCCGGACGCCGCGGCGCTGGATGCGGGATTCCCCGCAAGGGTGACCGTAACCGACGGTGTGCTCCGCCATGAGATAACCCGGACGGTGATCCGCCGAATCGCGGTCGCCCGCCAACGTGTCTGGATCGCCACAGCCTATTTCCTGCCCTCTTTGCGGCTTCGCCGCGCTCTGGCCCACGCGGCTCGCCGTGGCGTCGAGGTAAATCTGCTGTTGCCAGGGCCGCACACCGATCACCCTGCCGTGCGCCATGCCGGACGCCGGTACTACCGACGTCTGTTGCGCCATGGCGTGCGGATCTTCGAGTACCAGCCGCGGTTTCTGCACGCCAAGGCGGTGCTCTGCGACGAGTGGGCGTCGGTCGGATCGAGCAATCTCGACCGGTGGAACCTGCGGTGGAACCTGGAGGCGAATCAGGAGGTGGACGATCCGCGCTTCGCGACGAAACTCGCGGCGATCTTCGAGCACGACTTCGCGGAGAGCAGTGAGATCACGCGCTCGGCTTGGGAGCGCCGGCCGTGGCGGCTCCGCTTGCTCGAATCGGTGTGGGGCAGCGTAGGTCGATGGCTCCATTCCTGGAGACATCCCGGAGCACGCTGAACGTGGAGGACGTTGGCGCTGGATTTCTGCGCCGCGAAACCGGGCGGCGGGGTCAGACCGGATGATCGAGGGGTTGGAAAGCGCCTGCTTCGCGGCTCTTCACCCGTTTGCCCCACATCGGCGGACGGATCCGCCCAAACTGCCGCATGCGCGGCGAACCCAGTAGCGTCAGGACAGCGCCGGCCAGCAACCCGACCAAGCTCAATGCCACGCCTACGGTATGGAGGTAGTCAAGCATCTTCCTCACCTCGCGATCAAAGGGCAGGTTTCTCCTTCGCCTCCGCGAGTGGCCCGGTGCTCATCGGCGCCGGGTCTTTATACGATATTCATAGCACTTCTCGCGCTATTACTCCAGTACGCATTCGCCTTCCAACCGAGCAATGGTGCTTTAGGGCCGGATAACAGCCGGGGCAGCCGACTCCGCCGCGCGCAGGGGAGAAACGAGCCGGCCGATGTCGTTCCGGAAGTCAGGGTCGCGTCGAATCGCAATCGCATTCCGAGAGCAAAGCGGATGGAGCGACCCGGGGAGGTCTTCGGGTTTCGGCATTTTCGCGCCTTGGACAAGTACGGGAATGACACGGGTTCGTGAATCAAGCGCGAATTCGATCTCCCGTCTTACCAGATCCCCGGGATCATCCAGCCGCCGGCGACTTTGCTCGTCCACAATCCCGACCCAAGCACATACCCATCATTCCGGTATTTCGCCGTGAGGGCAGCGGTCACGGCGGGTCAGATGCCGCCTGACCGGGCGGATACCGGTTCGGTCGCAGGTTGCGGCATTGCAGACGGTGTGCCGGCGACGGTGACGTGGGTGACTTGGCCCGTGCCCGCGATTGCAGCTTCGCTCGATCGTACCCCGACCTCGGTCCCCTTCGAGAACGGCATCAGCGCCGAGAATCCATGTTCGACCTGGTACATCGTGTACCAGACGAACACCGCGTAGCCTGCAGCCAGCCCAATCACCTTCAAGATCGTGGAGAGCCCTTGCAAGCGGTCGGAGAGAGAGAGGTCGACACCCGATGCGTGAATGCTTTCGCTGTGTTCCATGATGTGCTCCGTCGAACCGAGGTTTAAGAGAGCGCCGTTTCGCTTCCCTTCCGATTCGAATTATTTACGAACGCACGCGCTGCTGAAATCGAACTGAGGTGCTAGGCATGTGAGGACACTGCATGCGGCTTTCGGCACGGGCAGCGCACACCCAGAAGGGCTTCGGCTACTCAGCGTGCCGCAGATTGGCCAGCCTTAGGGACCGCCAAAGCGCTTAGGAGGAAGGTCCTAGGACTATCGACCGCCCTTGCTGTTCCATCCGGGGCGGGCTGTACTACACTTCAAGGGCGCAACCCCCGCGGGCGGCGGCTCATACCGACGCGTCGCGCGCACGCTACCGGGAGGACACACCCTTTGAAAGTGATGATCGTCGACGACCACCCCTTGATCCGGGAAGCGCTGCGAGCAGTGCTGCAGCCGCTCGACAGCGAAATCTCGCTGCTCGAAGCGCAAAGCGGCCCGGAAGCGCTCCACCTCGCGGACATCCATCCGGATTTGCGCCTTATCCTGCTCGACCTGACACTGCCCGGCATGGACGGGTTCTCGGCGCTCGAGGCGCTGCGCGAGGCGCATCCCGCGATCCCGATCGTGGTGCTTTCCGCGTCGGATCAGGTCTCGGTGGTGATGCAGGCGCTCGACGGCGGCGCGATGGGGTTCATTCCAAAGACCTCGACCACCCAGGTCCTGATCAACGCGCTGCGGCTCGTACTCTCCGGCGGCGTGTATCTGCCGCCCGAGATCCTGCGCGAGCACCACGCGACACCTGAGCCCACGGCGCGGGTCGCCGCAGAGGCTGCCCGGAGCGGCCGGGCGCTGCTGCCGCGGGACATCGGCCTCACGGAGCGGCAGGCGCAGGTGCTGGCGCTGCTGATCCAGGGCAAGCCCAACAAACTCATCTGCCGCCACCTCAACCTGGCAGAAGGCACGGTGAAGATCCACGTCACGGCGATTCTCAAAGCGCTGAACGTCATGAACCGGACCCAGGCCGTGATCGCAGTCAGCAAGCTCGGAATGAAGCTGCCGACGGCGTGAGCCTGCCCGCCGCGATCGCCGCTCAAAACAAGAAGGACAACGACGAGGGCTGAGACCGCGGTGCGCGTCGGAATTATCTTCGTGTACGTCGACTACCATCGCCGGGGCCGCAAGAACCGGGTCTCGATGCAACCGCAGATCGGGCCACTGATCGCGGGCCTGCTGCCGAGGGACATCGAGATCGACGTCGTGAACGAGACTTGGGAGGACCCGGACTGGAGCCGGGACTACGACCTCCTGTTTCTTTCCTGCATGCATTCCGACTTCGACCGTGCGCGCCAGATTTCCCACTACTGGAGACAACGCGGGGCGAAGACCGTCTTCGGTGGCGCGTTCGCGAGCAGCTATCCCGACCTGTGTCAGCCATTCTTCGACGTCGTGGTGATCGGCGACCCCGAGCACACGGTGCCTGCGCTCTACGCGGACTTCTGCGCGGGGGAGCTCAAGGCGCGTTACCGAAACACGGATTACGACGCATCCGCGGTGGCGACGCCGCGCTTCGATCTGCTCGCGGGGAAAGCGCTGCACTCCTTCGCGCTGGAGGCAACGCGCGGCTGCCCGTTCACGTGCGAGTTCTGCGTGTTGACGGGTGTCGGCACACGGCACCATACGCGTCCCGCGCATTCGGTCGTGCGCGATATCACCGCAGGCCAGCGCGCACTCGAGGGGAAAGTGCCGCGCCACAAGACGCGCGTCGTGGGCTTTTGTGACAACAATCTCGGCGGCAACCTCGGCTACCTGCGCGAACTGTGCGCGGCGCTCAAACCGCTGCGGGTGCAGTGGTATGCCGCGGTCACGTTCAACGTCATCTCACATCCCGATCTGGTGCGGCTGATGGCGGACGCCGGGTGCCGCATCCTGTTCGTCGGGCTGGAGAGCTTCAATCCGGTGGCGCTCGACGAGATGGGAAAGCATCAGAACGCCGCGCACAAGACGCGCGCCGCCATCGACTGCTGCCGCGACCACGGCATCCTCGTCATTTCGGGACTGATGGTGAGCCCAATCAGCGACGGCGTAGACTACATCCGCTCGATTCCCCGCCACCTTGCGCAATCCGGGCTGCACGTACCGACCTTCCTCTGCTTCGAGACACCGATTCTCGGGACGCCGTACTTCCGCCGCCTCGCGGCGGAGCACGAAGCGGCTTTCTTGCCGGACGCGCTGCTCCGCGACTTCACCGGATACACCTTGGTGGTGCGCCCGCGTCAGGCGGAAACCGCGGAGTTCGTCGCGGCATACCGTGAGGCGGTGCGAGACGTTTTCTCCGCGCGCAATCGGTTGCGAAAACTCGCCGACGATCTGCCGCGCCTGCTGCGCCACGGATACTGGCTGCCAGCGGCGACCGATCTCGTCGACATGGTCACGATGCAGGCGGCGGACGTCGACGCGCCAGGACGCACGTATCTCGCCGGCAGCGACGCTGCGCCGCCGGAGCGCGTGCCGTTCACCGATGCGGACTTCGACAGCGAGGAGCAGAGACACGCGA
Source organism: Burkholderiales bacterium (assembly GCA_040507665.1). Lineage (GTDB taxonomy): Bacteria > Pseudomonadota > Gammaproteobacteria > Burkholderiales > JAEUMW01 > JAEUMW01. The sequence continues at coordinate 14,788 of JBEVOI010000266.1, forward strand.
TCCTCGAACCCTGGCGCGTGACCGACTCCGAGGGATACGCGCTCGACTTCTGGCTGCGCGGCGAAGCGGTGTTCGCGCCCAGGTCACGCGCGGGAAAAGCGTTGAACGCTGGAAGGGCGCGGTGAGGGTCGCACGCGATTCATGACCGAAAACACCGACCGTTACGCGCAACAAGTGCGTGCGGAGCAGATCCGCTCCGTCTACCTCCAGTCACCGACCACCACGATCGGTTCTCTGGTGGCAGGTGGGCTGCTGGTCGTGACGACGTGGAACCACGTGCCGAAGGTCGCGCTGATCGCGTGGGGGGCAGCGTTGTGCGTGCACCAGGTGATCCGTGTGTATCACTATCGGCAATACATGCGCGCGTCGCCCGCCGAGCGCGAGGATCCCCGCTGGGGCAGGCTCTACACCATCGCCGCCGCCACTGCCGGCTGCATCTGGGGCAGCGCCGGCGTGATCATGTTCGTACCGGGCTCGGTCGCGCACCAGTCGGTGCTGTCGCTCATCCTGTTCGGGATCGCGGCAGTGTCGATGACTTCGCTCTCTGCCTACGCGCCGGCTTTCTACCTGCTGATCCCGCTCACCCTCATTCCACTGCTGGTGCGCCAGCTCATGGACGTGGGCATCGGGCAGATCTACCTGGTCGCACCGGGCGTAATCGTCCTCGCCGTCGCGCTCTCGTTTGGCCGCAATGTGAACCGCGTAATCGCCGAGGCGATACGAAAGCGCTTCGAGAACCTGGAACTCATCGAGCAGCTGTCACGGCAGAAGGCGGTGGCGGAGAAGGCCCAACACGAAGCCGAGACGGCGAATCGGTCCAAGACCCAGTTCTTTGCCGCCGCGAGCCACGACCTGCGGCAGCCGCTCCACGCCATGGGCCTCTTCGCAGGCGCACTGCACGAGAGGATCAAGGACCCCGAGGTGCTGAATGTTGTGAACAGCATCAACGCATCGGTCGCGGCGCTCGAGGGCCTGTTCAACGAGCTGCTCGACATCTCTAAAATCGATTCCGGCATCATCACGCCGCACCTGTCCGACTTCCCGATCGGCAGCGTGCTGGGTACGCTGCTCAACGAGTTCCGCGCCGAAGCCCGCGAGAAAGGGCTCGAACTCACCGTCGTCGGCAGCCGGCGCTTCGTGCACAGCGACCCGGTCCTGCTGGAGCGCATCCTCCGCAATCTGATCAGCAATGCGATTCGCTATACCCGCGAAGGTGGCGTCCTGTTGGGATGCCGTTGGCGTCGCGACCGGGTGCGGATCGAGGTTCGGGACACCGGTCCAGGTATCCCGGAAGATCAGCAGGGCAGGATCTTCGACGAGTTCTACCAGCTCGAGAACCCCGGGCGTACGAGCAAGAAGGGCCTGGGGCTGGGGCTCTCCATCGTAAGGCGTATGTCCAATCTGCTCGGATACCGGATCGAGCTGCGCTCCCGAATGGGCCGCGGCACCGTGTTCGGATTTGATGTTCCGGTCGCCGAGAAACCGGTGGTCCCATCCGCACCCGTGCCATCGGAAAAGAAGCCGGCTCAAGACCTGCAAGGTCGCCTGATCGTCGTGATCGACGACGAAGAAGCCATCGTCGAAGGCATGCGCATACTACTTGGCGGCTGGGGCGCAGAAGTGATCGGATCGCTCACTGGCGACGACGTGATCGCCGCGGTGGAGCAATGCAACCGCATCCCCGACCTCATCATCGCCGACTACCGGCTCGCGGGCGGCATCATCGGCACCGACGTGATCAATCGCCTGCGCCAAGAGCTGGACCCCGAGATTCCCGCGATTCTCGTGACCGGAAGCACGGCACCGGATCGGATCAGCGAGGCGGACGCGAGGCGCTACCAGCTGCTGCTCAAGCCGGTGCAACCGGCGCGGCTGCGGGGGCTGATCGATGAGACCTTGCGCAAGCTGCCCCAGCTCTAGAGGGAGATCGCCCTGACGTTCTGGCTAGCGCGTCCTCGGAACACAGCGAGAAAAAAGGGAGTGGTAGAACGCTCCCTTCCTCGTAGATTCCGGCGGGACGAAGTTCAGCCGAGCGAGTCGGCCCAGATGTTCGTCGCCCAGTCGTCGGCGTAGGTCTTCTCCTGCTCGTTCCGCTTTGCGGACACCCCGCCAGCCCCCTCCACCGGCAGCAAAGTCTTCTTCTCGCCGCTGTAGCGATACACGGCGTTCACATGCACGGCCTCGGTCGCGCTCACGTAGCTATAGCACGTGTTGGAGATCACCGGCGCATGATCCAAAGGCTTCCCAGTCAGCAGGGCGACAATGGCGCTCGCCGCGATCTTCGCGTGATTGTTCGCCATGCTCGCCGACTTGGGCATCGCCTGCGCCGCCAGCGTAGCGTCGCCGAGAACGTGGACCCCAGGAACAGCGACGGATTCCATGGTCTGCCAGTTCACGCCGCACCATCGGTCGTTCGCCGTGATGAGTTTTGTCTGGGCAGCGATGTTGCCCGCGCGCTGGGGGGGCACGACGTTGAGCACGTCACCCTTGAAGGAGTCGAACTCGGTCTTGACGGTCAGCGTCTTGACCTCCACGTCCTTTGCTTCCTGGTTCGGCACGTACTCGACGATCCCGGGATACAGCTCTTTCCAGGCGGCGAGGAATAGGCCCTTTTTGGAGACGATCTCCGGGTTGGCATCGAGCACCAGCACCTTCGACTTCGCCTTCGCCTGCTTGAAGTAGAACGCGACTTGGCAGGCGCGCTCGTATGGGCCAGGGGGGCACCGGAACGGCGCCTTGGGGATCGACAGGATGTAGGTTCCGCCGTCCGGCATGGCCTCGAGCTGCCGGCGCAGCGCCACAGTCTGCGGGCCAGCCTTCCATGCATTCAGCACCCGCTTCTGGGCGTCCTCGCTGTTGAGGCCGGGGATCTGGTCGTAGAGGAAATCGATGCCGGGGGCGACGACCACGCGGTCGTAGGGCAGCTCCTGGCCACTTTTCAGGTGCACGCGCCTCTTCTCGACGCTGATCACCGTGACTTCATCGCGAATCACCTGGACGCCGTACCCTCGCAGCTTGTCATAGCCCAGGGTCAGGGACTCGATGTTGCGCGAGCCACCGAGCACGAGGTTCGAAAGCGGGCAGGACACGAACTGCGTGTTCCGCTCGATCAGGACCACTTCGACCCGACGCTCACTCCACAAGCGAATGTACTTGGCGGCAGTGGCGCCACCGTACCCGCCGCCGATGACGATGACCCGCCCCACCGGCCGTTCCGACCCGGGCGTGGTGGCGCAGCCGGAGAGCAATGCCGGGAAACCCGCGCCCGCGGCGCCGGCACCGATCAGCTTGATGAAATCGCGACGTGAAAAGGTATTCGTCATGCCGTAGCTCACTTGGCCGTCTGCGCGGCAAAGTAAGCCGCTAGCAGCTCATACTGCTCTTCGGTGTAACCCTTCGCGATCTGATTCATGATCGTTGCCGGTCGCGTGCCGTCGCGGAAGTCGCGCAGCTGCTTCACGAGGTAATCCTTTTGCTGGCCGGCGAGATTCGGCAGCCCGCCGGCGCTCCGTCCGTTCGTGCCGTGGCAGATCGCGCACGCGGCAGCCAGATCGCGACCGACAGTCGGCGACGAAGACTGAGCCGCCGCGGTCGTTGAGATGCAGACGCCAAGAGCCGCAGCCAGCACTTGCTTCATTGTTGTGCTCCGGAAAGTACGTTCACGCCTTCAGCCCAGTGTCCTGCCAGCACCCAACGACGTCAAGGCGGCAGAGGGCATAAGTTTATGCGGATTCGCCGAAAGCCAAATGCAAAGGCCGCTAAAGGCGGCCTTTTGGGAGCGCAACAAAGACGGACTGGTCAGGTGACGAGCTCTTCGGGCTCTTCGGCGAAGACCAACTTGATCTTGTCGTTTTCGTCGATGTCGACTGTAACGGGGCCTCCGTTCGCCAGGCGACCGAAGAGCAACTCGTCGGCAAGCGCACTGCGAATCGTGTCCTGAATGAGCCGGGCCATCGGGCGTGCGCCCATGAGCGGATCGAAGCCGCGCTCGGCCAGGTACTCCTTCAGCGCGGAGGTAAAGCTCACGTCCACCTTCCTCTCGTGCAACTGGCTCTCCAGCTGAATCAGGAACTTGTCCACTACCCGGAGGATCACGTCGCGATCCAGTGAAGCGAACGAGATAATCGCGTCTAGCCGGTTGCGAAACTCGGGCGTGAACATGCGCTTGATATCGGCGAGCTCGTCGCCGGCGTGGGCCGCCTGGGTAAAACCGATGCTGGTCTTGGTCAGTGTCTCCGCCCCCGCGTTCGTGGTCATGATGATGATCACGTTACGGAAGTCGGCCTTGCGACCATTGTTGTCGGTCAGGGTCCCGTGGTCCATCACCTGGAGGAGGATGTTGAAGATGTCGGGATGAGCCTTCTCGATCTCGTCCAGCAACAGCACCGAGTAGGGATGCTTCGTGATCGCCTCGGTCAGCAGGCCACCCTGATCGAATCCTACGTATCCTGGGGGCGCGCCGATAAGGCGCGACACGGCGTGGCGCTCCATGTACTCGGACATGTCGAAGCGGATCAGCTCGATACCCATGATGTAGGCGAGCTGGCGCGCGACCTCGGTCTTGCCGACCCCCGTGGGGCCGGAGAAGAGGAAGTTCCCGATCGGTTTCTGGGGATTGCCTAGGCCGCTGCGCGCCATCTTGATTGCCCCGGCCAGCGCGAAGATTGCCTTGTCCTGGCCGAATACCACTGCCGTCAGGTCACGCTCGAGCGTCTTCAGGGCATTGCGGTCATCGGTCGATACACTGTGCGGAGGAATACGCGCGATCTTGGCGATGATCTCCTCGATCTCGTGCTTCCCGATGACCTTGCGCTGCTTTGCGCGCGGAAGGATGCGCTGGGCTGCGCCGGCTTCGTCGATAACGTCGATTGCCTTGTCGGGCAGATGGCGGTCATTGATGTAGCGAGCGGACAGCTCCGCCGCGGCGGACAACGCGTTGCCCGTGTATTTGACGCCGTGATGGGCCTCGAAGCGCGACTTCAGCCCGCGCAGGATGGCGACGGTCTCCTCGACCGAGGGCTCCGTTACGTCGATCTTCTGAAACCGGCGCGAGAGCGCGTGATCCTTCTCGAACACGCCGCGGAACTCGTTGTACGTGGTCGCGCCGATACACTTCAGCTGACCACTGGAGAGCGCCGGCTTGAGCAAATTGGAAGCGTCGAGCGTTCCCCCGGAGGCAGCGCCAGCTCCGATGAGGGTGTGGATCTCGTCGATGAAGAGGATCGCGTTCGGATTGTCGAGCAACTGCTTAAGAACCGCCTTGAGCCGCTGCTCGAAATCGCCGCGGTACTTGGTGCCGGCGAGCAACGCGCCCATGTCGAGCGCGTAAACCTGGCAGCGGCGAAGGATATCCGGTACCTCCCCCTCGATAATGAGCCGAGCAAGGCCCTCCGCGATGGCGGTCTTGCCTACACCGGCCTCCCCGACCAGCAGCGGGTTGTTCTTGCGCCGGCGGCAGAGGGTCTGGATAACCCGCTCGAGCTCTCGTTCGCGGCCGATCAAGGGATCGATCTTGCCCGCGAGCGCGAGAGCATTGAGATTCATGGTGTAGGTCTCGAGCGCGCCGCCCGCCGCGTTCTCCTGCTCGGACTCGCCCTCGCCCTCGGTTTTGGACTGACTCGCCTGCGGGACCTTACTGATCCCGTGCGAGATAAAGTTCACCACATCCAGCCGCGTCACGCCCTTCTGATGCAGGAAGTAGACGGCATGAGAGTCCTTTTCGCCGAATATCGCCACCAGGACGTTCGCCCCCGTGACTTCCTTCTTGCCGGAGGACTGGACGTGCAGGATGGCTCGCTGAATGACGCGCTGGAAGCCAAGCGTGGGCTGAGTGTCGACGTCATCCCGCGTGAGCTTGGGCGTGTGCTCGGCCACAAACTCGGAGAGCTGCTTGCGCAGGTCATCGATGTCAACGGCGCAGGCCCGAAGGACCTCGGACGCCGATGGGTTGTCGAGCATTGCCAGGAGGAGGTGCTCGACCGTGATGAACTCGTGCCGCTTTTGACGCGCCTCCATAAAAGCCATGTGCAGACTGACTTCGAGTTCCTGCGCGATCATGCTAGGTTTCCTCCATCACGCATCTTAGCGGGTGTTGATGCTGGCGGGAATACTCGGTGACCTGCTCGACCTTGGTTGAGGCAACGTCTCTCGGGTAGACACCACAGACTCCCATACCCTCCCTATGAACTTTGAGCATGATCTGCGTAGCCTGTTCACGGGTCATCGAAAAAAACGTCTGCAACACTACTACCACGAAATCCATCGGCGTGTAGTCGTCGTTAAGCAACAACACCTTGAACAGGGGCGGCGGTTTGACCCTGCTCTTCTTGGTTTCGAGAACTGTTCCGTCGCGATTTCCTGAAGCCATCGCTCTAAGCTATCGCTGACCATCGATTCACGCCATCAATTCTCACACTCGGCCAAAAATTTGCAAGTGCAAGTTCCATGCCGCTCGGGGCAATCGCGGCGCGCCCTGATTCTTGACGAATCAGGGCAAATACCCTAAAAAGACTATGGG